>JAIOWV010000038.1 GCA_021741945.1 Pontimonas sp.
GGTCGCCTGGCGCAACGCGGTCTCGGGGTTCAGGCCAGCGCTGCGCGCAGAGTGAACGAGCGTCAGCAGGTAATCGCCGAGCTGTTCTTCGCTACTAAAGACCGGAGTCTCGTGCGTTGGGGAAAAATCCACGACACCCGCAGAGCGCTTGAGCGTGCTGCTGGCTCTGGCAAGCGCTGATAGGCGCTCGGGGATGCCCTCGAGGACGCTGGAGCGATGTTTCTTCTCTTCGGTCTTGATGTCTTCCCACCGCGCGGTTACTTCTTCAACGGTGGACGCGTCGCCATCACCGAAAACATGCGGGTGGCGATGGCGCATCTTGTGATCAACTCCGGCGGCGACATCGTCAATGTCGAAGGGTTCACTCGAATCCGCAGCTGCGATGTCGGCGTGAAAAAGCAGTTGATAGAACACATCGCCGAGTTCTTCCCGCAGATCAGCCCGGTTGCCAGTTTCGATGGCCTCAACTAGCTCGAAGACCTCTTCTAAGAGATAGGGCACAAGGGTTTCGTGGGTTTGCTCGGCATCCCACGGGCACCCGCCCTCCCCTCGCAGCGTGGCCATCGTGTCGATTAGCGCGCTAAGGGCCAGGTGCTTATCGGTCATCGCTCTAGTCTGCCGGGGTCGCGGCATCAGCCGCTACGGGGAACAGCGCATCAATCACACCGGCGACCCAGGTGACTAGTGCGGTGTCGCTGTAATCCTCAGGAAGTGGAATCAGACACACCCGCGCTGGGGCAATGTATTTGGCCTTGGGATACAGGCGGGCCATGCGAACCTGGAGCGAATCGGGCAGTGGTGGACCCACCACCCGCAGATTCGCTCCGATCACCATGACTTCGCTCAAACCACTCGCCATCGCTCTGCGACGCAGTGTTGTGACCTGAACGAGGGTGTCAACAGCTTGGGGCGGGGCGCCATAGCGATCGGTCATTTCCTCGACGAGCTCGGCAATGTCGCCCTCACCAGCAGCCGGCGCGGCAGCGCCGGAGAGTTTTTGATACATCTCCAATCGCAAACGCTCACTATCGATGTAGTCGGTGGGGATTCTTGCGTCGACGGGCAGCTCGAGCCGAAGTTCGGTGAGTCCCGGGGCAACGTCATCCCTGAACAAGGCGATGGCTTCGCCCACCATGCGCAAATACAGGTCAAAGCCAACGCCTTGAATATGGCCGGCCTGTTCGGCACCAAGAAGGTTTCCAGCGCCTCGCATTTCTAAGTCTTTGAGCGCAATCCGTGTTCCACCACCCAAGTCGGTTGTGGCAGCCAGCGTTGCGAGGCGATCGTGGGCGTTCTCCCCCATCGGGAGCTCTGGGTCATAAAGCAGGTAGGCGTAGCCCCGCTCGCGTCCTCGCCCCACCCGACCGCGCAACTGGTGGAGTTGGGAGAGCCCATAGCGCTCCGCGCGATCCACAATCAACGTGTTGGCGTTGGTGACATCAAGGCCGGTTTCGATAATTGTCGTGGAGACCAAAACATCGAAGCGTCTCTCCCAGAAATCCACCATGACCCGCTCCAGGTCAGCTTCTGCCATTTGTCCGTGGGCAACGGCGACCCTGGCCTCTGGCACGAGCTCTGCAATCTGCTGCGCTTTCGCCGAGATGCTCTGAACGCGGTTATGAACGAAGAACACTTGGCCCTCTCGCAGCAATTCGCGACGAATCGCTGCGACAACTTGGGCGTCGTTATAAGGACCCACAAACGTGAGGATCGGGTGGCGCTCCTCCGGCGGAGTGGCGAGCGTCGACATCTCCCTGATTCCGGTGACCGCCATTTCCAGGGTCCTAGGAATTGGTGTGGCACTCATGGCCAGCACGTCAACATTCGTCTTCAACGCCTTGAGGGAGTCCTTGTGCTCGACGCCAAAGCGCTGCTCTTCATCGATGACGACCAAGCCCAAGTCTTTGAACACCACGTTCTTTGAGAGCAATCGGTGGGTGCCAATGACGACATCGATGCTGCCATCAGCTAGTCCAGCGATTACGGCTTTAGCTTCAGTGTCGGTCTGGAACCTTGAGAGCGCACGCACATTGACGGGGAAGGGCGCATAGCGCTCTTGGAACGTCTCCAAGTGTTGCTTCACTAGCAGGGTGGTCGGTGCAATGACCGCCACCTGTTTCTGGTCTTGGACGGCCTTGAATGCCGCCCGGACTGCGACCTCAGTCTTACCAAACCCAACATCGCCGGCGACGAGGCGATCCATCGGAATGGGTCGTTCCATATCGGCCTTCACATCATCGATGGTGGTCAACTGGTCGGGCGTCTCCACAAACGGGAACGCTTCCTCCAACTCCCGCTGCCATGGGGTGTCGGGCGAGAAGGCAAAACCAGGCGCTGCCATGCGCGCGGAGTAGAGCTTGACTAGGTCAACCGCAATATCGCGCACGGCCTTGCGTGCTTTACCCTTTGCCGCGGCCCAATCGGAGCCACCCATCTTGGATAGGGCTGGGTTGTCGCTTCCGACGTAATGGCTCAGCTGGTCGAGTTGGTCGGTGGGGACATAGAGGCGATCCGCAGCACCACCGCGTTTGCTCGGCGCATATTCCAACACGACAAACTCGCGCTGGCTCTTGATGGCAGCCCGCCCACCGGTCGAGATTTCGCGCTGAACAAGTTCAACGAACCTCCCGACACCGTGAGTGTCGTGAACAACGTAATCACCGGCGTTCAGAGATAGCGGGTCGACGACCCGCGTTCTCTTGGTCGCAAGCACTCGACCCGCACGCCTCGAGGCGGTGACTGCCTTGCCATACATTTCGCGCTCGGTGAGAACACTCAGGCCGCCCTCGGTGAGCCAGAATCCCTCCCGGATCACACCCTGGGTGACCAGGACAACCCCCGGGGTTGGCTCGGTGGCGAGGGTTTCATCGATGCGATGCGGGATATCGCGCTCACCGAGAACCTGGGCTGTGCGCTCAACCAAGCCGTGGCCGGCTGCGACACAGACAACGGTGTCGCCAGCGCTCACCCTGGAGGCCACAAACTCCCACACTTCATCGGATCCAGGCTGCGTCAGCGGAAGCGGTGCGACACCAGGGCGAAGGGTGTCCACCTCGCCGCTATCCAAGCTGTCAATCGAAATCCAGGGCCTCGGAGCAACCGCTGCGCGCAGTTCCTCATGAGACAAGAAATCCCCAGAGTTCACATCGACCGGTGCTGCGCCACCCGCCATCGCTGCTGCTTCCCAGGCGGCGTGGAGAAACTCGCGGTTGGTGTGAAGAAGTGCTTCCGCCCTCGCCGCAACCTTCTGCGCGGAGAGCTCGATGACGACGGTGTCGGCAGGGAAGAAATGGGAGGGTGGAACCAACCCCTCCACCAACAGCGGTTGGAGGGCTTCCATGCCCTCCACCGGAATACCCTGTGCCAGTTTCTCCAGCATCGTTTCAAGGCCCGGATATTCCCCCTGAAGTTGCGCGGCACGCTGGCGGACATCAGCACTGAGCAACATCTCTCGCACGGGAGGAACAGCGATGGCGGTTAGGTCGCCTGGCAACGAGCGCTGATCGGCAACAGCAAAGTAGTGAAGCGTCTCCAGTTCAGACCCGAAGAAGTCCATCCGGATCGGATGTTCGGCAAGCGGGGGGAAGATATCCACGATTCCACCGCGCACTGCATATTCACCGCGCCTGGTCACCAAATCGACCCGCGCATACGCGGCATCTGTCGCATAGCTGACCCAGTCTTCGAGTGAGAAGTCCTTGGCGCCCTTCGTCGCAACCCTGGTGGGCACATCAAGAATGCGGGGGTTGACTGGTTGAACAAGCGCCCGCACCGATGCCACAACAACGAGTGGGGCGACCCGGTCACCGCGAGCCGCCTCGGCCAGTGCGCCGAGCGCACTGCGCCGTCTGGCAACAGTTTCAGCGTGCGGGCTTAGGCGCTCGTGGGGCAGGGTTTCCCAAGCGGGAAAATCGAGCACGGTCGTGTTCGGGGGCACCAGCCCACGAAGTTCATCACGAACCTGGTCGGATTCTCGCCCCGTTGCACACACCACAACGACAACGCCGGTGGGCCCGGCGTTGTGCAGCACGGCAGCAACAGCTGGCGACCACGCACCAGCGGGAAGTGTGAGCGAACCGCCAGGGGCTAGTTCGGTGAGCGCCCCGGCAACAGCCTGATCCTGGGCTAGCCAGTGGGAAATAGGGGCAGGACTCACTCGCCTCAGTCTAGGTGTCTAGAAGGTGCCCTAGGAGAGGGGGTGGATGCGCTGCTGAGCTGCGAGTAGGCCCTCTACAGCCATCGCTTCTGCACCCCGACAGGCCAACTCCAGAATGGCTGGCAGAGCCTCTTCTTCGGCGGCGCTAAAGCGCCCTAGCACATAGTCCGCCGGTGGCATCCGGCCTTCAGGCCGGCCTATACCCACCCGCACCCGACCAAAGTCTGTGGTGCCGAGCATGCGCGCGATGTCGCGAAGCCCGTTGTGACCAGCGTGCCCCCCACCAAACTTGAGGCGGACAACGCCTGGCTCCAAATCAAGCTCATCGTGGATAACAATGATGCGCTCGGGTGGGATCTTATGAAACGACGCCATCGCAGCGACCGGGGTCCCCGAGCGATTCATGAAGCTTGAGGGGGCCGCCAAACGCAACGTCACACCGCTCGGGTGCTTGATTGCCGCGGTGACCCCGTGGCTCTTGAATTTCTGAAAAGACACCGATGCGCTCTCGGCGCACGCTGCGACCACGCGGAATCCCACGTTGTGTCGCGTGCGCTCATACTCGGTGCCTGGATTACCAAGCCCCACAATCAGCCACTCGGTGGCGCCTGTGGTTTTAGCTAAGCCGAAACGTCCAAACAGGACTATTCGCCACCTGCGTCGCCGTCAGCAGAACCTGAGTCACCAGAGCCTGAGTCCGAAGAACCCGAGTCACCCGATGCATCAGCGGCCGAGGCAGTGCCACCGGATGCTGCAGCGCCTTCGCCTTCGGCGACGGGCTCGTCGTCCGCGGCCTTGGAGGGCTCGTGGATGGCCAGAACCAACATCTCGGCAGGGCTGACAAGGCTCGTGCCCTCGGGCAGGCTGATGTCGCCGGCGTGAATCTGGGCGCCAGCGGAGAGTCCCTCGACGGAAACGCTGACGAACTCGGGAATGTGGGTTGCCTCAGCTTCAACACTGATGGTGTTGTGCTCAAGCTGGACCATCATGCCGGGGTAAGGCTCGCCATCGACGTGAACACCAACGTCCACCGTGACCTTCTCACCCTTGCGGACAATAACGAGGTCCAAGTGCTCGATGATCTGGCGTACTGGGTCGCGCTGGATGTCCTTGATCAACACCAAGTGCTGGTCGCTCGGAAGCTTCAAGTCAATCAGTGCGTTGGCCCGACGGGCAATCAGCGTGGTCTCGTGCGCAGGAACCGCAACGTGCAGCGGGTCCGAGCCATGGCCATAGACCACTGCGGGGATTTTTCCGGCGGCGCGAAGCTTGCGCGCAGCGCCTTTGCCAAATGAAGTGCGGACGTCGCCATCCACAGCGTGGTTATCAGCCATTTTCTTGCTCCTAGGTCAGTGTGTTCTCGAACTCGAACGTCCTAGCGTGAGGAGAGACCATAGGAGCCTTCTCCACCGCGTCGATTACGAAGTGTCATCGGACACTTCCTCGCCGAAGTACTCCGTCATGCTAGCCCAGGGTGTGCCTGCAGGTCTAACCGAGTTTTTGGCCCCGTCTCGCCCGAAGCGACCAAACGCCAAGAACCAGCACAATCGCCACGGCCGTGGCGATGACCGATTGCCACGGCAGAGTCACCACCAACACTGTGCACCCCACAAGGCCAACCCACGGCAACCACGAGGGAAGAACCCTCTCGGGGGCTGGCTGGCGGATGGCACTCCAGTGGGCGATGGCGTAGTAGCTGAGCACCGCACCAGAAGACGCGCCAACCAACCACAACGGATCAAAGAAAAGAACCACAGCAACGGCGGCCATTCCCATCACTAGCTCGGCAACCACCGGCGACGACGTCCTCGACCACACAAAGCCCAACCGTGCGGGCAAATCCCCCGCTTGGGCCATCGCCATAGAGGTCCGGCTCAAGCCCGCCAAAATCGCAGCGAGGGAACCCAAGCTCGCAAGGGCTGCCGCTGCGATCACAACGGGGGCGAGTCCGGAGGGGGCAAGCTCGGCGAGGGGTGCCGCGCTGAAAGCCAGCGCTTCCACACCGATGGTGGCGCTCAAGACCCATCCGATGAGGCCATAAAGCACGAGTACGGCCAGAAGTGTGCCGATGATGACCGCCGGCAGTACTCGGCTGGGGTTCTTGACCTCATCACCGAGGGTCGCCATGCGTGCATAGCCAGCGAAAGCAAAGAACATCAGGCCCGCGGCCTGAAGTACGCCAAACCCACCAGCATCCACCCACTCGAACTGCCCAGTCGTCGCCGGCCAAGAAACCCCCAGAGTGGCGACCAAGACGCCAAGGACAAGAAGTACGACCACCATGCTCACCCCGGCAGTGGTGCGAATACCGGTGATGTTCAACGCGACAAACAGCGCCACAAGACCAGCAGCAACAACCGGGGCCTGGTCAGGAGCCAAGTACCTGGCAGCGACCAAGGCGATTGCTCCGGCCGAAGACGTTTTGCCAATAAGAAACAAAGAACCCGCGAGAAAACCGACCCTCGGCGACACATACTTCTGACCGAATCGATATGCCCCACCAGACACCGGGTTCTGTAGCGACAACTGCGCCATGACAAGGGCATTGAGCAGCGCAATCGTGCCAGCAATCACCAAAGCCAGAAGGAGCCATGACCCAGCTCGCTGTGCCGCTGGTGCCCAGACATAGAAGACACCGGCACCAATCATCGAGGACAGCCCAATGGCACTGGCCCCCAGGGGGCCCAATCGTCGCACCAAGCCGGTCACGCGCACAGCATAGTCAGCGTGAAAGACTAGAAGGTGACCATGAGCATGAACTTTCCTGAGGATGACGAACCACCGTTTCGTCCCGTGCGCAAGCGCATCATGCAGATCGTCGTCAGCCTGGCAATCGCGGCACTTGTGCTCCCCGGTTTCATCGTGACCTGGTCAACCCAGGTGCGAACGGCAAACTTTGCCTGCGAGATAGCAGTCGACTACTACGCCCCAGGTGCGAGTGCGGCTAAAGCAAGCTTTAGCCTGCTCAATCTCTCCATACCTGGCTGGAATTGCTACGCCGTGATGTTTGATGGCAGCGAAGCCTTCGTTGCCCACCTGGGCGTTATACCAGGCGCTCCGCGCCTTGTGCCACAGAGTGGAAGCTAAGCGGCACCATCAAACATTGAGGTGACCGAACCGTCTTCGAAGACCTCGCGAATCGCTCGGGCGAGCAGTGGAGCAATCGGCAAAATCGTCAAGCGATCCCAGTGCTTCTCGGCAGGAATGGGCAAAGTGTCGGTGACAACAACCTGGTCAATGAAGTCCGACTGCAGAACCTCGGTCGCAGGATCTGAGAACACCGCGTGGGTGGCCGCAACGACGACGCCCTTGGCTCCCGCGTTCTTGAGTGCCTCTGCTGCCTTAGCGATGGTGCGACCGGTGTCGATCATGTCGTCAACCAGCAAACACACACGGCCTTCGACCTCACCAACAATCTCGTGAACCGAGACCTGGTTAGGAACCCTGGGGTCACGGCGCTTGTGGATGATAGCCAAAGGAGCGCCCAACTTGTCACTCCAGACATCAGCAACACGAACGCGACCCATGTCGGGGCTCACGACGGTGAGGCTCTTAGCCTCGAGGGTCTTCTGAATGTGCTCGAGCAGAACGGGCATCGCGAAGAGGTGGTCGACCGGACCGTCGAAGAAGCCCTGAATCTGTGGAGCGTGGAGGTCAACACTCATGATGCGATCAGCACCAGCAGCGTTGAAAAGATCAGCGATGAGCCTGGCCGAAATCGGCTCGCGACCGCGGCCCTTCTTGTCTTGGCGGGCGTAGGGATAGAAAGGCGCAACGACAGTGATGCGCTTGGCGCTCGCCCGCTTGAGGGCGTCCACCATAATCAACTGCTCCATCAACCATTCGTTAATGGGGAAAGGGTGTGCCTGAATGACGAAGACATCAGAGCCTCGAACGCTGTCGCCATAGCGGGCATAGATCTCGCCGTTCGCGAAGGTGCGCGCTTCTGTGGGGACAAGCTCAGTGCCAATTTCCTTGGCCACTTCTTCGGCAAGTGAGGGATGTGCCCTACCGCTCACCAACACGAGATTCTTCTGAGTGGTGGCGGTGATATTGGTCACAGTCGTTTCGCCTTCTTTTCCGGGGCGCCTTAGCCCCCCTCATTATCCCTTAGTGGCTTTTTTACCGCCAGCAGCCTTCTTGGCGGCGGTGGCGGCCGGCGTGCCGTCTCGGTTGGCTTCAACCCAACCTTCTAGGTTGCGCTGTGCGGCAACGCTAATCGCGAGAGCCCCAGCAGGGACATTCCGTCTCACCACTGCTCCCGCAGCGGTGTACGAACCATCACCGAGAGTGACAGGTGCGACAAAGACCGTGTGTGACCCGGTGCGCGAGTGTGCCCCCACCACGGTCCGATGTTTGTTCACCCCGTCGTAGTTCGCGGTAATCGCACCGGCCCCAATATTGGTGCCCTCCCCGATGTCCGCGTCACCGATGTAGGAGAGGTGAGGAACCTTGGCGCCACGCGCCAAGGTGGAGTTCTTGATTTCGACGAAAGCGCCGACCTTGCCGTCTTCCCCAACGTCAGCACCCGGGCGCAGATAAGAGAAGGGTCCAACGCTTGCACCGGCACGAATATGGGCGCCCTCGGCGTGGGTTCGAACGACCGTGGCGCCCTCGCCGACGGTGGTGTCCGTGAGGGTCGTGTCTGGTCCGATGACAGCGCCGGAGGCGATGCTGGTGTCTCCACGGAGTTGGACACCCGGGTGAATTTCGACATCACTGTCGATCTCAACACCCAAATCAATGAAGCAGCTGGCGGGGTCATGGACCGTCACACCTGCGAGCTGGTGGCCCCGGACAATCATCTGGTTTAAGAGCGCCTGGACTTCACCTAGTTGAACACGATCATTAATGCCTTGGAGCAACCATGAATCTTCAACCCGAACAGCGCCGACTTCGTGGTCTTTAGCCAGAGCCTCGACGACGTCAGTCAGGTATTTCTCGCCCTGCGCGTTGTGGGTTCCTATCGAGCTCAACGCCTCTCCGACAGCGCTGCGACTAAACACATAACTGCCGGCGTTCACTTCGAGGAGTGCTTGTTCTTCAGGGGTGGCGTCGGATTCTTCAACAACACGAAGGACTCGACCATCGCTCGCACGAATCACCCGGCCATAACCGCTGGGGTCATCCAGCACGGTCGTGATGATGGTGGCAGGGACCTTCTGGTCGCGGTGGTGACCAAGAACAACACGCAAGGTGTCGGAGTCCAGCAGTGGAACGTCACCGCTGACGACCACGACCTCACCGCTAAATGACTGTGGCAAGGCAGCAATGGCGACCTCGAGAGCGCGCCCGGTTCCGGGAATGTCGTCTTGAACAACACACAGCGCCTCTGGGGCCCAGTCAGCAACTGCTGCCTCCACTTGCTCGCGTTCGTGCCGAACGACGACAACGAGGTGCTCAGGCTCAAGAGCCTGAGCAGTCGAGAGAACGTGGCCAATCATCGGCACACCCGAAAGGGTGTGCAGGACTTTTGCGGTTGCCGATTTCATTCGGGTCCCTTGGCCAGCAGCCAAGATGACGACGGCAAGCGCGCTGTGCGACATACCCATCATTTAAGCCTATGGAACGCGCTGTGATGGCCAACCTAGGGATGCTGTGTTGGCTCCGCCCCCAGGATTCGAACCTAGACCTAACAGCTCCAAAGGCTGTCGTGCTGCCGTTACACCAAGGCGGAAAGGCCCGAAGGCCTCCCCTAGTCTGCCAGAGGTCCGATAATGGTGGGGTGAGTGTTTCAGGGGATGATGTCGATCGCATTGTCCACGCGTGGCGTCGAGAACGCCCCGATCTCGATGTGTCCCCTTTGGAAGTCCTCTCCCGCGTTACTCGGATTGCTAAATACGTGGAGAACTTCCGCCGAGAGGCCTTTCGCTCTTCCGGCCTCGAGTCCTTCGAGGTCGATGTTTTGGCAGCGCTGCGGCGAGCTGGCGCGCCCTACCGGATGAGTCCGAAGAACCTTCTTCATGAAACCTTGGTGAGCTCGGGCGCCCTCACCCACCGCCTCACGAAGCTCGAA
>JAIOWV010000039.1 GCA_021741945.1 Pontimonas sp.
CACCGCGAGGGTGGCGCCCATGCCCAACCCAGCCATCACTTGGCCCAGCATGAGAACGGTGCGAACCCGGCGCTGCAGAGCGGGTATCGAGATGTTAGAAGTTGCGGTCATCACGGTTCTTTGCAGGGTTTGATAGCGTGCCCAGCCCCTCAATGGTGACGTCGATGGTTTGGCCATCGACAAACCCGCCAAGACCAGAGGGGGTTCCCGTGCAAATCACGTCGCCTGGCAACAGCGTCCACACGTCTGAGCAGAAGGCGATGATCTCGGGGATGGAGTGAAGCAGGTCCTTGGTGTTGCCTTTGCGTCGAAGCTCGCCATCAACATACGTCTCGATCTCCAGATTGAAAGGGTCAATCTCAGTGTCGACATAGGGTCCCAGTGGGCAGAACGTGTCATAGCCCTTGGCTCTGGCCCACTGGCCATCGGCAAACATCACGTCTCTCGCAGAGACATCATTAGCGATCGTGAATCCAAAGACCACCTCGCGCCAATCCTCCGCCTTGACCCGCTTGGCAATCGAGCCAATAACGATGGCGAGTTCGCCTTCGTGAACGATGCGGCCCTCCACTGGAGGAATGATGATGGGGTCGCCTGGCCCAATGACTGCGGTGTTGGGCTTCAAGAAAATCAGCGGGTTATCCGGCCCATCGTGGTTCATGTCCTGAGCGTGCTCGGCATAGTTCATCCCCACACAGATCACTTTGGACCGAGGAATCACCGGCGCCAGGATGCGCACAGAGTCTTCGGGAACACGGGCGTCGGTGGGATTAATGCCGTGATAGAGCGGATCGCCGGCCAAGACGACAAACTCATTGCCATCGAGAATCCCAAACTGGGGCTCCCCGCCAGCCTGGCTGAACCTCGCGACCTTCATAGCTTTAGCGTAGCGAGTGAGGGCTAGGCGTTTTGGTCCTGCTTCTTGAGTCTCGAGGTGAGTCGCGCGCGCATCGTTTGGTCGAGCTCGACCTTGCGAATGCGCACGATTTCTGGGGTTACCTCAACACACTCATCTTCACGAGCAAACTCGAGGCACTCCTCCAACGACAGCTCACGCGGCGGCGTGAGGCGCTCGAGCTCCTCGGCGTTCGAGGAGCGAATGTTGTTGAGCTTCTTCTCTTTGGTGATGTTGACGTCCATGTCATCAGCCCTGGAGTTCTCCCCCACGACCATGCCTTCATACACAGCCTCGGTGGGCTTCACAAAGAACGTCATGCGCTCTTGGAGGGCCATCATGGCGTTGGTCGTTACGACACCGGTGCGGTCAGCAACGATGGAGCCCGAGTTCCGGGTGACGATGGAGCCAGCCCACGGGGCAAACCCTGCAGAGATGGCGTTGGCAATTCCTTGACCCCTGGTCAGCGTGAGGAAGTCGGTTCTAAAACCAATCAAGCCTCTGGAGGGAACGGTGAACTCCATGCGAACCCAGCCGGTGCCGTGGTTAGACATGGTGTCCATGCGGCCTTTTCGGGCCGCGAGAAGCTGAGTGATGCCACCCACAAACTCTTCGGGGGCATCGATGGTGAGGGCCTCGTAAGGCTCGTGAGTCTGGCCATCGACCTTCTTGGTGACAACCTGCGGCTTGCCCACCGTCAACTCGAAGCCTTCACGGCGCATGTTCTCGACAAGAATCGCCAAGGCGAGCTCGCCACGTCCCTGAACTTCCCACGCATCGGGTCGGCCGACATCAACAACCCGGATGGACACGTTTCCAATGAGCTCGCGGTCAAGGCGATCCTTGACCATGCGAGCGGTCAGCTTGTGGCCCTTCACCACACCCGCCAGAGGCGAGGTGTTGGTGCCAATGGTCATCGAGATTGCTGGCTCATCGACGGTGATGGCGGGCAGTGGCCTGACATCGTTGGGGTCAGCAATGGTTTCACCAATGGTGATCTCTTCGATTCCTGCGACCGCACAAATATCCCCAGCGGTGGCCTTCTCGGCGGGGTAACGCTCGAGTGCTCGCGTCTTCAGAAGCTCAGTAATGCGGACGTTCTGGACGGTTCCGTCGTGCCGGACCCACGCCACCGTCTGTCCCTTAGTCAGCTCGCCGTGGAAAATACGTAGCAGTGCAATACGACCCAGGAACGGTGAAGCATCCAAGTTGGTGACGTGCGCCTGCAGCGGGTGCTCGTCATCAAAGTGAGGTGCTGGGATGTGAGCAAGAATCGCACCAAAAAGAGGCTCTAAGTCGGCATTGTCAGGCAAGGAACCATTAGCTGGCTGGTTCAAGCTTGCGGCACCCTCACGGCCAGAGGCATAGATGATGGGGAGCTCAAGGAGAGCGTCCACGTCAACATCTGGCACCTCATCGGCCAAATCAGAGGCCAGACCCAACAGCAGATCCTGTGTTTCGTGAACAACGGCATCAATCCGCGAGTCAGGACGGTCCGTCTTGTTGACGACCAGAATCACCGGCAATTTGGCGGCAAGCGCCTTGCGCAACACGAAACGGGTTTGTGGCAGGGGGCCTTCGCTGGCGTCCACCAGCAGAACAACACCATCGACCATGCTGAGGCCTCGTTCCACCTCGCCACCAAAGTCAGCGTGGCCGGGGGTGTCAATCACGTTGATGGTTATGTCTTTGCCACCAGAGTGCGGGCCGTTGTAGGTCACGGCGGTGTTCTTGGCAAGGATCGTGATGCCTTTTTCTTTTTCCAGATCCCCCGAGTCCATCGCGCGATCGGCAGCAGCCGCGTGAGCGGAGAAGGAACCGGTCTGGGTCAACATGGCATCAACCAGGGTTGTCTTACCGTGGTCAACGTGGGCGACGATGGCGACATTGCGCACGTCATCGCGAGTGGCTAACGCCATGAGAACTTCCTTTGCATTACTGGGCGTGGAGGATGCAGAAACGATCTCCATCGAGCCCTGCTTCCCCATCCTACCCGCCACACAGGCTGGCGCCTTAGCATGGGGCCATGGCACGAAACGCAGCGCTCCAGTCCCACGTCCTCATTTATGACGGCGACTGCGCTTTTTGCACCCTCTGGGTGAATCGTTTGCGCTCGTGGTTGCCCTCTTTCCCAGAGGCAAAGACCTCTCAGAGCGTTTCACTTGATGACTACGCACTGAGCGATGATGACGTGGCGAAGTACGCGTGGTACATCACCGGCACTCACCAGTACGCCGGGCACTTGGCGGCAAGCGCCCTTCTGCGTGCGCAACCCGTGCTGTGGCTTCGTCTCCTGGGCGTCCTCATCGCACTTCCCCCGATCTCCTGGGTCGGAGCCCTGGGCTATGCGTTTGTTTCTCGTTTCCGCCACGCATTGCCTGGTGGAACGCCGACCTGTGACCCTGCGCTACCAAAGAAGTAGTTCGTGAGTAGAGCACGCCTCACTCTCGAGGTTCTTCTGGTCTTTGGCCTCAGCCTCGGGATGAGCTCGCTCTATTCGATTGTGAGTATTTCCGTTCGTCTTTCCCGGGAAGTGGCGCTGTCTGAACAAACAGCCACACTGAACCGTTCGCTCAGTGAATACGAGTGGGCCGATTTCATTTATCAAATCTTGGGGATTGTGTCCTCCTTGGTTCCGGTGGCGCTCGTGATGTATCTGCTGTGGCAGGCGCAGCCCCCACGCTTTGGGGCGCTGGGCCTTGATGCGACCAGGCCAGGGCGTGACACCGCCTGGGGCTTTGGGCTTGCCGCCCTGATTGGAATTCCAGGCCTTGGGCTGTATCTCCTCGGTCGGGAACTAGGGCTCACCGTGACAGTCGTGCCAAGCGCACTGGATGAGTACTGGTGGAGCATCCCCATGCTGGTTCTGCTGGCTCTTCGAGCGGGGCTCTTGGAAGAGATCATTGCGGTGGGCTACCTGTTCAATCGTTTGCGCCTGCTCCACGTCCCGGTGATTGGCATCATTGTCATTCAGGCCTTCTTGAGGGCGACCTATCACCTTTATCAAGGCTTTGGCGCCTTCCTTGGCAACTTCGTCATGGGCCTGGTCTTTGGTTATTGGTATGCA
Source organism: Pontimonas sp. (assembly GCA_021741945.1). Taxonomy (GTDB): domain Bacteria; phylum Actinomycetota; class Actinomycetes; order Actinomycetales; family Microbacteriaceae; genus Pontimonas. Next base: position 3,963 of record JAIOWV010000039.1, read on the forward strand.
AAAACGGGTCGTCTGGTACCACTCATCGCCGCCCACACGCTGATCGATGTGGTGGCTTTTGTGGGCTATCCGTTAGCTGTGGATTCTTTCCCGGAAATTCTCGGGAACGTGGGTTAGGTTGAACCCTCGTGACTAGTCCCGATGTTGGCCAGAGTGCCCCTGATTTCACGTTGCCAGGTATCACGATGGTGGATGGTGAGCCAGTGAAGGCTCACTTCACCCTCTCGGAGCGCCGCGGTCACCCCGTAATCCTTGCGTTCTATCCAGCTGATAACTCTCCGGGCTGCACGGCGCAGCTCTGCAGTTACCAGGATGAGTTAGATGGCTTCAAGGAACTCGGCGCTGAAGTGTGGGGTATCTCACGGCAGGCGGCTGGCAGTCACGAGAAGTTCGCCCGCACCAAGCGTCTTGGCTTCCCCCTTCTCTCTGATGAAAAGGGTGATGTTGTGCAGGCCTATGGCGTCTCCCTCATGGGAGTCGGCATCAGGCGCAGCATCTTCATCATCGACGCCGAGGGCAAGATTGCCTGGAAGCACGTCGCCCTCGTGGGCGTCACCTTCCAGAGTGCCGAGACGCTCAAGCGCGAACTTCAGAAGCTCTAGGCAAACGCCTCAATCGGTGGGCACGCGCACACCAGGTTCCGATCACCAAACGCCTGGTCCACGCGACGAACCGGTGCCCAGTATTTGCTGGCAACAGCGGGAGCGGCAGCGAGGGACTCCCTCGAGTGGTCCCCACCTTCGCGACGTCGCATCTCCGCAGGATATGCGGCGATCTCGCGGGAGTAGGGGTGAGCCCACTCGCTGCTGGTGACACTCGAGGCAGTGTGAGGGGCGTTAGTGAGGGGGTTGTCCTCCGCCGGCCACACGCCAGCCTGCACCTGCCGGGTTTCTTCGCGAATGGCAATCATCGCGTCGATGAAGCGCTCGATTTCACCTAGGTCTTCACTCTCAGTGGGCTCAATCATGAGGGTGCCAGGAACGGGGAAGGACATCGTGGGAGCGTGGAAACCGTAGTCCACCAGTCTCTTAGCGATGTCGTCATTCGAGATTCCGGTTTCCGCGGTAATCGGGCGAATGTCGATGACCGCTTCGTGAGCGATCAGGCCGTTGTCGCCGGTGTAGAGCACGGGATAGTGCTCACGCAGGCGTGCTGCGATGTAGTTGGCAGCGAGCACTGCCGAGGCAGTGGCGCGGGCAAGGCCATCTGGTCCCATCATGCGCACATAGGCCCAGGGAATCGGCAAAATGCTGGGGCTTCCGTAGGGTGCAGCCGACACGGGAGGGCCCGTGTGTGCCACGGTTCCGGTGGCCTCTGTGACCTGATCAAAGGGTGGATGAACATCCATTTGAGCAAAGGGGTGACCGGGCAGGAAGGGAGCCAAGTGTGCTTTAGCACCCACGGGACCAACACCTGGGCCGCCACCGCCGTGGGGGATACAGAAGGTCTTGTGCAGATTCAAGTGCGAGACATCGCCGCCGATGTCGCCATAGCGGGCGTAGCCCACGAGAGCGTTCAAGTTGGCGCCATCGATATAGACCTGGCCACCAGCCTCGTGGACGGCGTCCGTGATTTCACGGATACCAGGCTCATACACACCGTGCGTCGAGGGGTAGGTCACCATGAGAGCTGCCAGGTTGTCGCGGTGTTCCGCGATCTTTTCCTTGACGTCGTCGATGTCGACGTCACCACGGTCGTTACACGCGACAACCACAACCTGCATACCGGCCAACACCGCGCTAGCGGCGTTGGTGCCGTGAGCGCTCGAGGGAATCAAACAGACCGTGCGGTGAGCATCGCCTCTGGAGAGGTGGTAGCCGCGAATAGCGAGCAAGCCCGCATATTCGCCCTGGCTACCAGCGTTTGGCTGCAAAGAAATCGAGTCATAGCCGGTCAGCTCGGCCAACCACTGCTCGAGGTGGGACATCATGATCATGTATCCCTGGGTGTCCTCCAGCGGAGCGAAGGGGTGCAGGCCGCCAAATTCTTTCCAGGTGACAGCTTCCATCTCTGTGGCGGAGTTGAGCTTCATGGTGCAGCTGCCCAGTGGAATCATGCCGCGATCCAGCGCGTAGTCCTTGTCGGCGAGCGACTTGAGGTAGCGCATCATGGAGGTTTCAGAGCGGTGAGTGTGGAATACCGGGTGATCCAGGTATCCGCTCGTGCGCAGCACAGCCTTCGGCAGTGCCATCGAGCCTGAGGCTCCCACGTAGTCACCCAACTCAAAAGTCTCAGCGAGAGCCTGCTCCAGGGAGCCCTTCAATAAACCGGTGTTCTCACCGATTGTCGTTTCGTCCAACGAGAGCGAAATAGTGTCTGCATCAACCAGGTGGATGAGCAGATCATTCGCTGCTGCCTTAGCAACCACGGATGCTGCCCTCCCGGGGAAGCGCACCTGAAGCGTGTCAAAGAACTCGGAGTGCACAACATCGTGACCGGCTGCGACCAATGCGTCACGAAGACCAGCGGTCTTCTCGGCGACGCCCTTAGCAATTGCCTTCAAGCCATCAGGGCCGTGATAGACGGCAAACATGCCAGCCATCACGGCGAGGAGCACCTGAGCGGTGCAGATGTTGCTAGTCGCCTTGTCTCTGCGGATGTGCTGTTCCCTGGTCTGCAGGGTCAAGCGGTAGGCGGGGTTGCCATCGGCGTCTTTGGAGACGCCGATCAGGCGACCAGGCATTTGCCGCTCGAGACCCTCCCGCACAGCGAGGTAACCGGCGTGGGGACCGCCAAAGCCGAGAGGAATACCAAAGCGCTGCGATGTTCCCACCGCAATGTCAGCGCCGAATTCTCCGGGAGAAGTGATGAGGGTGAGAGCCAACAAATCAGCGGCAACCACGGCAAGGGCGCCATGGTCATGGGCCTGCGCGATGGCCTGCGTGGGGTCAATAATCCGGCCAGAAGCGCCTGGGTATTGAACAAAGACACCAAAACATTCCGGCAACGGGGAGGTGAAGTCGCTCTCCACGAGTTCGATACCGAGCGGTTCAGCGCGCCCAGCCAGGACAGCCTTGGTCTGGGGCAGCGCGTCAGCATCGATCACGAAGACGGAGCTTTCCTGACCAGAAACACGACGGGCCAACAGCATGGCCTCAGCAACGGCTGTGGCCTCATCGAGCATGGACGCGTTAGCGGTCGCCATTCCGGTCAAGTCAGCAACCATGGTTTGGAAGTTCAGCAGCGCTTCCAAGCGACCCTGCGAAATCTCTGGCTGGTAGGGGGTGTAGGCGGTATACCAACTGGGGTTCTCCAGCACGTTGCGCTTAATCACACTCGGGGTGTGGGTCCCGTAGTAGCCAAGACCAATCAGTGAGCGGCGAACAGTGTTGGCGTTTGCGAGCTCGCGCAGTTCGGCAAGCGCTTCCGCTTCACTGGCTGCGGCAGGAATAACCGATCGCGCGATCTCCACCATCCGAAGGTGCCCGGGGACGGCGGCACTCATCAGATCCTCGAGGCTGTCATAGCCCAGGCGATTGAGCATCAAAGCCTGGGCATCAGCATCGGTTCCGATGTGACGGGTGGAGAAAGCGCTGGTCATTTCCTTAGGCTCCAATCAGTGCACGGTAAGCAGCGGCATCCAAAAGCTCGGGCATTGCGGAGAAGCGCACCTTGATGAGCCACCCAGCACCGTAGGGGTCAGCGTTGACCGTGTCGGGGCTTGCCACCACAGAATCGTTTGCTTCAACAACTTCACCGGCGACCGGAGCGAAGATTTCACCCACGGACTTGGTGGATTCGACCTCACCCACGATCGCACCTTCGCGAATGGTGTCACCGACACCTGGCAGGGCAACGAAAACAACGTCACCGAGCGCATCGGCGGCGTGCTGGGTAATGCCGATCGTGGCAACATCGCCATCGACCTTCACCCATTCGTGTTCTGCTGTGTAGGAGAGAGTCTCTGGTACAGCGCTCATGATGTTTCCTTCTTTCTGGAATAAAACGGCAGTTTGGTAACAGTAACGGGCAAGTTCTGGCCTCGCACATCCACGGCAAGCGCGGTGCCAGGCTGGCTCATATCGGCATCCACATACGCCATGGCAATCGGGTATCCAAGCGTCGGCGAGAGAGCACCGGAGGTGATGTGACCAAGCACTACTTCTCCCCCAGGGCTCACTACCGGGTACTCAGCCCGGGGCGCTCTACGGCCTTCGGCCACAAGACCGACCAACACTCGGGTGGGCTCGGGCGCACCGGAGAGAGCGCTCTGCGCAACAAAGCGTTCCTTGGTGTGGTCGACAACCCGAGCCATTCCGGCACTTGCCGGAGTTGTCTCGAGGGATAGTTCGTGCCCATACAGCGGCATTCCGGCTTCAAGGCGAAGGGTGTCACGGCAGGCAAGGCCACAGAGTGTGAGCTCGTGGGCTTCGCCGGCTGAGCGCAGGTCCTCCCAGAGGGCCTTCGCGTTAGCTACAGGGACGTAGAGCTCAAACCCGTCCTCACCGGTGTAGCCGGTGCGGGCAATCCAGCCGGGAACACCGGCGAGGGTTGCGCCAAGAATCCGGTAGTACCGCAGCTCTTCCAGGGAACCATCTGGCTCGATGCTCGCGGTGGCCTCCAGAATGGCCAATGCGCGTGGGCCCTGCACAGCAAGGAGGACCCACTCATCACTGACATCGGCGACAACGACGTCAAAGCCTGCGGTGCGAGAAGACAGGGCCTCGACAGCCGGGTAGCGGTTAGAAGCGTTGGCCACAATCAGATAGTGATCGTCATCGATGCGATAGACGATCAGGTCGTCAATGATGCCGCCACTCTCGGCGAGCAGAAGGGAATATTTGGCCTGCCCGTGCTCGAGGGCGGAGAGAGTGTTGCTCAGCGCATAGTCAAGGAACGCTGCTGCGCCGGAGCCGTTAATCTCGATCTCTGCCATGTGGGAGAGGTCAAAGAGCCCGGCGGACTGGCGCACCGCATGGTGTTCTGCCAAGTCAGAGGTGTAGCGCACGGGCATATCCCAGCCGGCAAAGTCAGTGAAGCTCGCGCCGGCAGCCTCGTGTTCTGCGTGCAACGCAGTGAGTTTGCTTGTCACTTGGCCCCCAGAGTCATAAGCGGAAGAGTGTTCTTCCGTGACTCCCCCTCTGTCATTGGCCTGAGAGTTTCACGCCCTGTGGCGCTTTCACCGTCGGCGGGGGCGATAGTCGTCCCACTTTCCAGAGTGGCCTTGCTAGACGGTACTTTTTACCTGAGAGATTGGCGGGGAGGCTTGCTCCTTCGGTGACACCGTGAGTTCTGGTGTCTCTCCCGCATAGCGTGGGGCCCTGTGTTTGGTTATCTAGGCGAAACTTTAGCAGTGGGTTCCTGGCCGAACCTACGCCACACTGTGACTACTGGTTGAGGGTTCCACGACCTCGACCAACGCCTCGTTTCGGCGCAAGAGCCCCGGCTTCCAGGGCGGGTCATACCGACCAAAAAAGACAGCGCCGGCAGCGTGTAACCCAGCGCCGTCAAGCAGCCCCATCAGGACCCCTGCTTTGCGATCAGCCCGCTCCTGGGACCATCCGCCAGAAAACCTCAGTGCCGCCACGAGGCGGGGACCCACCTCGTGAACCTCCACCCGGCCATCGGCCGGGCGGGGTGCATCTTGGGGGTTCATCCCCTCTGGCAACACAAAGCTGATCGTATGGGCGGCCTGCGACCGCGGTGCATGAATAACAGGCGAGGTCATCGCAATCTGCTGACCCTTCTGGTTAGCACCCGAAATGTAGCGAACGAGTGGCCCAAATCCTCTGGATCCAGCGCTGTCAAAGTCACCGCCAACATCACACGAGATCAGTGTGTGGGCTGGATAGTGCCGAAGTTCAGCACCAGGGCCAATCGCCCGCACCACCGTGTAGGGCTGAATCTCGGTCATAGAGACAGTATGCCCCTCTACAGAGTGGCGATGGGCCCTGTGCGGGGGTCGCCGATGCCAATCAGCGAATCCTCGTGGCGCTGCAGCACGTTCTCCCAACGAATTCGCCGGTTTCTGGCAGCAAAGATGACCCACTTGAGGGTTTCTTCTCCACCCTTGCCAATAATCGCGCCGAGCACCCCGAGCGGGGTGAAGTAGGCGAGAGCGATGGCCAGCGGCAACCCCACCAGATATGGCCCGGCAAAATCGCCGATGATGATTCCGGTGGTGTCGTTGCCGCTTGGCAAAACGGAGGCCAACAACAGCATGCGGACAGTGATGGGTTGAAGCGCGGCGTTAATGAAAATCCCGAG
>JAIOWV010000040.1 GCA_021741945.1 Pontimonas sp.
CTCGCTCTCCGAGGTCTCCTAAGAAAAGACCGGAGAGGCACTCTTTGCAGTCTTGGCCTGGTCTCACCTCAAGCACGACACTCGAATCATTACCTGGTGACCCGAGAGGCGCTCGGTCAGGCCAAACCACGGAGAGCGAGTAACCCCCCAGCGACGAATTGTCCCCCTTGGTTACCAGGCGATGGGTTGCCCCTCCGGCGACCAAGGCATCGATGATTCGCTGGTCCGCCTCGTTCTCGGGCGGACCAGTCCACAACTCCCGCGTCCTACCCACAAGCGCTGGCCAGCCCGTCACATGGTCTTTGTCAAAGTGCGTCAGCACCACGAGATCTAGCTTGGTAACACCCAAGAGCGACAAACACTGCTCGAGCCGGCCGGGGAACTCCCCTGCGTCAATGAGTGCATAGGCGCCCTTGGACTGAATCACGAGGGCGTCGCCCTGGCCAACATCACACTGAGCCATCGTCCACTGCTCGGGGACGCTCGCGCGCACCGCCCACGAGGGAAGGAAATAGAGCAGGACGACCGCAACCAGCGTTGCCGAGGCAACGGCCCCCAAGGCTCCCGCGCGAAAGCGGTGCTCGCCACGGCGCATGAGTAGCCAAGCTAGGCCGCCGTATCCGATGACACCTGTGGCCAGGGCACCCCACCAGCCCGAGGGCCACGGAAGAGTTGCAACGCCTGTCCCTGCAAGCACCCTGCCAAGACCGGCAATAAAAGACGAGGGAACCCATGCCACCGCAGTAACAGCGTCGGCAAGACCTGGCGCTACGGGCCCAAGAAGGCAGGCCACCAGCCCCAGGATTGTTGCCACTGGCGCTAGCGGCGCAGCCACCGCGTTCGCCAGAACACCCCACACAGGAATCACCGGGTTGAGGAGAATCAAGAGAGGCTGGCAGGCCACTTGGGCGGCAATGGGAAGCGCGACCACGAGGGCAATAGCTGGATGCAGGACCTTGGAGAGCACCGCAGTGAGTGGTGCAACAGCAATCAGGATTCCGCCGGTCGCAACGACTGACAGCGCGAAAGCAAAGTCCGTCGACAACCAGGGATTCCAGGCCAGTAGCAGGAGCACTGTGGTGCCAAGAACAGGAATGCCCCGCACGGGTTGCGAGGCTGCCAGAAATATCAGCACAATCGACGCCATTATTGCCGCCCTGACGATGCTGGGTTCAGGGGTAACGAGCGTCACGAACCCCACGAGCGCTAGGACGCCGGCAATCATGCGCGGCCACACCCCGCCCCCGCACAGGGCCACAATCGCCACGACGATGGCAACAACCACGGCGCAATTGGCGCCTGAGACGGCAACGAGGTGGCTCAGCGACGTGTCCCGCATGGCCTGGGTCAGGCCTGGGTCAACAGCGCTCGTGTCACCGATGGCGAGACCCGGCAACAACCTGCCCCCATCGCCCCCAAATGCACTGGAGCGCTCAGAGAACGCTTCGCGCAGACCATCAGTGGCCAGCAAGAAGCCGCCTGGTCTCTCCCAAAACTGTGCCCCAGGCTCGACGAAGAGCAGCCAGCTCTCGTTGTCCCAAGGGTCTGCTCTCGCAAGCTGGGCCTGAAGGGCCACTTCAGCGCCCAGAGCCTGGCGAAGTTCGCCCAGGTCACCAATGACTCGGACCGGCACAGGCCCTCTTGCTAAGGCCTGCCCGTCCAGGGCGAGGAGCGTCGCCGGGGCGCTCTTATCTCCTGGCATAAAGGTGCCGCTAAGTCTTACGGCTGCGTGGACGTCCTCGCCATCGAGAGCGAGCAGGGCAGCTTGATCGCGTGTGGTGGAGCCCCAGGCAACCGCCCCCACCATCACCGTCGCGACCAATAGTGCTGGCACAAAAGTGCCAATCCATGTCGCCGAGGTCAGTCGTGAGGCGAGAACAAGGACAAGCGCCAACCCAATGCCCACGAGAACTAGCCAGGCGGATGGCCGCGCCCATGTTCCCAGAGCACAGGCGAGCCATCCTGCCCCCGCAAGCGGGAGCATGCGGAAGTCCCGCAGCGCCCTCACGGAACGACCAGCGAGCGAAACCCTTCCAGGGTTGCGGGGCCGATCCCTGAAACAGCCAAAACGTCGTCAACACTCGTGAACGGGCCGTTCGCCTCACGCCAGGCGATGATGCGGGCTGCTGTCGCGGGACCAACCCTCGGGAGGGTCTCTAGTTCGGCGCTGGTGCCCCTCGACAGGCTTACCAGTCCTGGCGTGGCCTCGCCGGGGGCTACCGCCGGTTCGTCTCCAAGGGCTGGCACGACAATCTGTTCTCCGTCGAAGAGCACACGGGCCAAGTTGATCCCGGTGAGGACCGCATCCTCTGTAGCACCGCCGGCTTTCGCCAGAGCATCAACAATGCGGGAGTTTTCGGGAAGCTCAATCACCCCGGGTGATTCGACGGCCCCGACAACGTGGACCATCACCGTCGGTGCCGCGGGCGCGGGTAAATTCCCTTCGTCGGCCACCGGCTGGCTTGCCACAACAACACTGGGCATTGGAGTCGCGGATCGAAAGATGTGAGAACCCACGGCGACGACAACGATGAGCGCCACCAGACCGAGGGCGGCACCGAGGGCTACGCTCCACCGGTTGCGGGGGGCTCCTGGCGGCCTGTCGAAGTAGTCCTCTTCAAGGCCTTCGTCAACAGAGTCGACAAGTCTCGAGGGGCTACTAGTGCTTTCGAGGAAATCCCATAGTGTTTGCCTGGCTGTCACAGGGTGAGATTAGACCTGCGATTTACGACCTCAGGGGCTGTGGGCGCAGAGCTCAAAGAGGAGCATCAACGGTCGTCTTGTGGACGGCTAGTCAGCGACGTTGATGGCCACAACCTTGGGGGCGCGCACCACTACGTTGACGACAGTCTTGCCCGAAAGCGCCCTCTGGATGGCCTCTGTGCCAAGCGCGAGCTTTTCCAGTTCATCGGCGGAGATGTTCGGAGAGACATCCACACGATCTCGGACTTTGCCGTTGATCTGGATAATGGCCGTCACAGAATCTTCAACAAGCAGGCTCGGGTCGGCCTCTGGCCAAATCTGCAGGGCAACGCTGGGCTGGTGGCCAAGACGCTCCCACATGTCCTCAGCGGTGTGAGGGGCAAACATAGACAACGCGAGTGCGATCGCCTCGGTGGCCTCCCGAACCGCAGGATCCGCCCCACCAGCCCCCGTGTCAATGGCTTTCCGCGTGTGGTTCACCATTTCCATCGTTCTGGCCACCGCAACATTGAACTTGAAGGCTTCGATCAGGCCAGGAACATCGGCCAGGAAACGGTGCAACGCTCGGCGCAACTCAACATCGCCGCCCTCGGGTGAGGTTCCTGGTGCGCTAGTCACATCGCCTGAGAGTCGCCATGCCCTGGCCAAGAACTTCTGTGATCCCACCGGTGAAACATCGCGCCAGTCGATGTCATCCTCCGGCGGGCCAGCAAAGGCCATAGTCAGACGAACGGCGTCGACGCCATAGGCGTCGAGCTCCTCGGAGAAGTAGACCAGGTTGCCCTTCGACTTACTCATTTTGGCGCCATCGAGAATGACCATTCCCTGGTTCAAAAGCGAACTAAAGGGCTCTTCAAAATCCAGATAGCCAAGATCATGAAGCACTTTGGTGATGAAGCGCGCATAGAGCAGGTGGAGAATTGCATGCTCAACACCGCCGACATACTGATCAACAGGCGCCCACTGCTTCACTTTTTCGACATCGAAGGCCTGGGTGTCATCGTGGGCGCTCAAGAATCGCAAGAAATACCATGAGCTATCCACGAAGGTGTCCATGGTGTCAGCGTCTCTGGTGACAGCGACACCGTTGTGGGTCTGGTTCACCCACTCAGAGACCGCACCAAGGGGCGAGGAGCCCTGCGGCTTGAGGTCGAGTCCTTCTGTGGCCGGCAACAACACCGGGAGTTGATCCTGCGGGACCGGAATCTCTTCCCCGTCTGGCCCATACATAATCGGAATCGGGGTACCCCAGAAGCGTTGCCTAGAAATCAGCCAGTCCCGGAGGCGATACGTGGTGGCCCGTCGGCCGGTTCCCTTGGCCTCAAGGTCGTCAATAATTCGGGCGATGGCCTCGGCTTTGCCAAGCCCATCCAGGGCGCCAGAGTTGACCATGACGCCATCGCCAGCTAGCGCCACGCGAGTAATCGCCGGATCGCGCTCGGCGAGCGAACCCAGTTCGTCACCCTCGTGGGTCGGGTCCAGAACCACCCGAATCGGCAAATCAAAAGTCAGCGCGAAGTCCAGGTCACGTTGGTCGTGGGCCGGGACCGCCATAATGGCGCCTGTGCCGTAATCAGCCAAGACATAGTCAGCAACCCAGATGGGAAGTCGCTCACCGTTGACCGGGTTCGTGGCATAGCGCTCGAGGAAAACGCCGGTCTTCTCACGGCTGGCGTCCTGCCGGTCGATTTCAGACGTGCGCTGGGTTCGCTCGAGATAGTTCCTAAACGCGGCAGTGACCTCATCGCTAGCGCCCTGCACCAGCTCTTCGGCAAGATCTGAATCGGGTGCCACCACCATGAAGGTTGCCCCATAGAGGGTGTCAGGCCTCGTCGTGAAGACGGTGAGCGGGGTGTCCCTTCCCTCAATGGCAAACTCAACCTCAGCGCCCTGTGAGCGGCCGATCCAGTTGCGCTGCATGGCGAGCACCTTGGCGGGCCAGCGACCCTCGAGAGTATCGAGGTCATCGAGCAGGCGATCGGCGTAATCAGTGATCTTGAAATACCACTGGGTCAGCTTCTTCTTGACCACCATTGCGCCACTGCGGTCAGAGGTGCCATCGGGCAACACCTGCTCATTAGCAAGCACTGTCTGATCAACAGGATCCCAGTTGACCCAGGAGTCCTTGCGATAGGCAAGGCCTTTTTCATAGAGGGTCAAGAAAAGCCACTGGTTCCAGCGGTAATACTCGGGATCAGAAGTGTGAAGAACGCGGGTCCAGTCGAAGGATGCCGCGTAACGCTTCATCGAAGCTTTCTGCTGGGCGATGTTTTGGTAGGTCCACTCCCTGGGATCAACCCCACGCTTGATGGCAGCGTTTTCCGCGGGCAAGCCAAACGAGTCCCAACCAATGGGGTGAAGCACTTGATAACCGCGAAGACGCCAATACCGTGCGACTACGTCACCGAGTGCATAGACCTCAGCGTGACCCATGTGAAGATCCCCGGAAGGGTAGGGAAACATGTCCAAGACATATTTCTTCGGCCTAGGGTCATCGGTATCGGGGACAGTAAAGGGCTCCGTTGCATCCCAGATTGCCGACCACTTGGCTTCCATGGCTCGGAAGTCATAGGCGCCCTCGTGCTCGGTTGCAGGGCTATCGGGGCTGGTAGTCACCGGTCAAGAATACTCAACTTGGGCGTGGCCTAGCGCGCGAAGAAACGGCATCGCCTTGATTCCCACCTCAGCTATTTCGCTGCCGGGCTCGCTGAGTGCCGTGATGCCACCCCCAACGCCAAGAGTCATGGAGTCCGCGGTGATCACAGCCGTGCGAATCGTCATCGCCAGAGTGGCGCTGCCATCAGCCCGCCACACGCCAATAATTCCGGAGTAATAACCCCGCGGGCCGCTCTCCCACTGCCCGAGTAACTCAACGGCACGACGCTTAGGCGCTCCAGTCATTGAACCGGCGGGGAAGGTGGCATCCAGCACATCGACGAGGTCGGCACCCCGTCGCAGCTCGCCAGTGACGGTGCTGACTAATTGGTGAACCGAGGCATAGCTTTCGACAAGGAGAAGTTCGGGAACACTGACAGTTCCGACCTCGCAGACGTGGGAGAGGTCATTGCGCATCAAGTCAACAATCATCAGGTTTTCGGCGCGCTCTTTGTCGCTCTCCAGAAGCTCTGCTGCAAGGCGCTGGTCCTCTTCGGGATCCGCGCCCCGAGGCCTCGTTCCCTTGATGGGACGCGTGGTGACCACCCCCTCAGGGGTGATATCCAAAAATGTCTCCGGCGATGCACACACGAGGCTGAGCTCCCCGGTGCGCAACAAGGCCTGGTGGTGGGTGGGATTACTCTGGCGAATTACCCGGTGCAGAGCGATCGGATCAATATCGGCCTCCACGCGAAGCTGTGTGGTCACGCACAGCTGATACGCATCGCCCTCCGTAATTGCATCCTGGGCGGAAAAAATCATTCGACGGTAGTCGTCAGTGGAATCTCGCCACACCACCGGTGGCCTATCAGGCAACACCGGAGGGCCCTGCGCCGGGGCATCAGCGAGCACGCTCACTACGCCAGCTCGCCACTGGGCAAGTTCGCCGTCCCAGCCGGAGCCCAATGCGTAAAGCGAGAGCTCCCCCGTCTTGTGATTGACCGCAACGAGGCGATCAAGGCGCAACGCCCGGGGCTTCAGGGTGCCCGCGCGCGCCGCTAATCCAAGAGTCTCTGTACCCAGCTCGTAGGGCATCACCAGCACGATCCCCAGTGGCAGCGAGCCCACAGGGACAGAGCTCCCGGGGGCAAGGTCTCGGTGCGCCGAGCGCAACGATTCCCGCCAAGAGACCCCCCCTATATCAATGAGAACTCCCGACCCCAAGTAGCTGAACCCGCGACCGCGCTCGCCGTGGTCGTCAAACCACACGGCGTGGGGGTCATCGCCATACAAAGCAGCGAAAGCGTCAGCGATCTCGATGCGCTGGTTCAGAGGGTGCCAAAGAAGCTCCATCGTCATAGCCTTAGCCTATGAGTTCGCGTCTCTACCATTTCTCTGGCACGACTTTGGGCGCTATCGAATGGTGCGACTCCTCCGACCAAAAAACTCTGGTCGCCGACTCCTGGCGAGTGGAGGACGGCCACGTCGTTGCCATAGATCGACACCGAGACCGATTCATGAGCTCTGCGACGGTGCTGGGGCTCGACGAATCGTTGGTGTCTAGATTTTGGGCGGCCGTCGTTGAGGCGCTACCGCGCACAGGGTCCTGGTTTCCTCGAGTCGAGGTTAGTCACACCGCGGGTGGGCCGACCCTTCGATACCTGGAGCGAGAAGCCCCCGATTGGCTCGATGCCGCGACGCTTGCCCCGGCTACCTACGACCCCCGAACGACACCCCTGAGGAAAGGCCCCGACCTTGAGGCATTGATGGCGCTTCGGCGCTCGGTGGCGGAGGTCGGCGCCACTGAGGCGCTCATACTTTCCCCGGATGGGTGTGTGATCGAAGGCGCATATAGCAGCGTGATGCTCTGGCGCAAGGACAACAACGGGGTCTCCGTCGTCAGCCAGGAATTTCCGCGGATTCCGAGTGTCACCGAGTCAGTCCTGCGCGAGATTGCTGACGAACGTGGAGTCCCCGTCACCGAGGAGCGGGTTACCCTCGAGGATTGCGAGGGCGCCGAGGTGTGGGTTGTGAGCGCCCTGCACGGTATTCGCCTCGCCACCGCGGTTCACGGCGGCCCCCACCTCGAAACATCTCGGGCCAGGCGAGACCAGTGGCAGAACGCGTGGTGGTCCCGGCGCGCTCATCTTGAGGCGTCTTAGTCTGACCCCAGCGTCACCGTGTGGGTGTAGCAACCCTCGGGAAGTGGGGTGTGCGAAATCACGAGCACAATTCTCTGGTCATCTTCCGAGGCCATACCGATGAGGTCGCGCATGACAGAATCGGCAAGCGCTGGCTCCACATTCGCGCTCGGTTCATCGAAAACGATCACGTCTCCACGGCTCAGCAGGGCTCGCGCCAAGGCAATACGTTGAGCTTGACCCCCCGAGACGAGCGCTCCACGCTCCCCAACTGGCTCATCCAAACCCCCGCGATCACGAACCCATGCGGCTAAGCCCACTCGGTGAAGAACCGCCATGAGTTCAGCATCGCTCGCGTCAGGCTTCGCGAAGTTCAGATTGTGTCGAATGCTCGTGGCGAAGAGGTGTGGTGCTTGCTCACACAGCACAACGTGCTGTCGTAGTGTGTCCTGGCTGAGGTTCTTGGCTTCAACGCCCGACAGGCGATAGGAGCCTTCGTAGTCCAGGAACCTCACCAAAGCGAGGGCAAGGCTAGTCTTGCCCGAGCCACTGGGGCCTGAAATCCACACCCGGTCGCCAGGCGCCACCGATAGCGACACAGGGTTCGACACTGGCGCGGAGCCACCGGGCCACCGAACACTCACATCCATGAGCTCAAGAGTCACCGGGGAGAGGACAATCCCTGGAGTTAGCGCGGGACTGTCAACGGGAATTTCAGCCGGAATCGTCTCCGGCAACATCTCTTCGATGCGAGCCGCACTGGCTTGAACCTGGCGCCAGGTCATAACCGCCCCGGGAACCATGGCCAGAGCTTCAAACAGGGCCAAGGGCACCAGGACCACGACCGCAAACGCGGGCCCACTGAGCGCTTCCGCTGCGACCAGGGGCGCCACGGTCAAGGCCATAGCAATCAGAGCAACACCGCTGAAGAGCATGATGACACCCGCTGTCGAACCTATCGCTAATGCTTGGCGAAGCTCGAGTCGCTGAACGCTACGCGCACGACCGGCCAGCGCCCGATCAACGATCTCCCCAACCTCAAAGGCGTCAAACACTCGGCGACGTTGATAAGTCTCATAGACTTCTGTGGCAAAATCCCCGCGAGCGGGAGCGATAACCTCCTCTGCGCGTGACGCAACGAGCACCGCAATGCTGAGGGCGCTCACCACCGCAATCAGCAGCACCATGGCCAAAACCGCGCCTGAAACGGGGCTAACCCAGCTCACCCCTACGACGCCCAGCACCACAATCACCAGAGAGCTGCCCAGCGGTGCAAGGAGTCTCAGCGGAAGATTCTGGAGGGTGTCCACATCGGCGATGAGGGTGCTCATCATCCCTCCACGACGCACCCCGATGATGCCGGCCGGTGCCAAAGGCACAAGCCGATCAAACATCCACAGTCGCACACGCGCGAGCTGCCGGAAGGCGAAATCATGCGAGCTCACCCGTTCCATATAGCGAAAAACTGCTCGGCCCAGCGCAAATGCCCTCACCCCCACAATGGCGAAGGCTAAATAGAGTATTGGCGGCGCCTCGGCGGCTCGAGTAATCAACCAGGCAGAGGTAGCGAGAAGTCCCACCGCCGACCCGGTAGCAGCAATCCCCCACAACAGGGGGACTACTGTTCCAAGGCCTCGGGGAACTGCCCTGGAGATTACGGACCACGATGTCCTCACGCGACCACCACGCCTTCTGGTGACACGGTAATCGTGGCGTGTGCGCGCCCGGCAACCGCGGGACGGTGAGTAATCACGAGCAGGCAGAAGCCGCGAGAGGCCATCTCGTCGATGCCCGCCACAACCTGGTTCTCAGTGTCGCTATCGAGCGCGCTGGTTACTTCATCAAGCAACAGCAGGGGGGTGTTTTTGGTCAACGCGCGATAGTAGCAACGCGCCAACGACAACCGTTGCGCTTGCCCACCGGAAAGCCCCGCACCCTCAACCCCGAGTGGCGAATCAGCAGGGACTCCCGGGAGCCCGGCGAGCCTGAGCGCGGTGACCATCGCCGGAGTGTCTCGATCTGCTCCCAGCGTGAGATTTTCCCCCACGGTCCCGAAGGTCAAATCTGGAGTCTGTGGGGCCCACGAGATGAGGCCTCGAAGCTCCGGATGGCCCAGCTCCACGCCTCCCTGACGAATAGAGCCACGATAGTCGCCAAAGCCAAGGAGCGCATCAAAAAAAGTTGATTTTCCGGCGCCGCTGGGGCCAACAACCGCGCACCACGTTCCCGGTTGGAGCGTGGTGGTGATTGGTCGGTGAACAGCCTCTCCGCTCCTCACCCCCTGAAAGTTATCCAGCGAGATAACCGCCGACCCAGGAGCCGCCCGCGCTAGCTTCACCGGGGTTATCGGAGCCGCCTCGATGATGTCGAACGCATCGGAGGCGACCTGAAGACCCTCAGCCGCTGAATGGAACTGGGTGCCAACAGCGCGCAAAGGTATAAAAACCTCCGGAACCAACAACAAGACAAAAAGGCCCAGCGAAAGAGGTATGTCCTCGCTTATCAGGCGAATTCCAACCGACACTGCCACCACAGCGACTGAGAGGCTTGCTGCCAGCTCCAGCACAAAGGCCGAAAGAAAACTCACTCGAAG
>JAIOWV010000041.1 GCA_021741945.1 Pontimonas sp.
CAAGAATTCGATTCACCAGCGCAGACTTGCCCACATTAGGACGTCCGACGACGGCCAAGACGGGAAGCGCACCCATAGCCGGCAACTCGCCGTCGCTGTCTTCCCAACCCGTGAGAAGCGCCTTATCTTCATCATCTAGTTCATAGTCATCAAGCCCTTGACGCAGCGCGCCAGCACGTTGATCGCTTTCACCTTCGTCGAGTTCAGCCAGGCGCTTCGCCAGTTCTAAGTCTGGCTCGATCGCCGAATCGTCAAACTCATCGTCCGGGTTGCTCATGCGTTCTCCTTGGTGTTCGCAATGATGCGAAGGAGTTCTCGCACTGTCTCGTCAAAGGTCAGGGGGGTCGAATCCAGAAGGGTCACACCCGGTGCTGCGTTCATGAAATCAACAACCGCTTGGTCGCTTCGATCTCTGGAGCTCAAGGCTTGGGCAACGCTCGGTGCCGCAACCGTGCCCGCAACCTCGGCCTGGCGCCTGGCAATCCGTGTTTCCTCGTCCGCAGTCAGGAGGACTCGAACGGCTGCGTCTGGGGCAACAACGGTGGTGATGTCACGCCCCTCCATCACAATGCCGGGCCGCGCACACGACTCAATCACACCTCTGAAGTGGTCAACGAGTCCCTGGCGCACCCTGGGGTGCTTGGCTATTGCAGAGACGTTACTGGACACTTCGTGACCTCTAATCGCCTCGGTGACATCCACGCCGTCAACGCTAAAAACCTGGTTGTCAGGGTCCTCCGAGGCCACATAGGACACGCTGCGCTGCAACGCCACCACTGCGTCCTCATTGCTCGCATCAACACCCGCATCCAACACTGCATAGGCAAGTGCCCGGTAGGCAGCTCCCGTGTCGTAATAGCTATACCCAAGCTCGCGCGCGACCGCCTTGCTCACACTGGATTTCCCCGAACCCGCTGGCCCGTCGACAGCAACAACTAAGGCGCCCATTACTTGACCTCCCCCGCAATGCGCCAACCGCCGTCGATCAACTTGGTTTCAACCTCTGCCACAACATCTTTCTTGACCGTTAAGTCAGCAAAACCCACGTTCGCACCAGGCGAGTGCTCGAGGCGGAGGTCTTCTAGGTTCACACCCCAGTCGCCCAGTTGTGTCAGAAGCCTCGCTAGCTGGCCTGGTGTGTCGTCGATGACCACAATGAGTGATGCAAAGGCAGTCGAGACCCCGTGCTTACCCGGCAACTGGGAAACGCCGTCATTGCCAGCGTGGAGCAGGTCCGCGATGGCGCTGCGAGACCCGGTGGCAGAGAGATCACCCAACGCCTCGAGCAGACGGTCAACATCGGCTTTGACGCCGTTGAGGTGCTCCGTGATGGCCTCGGCGTTGGCCTGGACAATTTGAATCCACAACGCCGGGTCGCTCGCGGCAATACGGGTGACAACACGGACTCCCCCACCGGCAAGCGACAACGCGGTCGGCGAGGCGTCGGAGAGACGTGCTGCCATGACTGAAGAAAGCAATTGCGGGGTGTGGGACATCAGCGCGACAGCTCGATCGTGCTCGAGCGCCGACATGACAATCGGGGTTGCCCCCAAGCTCCGGACGAACGATTCAACGAGCTGAATGGCGCCCGCTTCTCCCTCGCAGATCACCCAGGGTCTGGCAGTGAAGAGGTCGCTCCTGGCGGACACGGCTCCCCCGCGCTCACGGCCGGCCATCGGGTGAGTGCCCACAAAGCGCGCAATGTCGGCACCAGCAGTCCTCAGGCCTTCGTAAATGCCTGCCTTGACGCTCGTGACATCAATAACTGTCGATTCAGGGAACTGGTCGAGTGCGCTCCTGGTGACTTCCATTGCCACATCGGGCGGCACGGCAACGACAACCAAATCCGGTTGCGGAGAACCCGGTTCGAGGGCTACACCCGCCCCGTAGTCGGTGGCGAGCGCTACCGCCGAAGGCGAGGCGTCGGCAAGAGTGACTGCAACGTTGTGCTCGCGCAGCGCGAGCCCAATGCTGGCACCGAGCAAGCCCGCACCAATGATGTGAACACGCTCGAAGGGCGCGTTAGTCATCGTGGTCATGCGAGTGCTCCTCGGTGGAAGATGGGTCCTGATGCGCCAGGGTCAACACACTGGACACCTCCAGCCTACTGAGGTCCCGCCACTGGCCTGGCTTGAGGCCGCCAAGGTGGAGAGGGCCAAAGCTCCTGCGGTGGAGATCCAGCACCGGGTGGCCAATCGATGCCAACATACGCCGCACGATTCGGTTCCTTCCCGAGTGAAGAACCAACTCCACGATGCTCTTGCCATTGCGCGGAGCGCCGACCAATTTGGCTCGATCTGCTCGAGCGAGACCATCCTCCAGCTCAACCCCGCTTGTGAGGGTAGCGAGCGCCTGGGGCGCGACCTCGCCCTGCACGGTCGCGACATAGACCTTGTCGACCTCGAAGGAGGGGTGAGCGAGGCGATGAGCAGCTTCGCCATCGTTCGTCAGTAGCAACAAGCCCGTGGTGTCCGCATCGAGCCTTCCAACGTTGAACACTCGCTCCCCGATTTGGGCGATGTAGGTCTGAAGATCGGGTCGCCCCTGCTCATCCGACAGGCTTGACACAACGCCTGAGGGCTTATGCAGCATGATGTAGCGAAGCTCAGTGTCGAGAGACACTACCGAGCCGTTGACAGCGACAACATCCTTCGCAGGGTTGATTCGCATTCCAAGTTCATCAGCAATTTCGCCGTTGACGGTAATGCGGCCCTGCTGCATAAGTTGCTCAACCCGGCGCCTCGAGGCCACACCTGCCCTGGAGAGGACTTTCTGGAGGCGTTCCTTGTCGGTGTCGTCGTGGTCAGTCGACATCGTCGAAACCGTCAGCACCGTCGTCGAGCAATGGCGACAACGGTGGAAGCGCCTCCAGTGATTCGATTCCGAGTTCTGCCAAGAGCAGGTCGGTCGTCACATAAAAGATGGCGCCAGTCTCAGGGTCGGTGTGCGATTCGCGAATAAGCCCGCGGCCGACCAGGGTGCGAATGACGCTATCCACGTTCACCGCACGAATGGACGAAACCTGTCCTCTGGTGACTGGCTGCTTATAGGCAATAACAGCGAGCGTTTCCAGAGCAGCCGGTGAGAGCTTTGCCGGGATCTGCTCGTGAATTACTCGAGACACAACGGCGTCGTAGCGCTCGCGGACGTAAATCCTCCAGCCCCCGCCCACTTCACGCAGTTCAAAACCACGCTCTGGGCCGTCTGCCTCACCGTTAAAGTCAGCAACAAGAGCCTGGATTGCGGCTTTAACTAGGGCGACGGGAACATCGAGTGCGCTAGAGAGCTCAAGAACGCTCTGGGGCTGGTCGGCAACCATCAGGATTGCTTCCAGCTCACGTTCAAGATTCCCCGCACTTGTCATCACAGTCTCTGTCGCTTCTTTAGCCATTGCTTCTCTCCTCACCGCCCCACTCGTCCCCCAAGTTAGCAAGGTGTTCGTCACTGAAATCTTGAGCACTCCATTGCAGCGTCAGCTCCCCCAGAGGCTCGAGTTGTTGGAAGGTGATCGCAGCCTCGCGATATAGCTCCAGGACAGCCAAGAACCGGGCCACAATGACGCCGCGCTCAGCGACCCCCGCGATCAGGGACCTAAAGCTGACGGGCCCGTGGCCCTTCAGCATGGCAATGACGTGGGCAGCTTGCTCGCGGATACTCACAAGCGGAGCATGCAGGTGATCAAGGTTGACCAGAGGGATTTCTTTCGGTGCCATCGCGAGCAAAGCCAGCATCTGAAAATCTTGCAGGCTCATGGTCCACTCAAGCTCAGGAGCTGCGGCCACGAACTTTTCTTCCAGCGCGACCCCCCGAGCGTGACGGTGACTCTCGCGCTCGAGGTGTTCGGCAAACCACACGGATACTTCCTTGAACGCCCGGTACTGCAGTAGTCGAGCAAAAAGGAGGTCTCTGGCCTCGAGGAGTGCGACATCCTCAGCGTCAACGAATTCGCCCTGAGGCAGTAAACCCACAATCTTCATATCCAGCAGGGTTGCCGCCACCACGAGAAACTCACTGGCGGCGTCAAGCTCTGCGGCGCCCTCAAGGTCCTTGATGTAGGTCAAGAAGTCATCGGTGACGACACTGAGCGCGACTTCAGTGATGTCGAGCTCTCTCTTGCCGATGAGGCTCAGGAGAAGATCAAACGGGCCATCAAAGTTATCGAGCCGGACTCTAAAGGACTGCTCGCCCTCTGCCTCCAGGTCCTCGAGAACGCTCCCTTTAGGCGATCGCGCCACGGGCGATGAGCTCTCTAGCCAACTGACGATAAGTCTGAGCGCCGGCGTGATTGGGCGCGAATTGAGTAATCGGCACGGCCGCTACCGAGGCGTCGGGGAACTTGACCGTGCGGCCGATGACCGTATCCAAGACAGTGTCACCGAAGGCTTCGACGACGCGCTCCATCACCTCTTTGGCATGCAAGGTTCTAGGGTCGTACATCGTTGCCACAATGCCATCAACGCGAATCGCGGGATTCAGGCGGTCGCGAACCTTCTCGATGGTGTCAATCAGCAACGCAACACCCCGAAGCGCGAAATACTCTGTCTCCAACGGAATAAGCACTCCGTGAGCCGCGGTGAGCGCGTTGACGGTCAGCAAACCTAACGACGGCTGGCAATCAATCAAGACGACGTCGTAGTCATCAAGAACAGGTTTCAACACCCGAGCCAAGATCTGCTCGCGTGCGACCTCGTTCACCAGGTGAACCTCGGCAGCCGAGAGGTCGATGTTCGCCGGGATCACATGGATTCCGTTGGTCTTGGTCGGAACAATCGCTTTTCGAACGTCCTTCTCGCGGCCAATCAACAGGTCGTAGATAGTGACGGTGTCGTGGGTATTGACACCCAAACCAGCGGAGAGCGCGCCCTGCGGATCAAAATCAACCATCAAGACATTGCGACCGCATTCCGCGAGCGCGCCACCGAGGCTGATGGTGGTTGTGGTCTTGCCAACACCACCCTTTTGATTACAAAGAGCAATGATGCGGGCGGGTCCGTGGGATTTGAGTGCTGGGGGTTCCGGAAAATCACGCAGCGGACGGCCGGTGGGGCCTATCTGGGACGCAACTTTGGGCATGGAATGAGTCTATAGCTCCGATTTACCTCGCACGAGGATGCGCCCCCAGATAGACATCGCGGAGCGTGTCGATGGTCACTTTCGTATATATCTGCGTGGTTGAGACAGATGCGTGGCCCAATAGCTCTTGGACAACCCGAATATCTGCTCCTCCTCCCAGCACGTGAGTGGCAAAGGAGTGACGAAGAGTGTGCGGGGAGACTAAACCTTCGAGGTGCGCCCGTTTCGCAGCCTCTTGGATAATCAGCCAGGCATTCTGGCGTGACAGAGGCCCGCCCCGTGCCCCCAGAAACAGCATTGGCGTCGACTTCTTCGCATTCTTTATGAGCATTGGCCTCGCGCGAATCAGATAGCTATCGAGGGCCGCACGTGCGTAACTGCCCACAGGAACGATCCGCTGCTTGCGTCCCTTCCCCGTCACGCGGACTACTTCAGCCGTCTTACCCTGATCATCAACCAGGTCATCAACACTCATCTCGGTAACCTCGGAGACCCGAGCCCCCGTGGCGTAGAGCAACTCCAGAAGAGCCCTATCGCGCAAAGCGATGGGGTCATCTCCGATCACGGCGTCCAGCAAATCCTGGACCTGCGCCACCGTCAATGCTTTCGGAAGGCGGCCTGGGAGCTTCGGAGCATGGAGTTCTCGCGTCACATCGTCTGCGACAACGCCCTCGTCGAGGAGGAAACGGTGGAAGCTCTTGATGCTGGAGAGTTTCCGCGCCACCGTGGTGCGAGCCCCGGCCAGTGTCCCCACGTACTCGCGAACCTGCTCGCCATTCACCGAAGACGGCGCGTTCAACGACCGTGCTGCAAGCCAGGCAAGATAGTGCGCCAGGTCGCTGCGATAAGCGCTCAAGGTGTGTGGTGAGCGGCCGCGCTCAAGAGTGACATAGCGGATGTAGCGCTCGAGCTCACGCTCGAGCTCCGTGCGCGGAGAACTAGCGGAGGTTTCGTTGGACATAAGCGGCAAGGAGCGCAGTCACAGCGATCTGGTTCTTGATATCCCCCTGCATGATTGCGCTCACCACATCGGCCAGGGGAACAAAGCGTTTCTCTAAATCAGCCTCTTCGCCTTCTCGAACATAATCGTGGGCCAGCGGGCGCAAGCCCTGGGCCACATAAATGTGGATGAACTCGTTCGAGCCACCGGGAGTGGTGTTGAGCGTCATCAAGTAGTCCCAGTGGTTCGCCTCGAGGTCGGCCTCTTCTGCCAGCTCCCTCTTCGCGCACTCGAGGGGGTCTTCGCCGGGGATATCTAGAAGGCCAGCAGGGATCTCCCAATTGAGGGAGTGAATAGCGTGACGATACTGGCGAATCATCATCACTTCGCCGTCGTCGTTTATCGCCACCACGCCCACGGCGCCGGTGTGATTGACAAAGTCACGGCGCAAAACAACGCCGTTGTAGTCGAAGGTCTCACGCACAACGTCCCAGATAGCGCCGTCGAAGACCGTCTCCCGACTCAGCGCCTCGATGTGGCGGGGTTCATCCTTGGGGAGAAAAACCCCCACCTTTAGTTCTCCTGGTCAGAGACCGGGAACAACGCCGATGCCTCGTGGCGCTCAAGAGCAGCCCCCACCAACCCTGCAAACAGAGGGTGTGCACGGTTGGGCCTCGAGCGAAGCTCCGGGTGCGCCTGGGTGGCAACATAGAAAGGGTGTACAGACTTCGGTAGCTCAACAAACTCCACCAGTGACCCATCCGGACTTGTGCCAGAGAAGACCAGACCAGCATCCGCAATCTGCGCCCGATACGAATTGTTAACCTCGTAGCGATGCCGATGGCGCTCCTCGATGGTGGGCTGGCCATAGAGCTCGCGAACCACGGAGCCCTCCAGAAGTGCTGCCTCATATAGACCCAAGCGCATTGTCCCGCCCATGTCTCCGTTACCGGAGAGGATGTCGACCTGCTCAGCCATTGTTGCAATGACAGGGTGGGGGGCATCGGGGTCAAACTCGGTGCTCGATGCGCCCTCCAGACCTGCCACGGTGCGGGCATATTCGATCACCATGCATTGCAAGCCAAGGCACAAGCCAAGCGTGGGAATGCCATTCTCGCGGGCGTAACGAAGGGCTCCGACCTTGCCCTCGATACCGCGAATTCCGAAGCCACCGGGAACACAGATCCCGTCCACATCTGCGAGAGCCTTTTCCGCACCGGCGGTGGTTTCGCACTCATCACTGGCCACCCACCGCAGTTCGACATTCGTCTGATGAGCGAACCCACCCGAACGAATCGCCTCGCTGACCGACAGATAGGCATCTGGCAGGTCAATGTATTTGCCAACAATCGCGATTGTCACCGTGTGCTTAGGGTGGTGCACAGCATCCAGCAAGTCTTTCCAGCCATCCCACACCATCTCCCCGGCCTCAAGACCGAGCGTGTCGATGATGTAGTCATCCAGATCTTGGCTGTGCAGCAAGGAAGGAATGTCGTAGATGCTTGGCACATCCACGGCGTTCACCACGGCAGCCTCGTCAACGTCACACATCAACGCGATCTTGCGGCGGTTGGCGCTCTCGACGGGGCGATCGCTGCGCAAGACCAGAGCATCTGGCTGAATACCAATAGAGCGCAAAGCAGCCACAGAGTGTTGGGTTGGCTTGGTCTTCTGCTCGCCTGAGGCGCCCATGAAGGGCACCAGCGAAACGTGCACGAAGAACACGTTCTCGCGTCCTAGTTCGTGGCGAACCTGGCGGGCAGCTTCGATGAAAGGCTGACTTTCGATGTCGCCGACAGTGCCACCGATTTCGGTGATGATGACATCGGGCCGTGGCTCTTCGTGGGCTTGAAGGCGCATGCGGCGCTTAATCTCGTCGGTGATGTGGGGAATCACCTGAACCGTGTCACCCAAGTATTCGCCTCGGCGTTCCTTGCCGATCACCTCTTGGTATATCTGCCCGGTTGTCACGTTGGCGGCCTGAGACAGGTTGATGTCCAAGAAGCGCTCATAGTGCCCGATGTCCAGGTCGGTCTCTGCGCCATCATCGGTGACGAACACCTCGCCGTGCTGGAATGGGTTCATTGTGCCGGGATCGACATTCAGATAGGGATCCAGTTTCTGCATCACGACGCGCAGTCCGCGGCCGGCAAGCAGATTGCCAAGCGATGCGGCGGTTAGACCCTTACCCAGAGAGGAGACGACCCCACCGGTCACAAAGATGTGTTTAGTGATTCCCGGGTGAGATGTTTTTTTGGGGTCCGCCACGGAATTCAACAGTAACCGGTTAACGGGGTCCTTAGCGACGACTCACCGAATGAGTCTTTTCAATTAACTCTCTAGCGTGTGACAACGCTGTCTGGGAGTCCGCCATTCCACCCAGCATGCGGGCAAGCTCGGTGACACGTTCCTCGCCTTCCAGTACCTGAACGCTCGACGTGGTGACGTGCCCATCGGTGTCTTTGACAACCCTCAGATGATTATTCGCAAACGCAGCGACCTGCGCGAGGTGTGTGACCACAATCACCTGGGAAGTCTGGGCCAAGACATCAAGCCTGCGCCCAATCTCTAGTGCGCTCGCACCACCCACACCCGCATCGACCTCATCAAAAACAAAAGTGGGCACGGGGTCAGAACCGGCAATCACAACCTCGAGTGCCAACATCACGCGGGAGAGTTCTCCGCCAGAGGCACCCTTACCCAGCGGCAACGGCTCGGCACCGGGGTGCGCGGCGAGGAGCAAAGCAACCTGGTCGCGACCATGAACACTGAGCGTGTCAGTGGGAGTCACCCTTACGTGGAAGCTCGCTGTGGCCATCGCCAATGCGGAGAGCTCTGTCGTAACAGAGCCGCCAAGGGTCTCCGCGGCGCTCTTACGGAGCGACGAGAGCTCGTCGGCGAGCTGGTGAGCGAGTGCGAGCGCAGCGTCTGCCTCAGCACTCAACACCTCAACGGTGTCCCCATCGCGATCGAGCTCCAGCAACCGCTCCGATCCCGTGCGCTCCAACTCGAGAACATCATCGAGGGTTGGGCCATAACGACGAAGGAGCTGGCTGAGACTAGCGAGCCGTTCGTGGCTCGCTTCCAAACTGAGCCCTCCATCGCCTTCCAGTCCTGCGAGATAGCCAGCGAGTGATGTCGAGACCTCGGCAACTTGGTAACTGGCCTCAGCAAGGGTCTGGCGAATCGGTTCGAGCGTTGCATCGACACCAACGACGCGCTCCAGCGCCTTCAACGCTTCGTCAATGAGACCCTCGGCGTCTCGAACCTCGACAGCCAGGGAGTCAGAAGCCAATGCGTTCTTCGCGTGAAGAGCCGCCGCCCTCAAATCTTCGGTGTTGGTGAGACGCCCAATGGTCTCAGTGAGTCTCACGTCCTCCCCCGGTTCAGGCTTCACGGACTCGATGTTGCCTAGTGCTTCCCGTAAGGAAGCGGCCTCGGCTGCGCGAGCCTGCGATTCGGTCTGGAGGAGGTGGAGGCGCTTCTCGAGCTCGCGGTATTTCTCATAAGCCGCTGTGTATTTACCCGCAAGTTCCAACAATGGGGCGCCAGCGAATCTATCCAGCGCCTCGCGCTGGGCTGATTCCGACTTGAGGCGAATCTGGTCACTCTGGCCGTGAATGACGACCAAGTGCTCGGCGATATCGGAGAGCGTCGCAACCGGAGCGTTTCGCCCCCCGATCACAGCGCGGGAACGACCTTCTTGGAGAACCTCTCTGGCAACAATCAGCTCGTCATCGTCCAGTGCTGCACCAATATCTGCAACCCGCGCTCGAACGGGAGAGTCGGACGCGATAGTAAATCGGCCCTCTACCCATGTGGCAGAGCTGCCCTGGCGAACCCGCGCAGAATCTGCGCGGTCACCCAATAGCAAACCCAGCGCCGTGACCACCATGGTCTTTCCCGCACCGGTTTCACCCGTCACCACCGTGAGACCAGGAC
>JAIOWV010000042.1 GCA_021741945.1 Pontimonas sp.
TCGGTCAGACAGTCGGATCCCGCGTCATCATCGTGATTCCCCCGGAGCTGGGTTACGGGCCCTCCGGTGGAACAGGGGATGGGGCGATTGGTGCTGAGGACACCATCGTCTTCGTCGTCGACATCCTCGGAGTTCAGTAACCCCTACTCAGTAGGCAAGCCGAGGCGAGTAAGTCGTTCCCTCGCTCGGCGACGGCTTGTCGACTCAGTTCCCAACACCACGCCCGTGAGCCACAGGACAAGCCGAGTAAGAGTGATGGCCGGCCACCATGGCCGATTCAGCCCCAACATCGCTCGATAGCGGGGCTCCATCGTTGCAATGGCGCCGCCCACCATGATGGCGTAGGAGATCCGAGCAGGTCCAGGAAGCGGTGGTTTTGTGAGAAACCGCAGTGCCTTTTTGACCCGGTCATCGGCACGAAGCACAGGGTGGAAGGCCTCGAGAGCACTCTGAAGCTCAGCGCGTGAGCGCGGGGGCGTCTGGAGTCCCATAAGTTCTCCCGCTGCCGCCCATTCGCGGACGTAGCTGTCCTCCCCAGACTCGCCGGGGGCAGTGATGGGAATGGCGTCTCCCCATTGGCGGTGAGCGGCGAGGAAAGCATCGGTGAAGACAATGTGGACCCAGGCCACCAGATCCTGGTCTTTGGCCGAGTAGTTGGTTGCCTGGTGTTCCTTGTTGGTTGCCGGGTATGTGCCGTTCACGCGATCGTGGAGCCTCGAGACTCTGGTGGTCTCCGCTCCGACGGTCTGTGTTGACCCAAAGGTTGTGGTCACGACCCAGCGCACGGTTCCAGCCAACCGTCCCAGTGGATCATCGGCGTAGCGGGAATGGTCATGAACGCCGGCCATTGCGCCCGGGTGCAGTGTCTGCATTAACAGCGCGCGCACGCCGGCCACAATCACGGGAATTCCGCCGTTCACGTGCCACACCGCCGACCCTGGACCGAAGTAGCCAGCGTCATCGCCTTCAGCGATTTTGCTGACCCAGTCCGGCTCTCCGTTTGGGTCACCAGAGAGCATGGTCAGGAGTTGGGCCCGATATTGCTGGCGGAGTGATGGCACGACACCACCTTGGCAGAGCGGTGCTGATAGAACGGGCAATACCCTAGGGGGTATATAGTGGAGGTATGAACGTGGAAATATCTGGCCCCAAAACTGTCGTCATCATCGGAGGGGTTGCTGGCGGAATGTCGGCAGCCACCAGGCTTCGCCGCATCAATGAGGACGCCGAAATCATTGTCCTGGAGCGCGGCGGCGCTGTCTCCTTCGCCAATTGTGGTCTTCCGTACCACGTGGGTGGGGTCATCCCGAACCGCGGTTCTTTGGTTCTCCAGCAACCCGCTCAGCTCAAGAAGCGCTTCAACATTGACGTTCACTTGCGCACCGAAGCCACAGCCATCAACGCTGCTGACAAGACGGTCAGTGTCAAGGATTTGGAATCTGGCGCCACACGGGAGATCGGCTATGACGCCTTGATTCTCAGCCCAGGCTCCACGCCCTTCAGGCCCCCTATTCCCGGTGTTGAGACCGCGCATGTGCTCTGGAATCTCGATGACATGGATCGGCTGATCGCAGCAGCCGAGACTGCCACCAGCGCGATTGTCGTCGGAGGCGGCTTCATCGGGCTGGAGCTTGCGGAGAACCTCGTTCACCGCGGTATTCGGACCACCCTTGTTGAAGCACTGCCTCAGTTGATGCCGACATTGGATGTGGAGATGGCATGGCCTCTGGTTGAGCGCGCACGATTCAAGGGTCTTGATGTGAAGCTCCAGGCGCAAGTCACAGAAATCACTGCCGAGGGCGTCACCTTGGCCAGCGGCGAGCAGCTTGCCGCGGACTTCACCGTGGTTGCCGTCGGCGCCAGGCCCAACACCGAACTTGCTATCGCGGCCGGACTCGAGATGGGTGATGCCGGGGGAGTGCGCGTTGATGAGCAGCAGCGCACCTCTGACCCGCACATCTGGGCAGTCGGAGACGTCGCCGAGAAGCCTCGCCCGGATGGTCATAGCTTGGTCCCCCTGGCAGGGCTCGCTAATCGCCACGGGCGATTGGCAGCGGATTCGATCATGGGTCGGCCTGCGAAAGCGGTCACCGCTTTTGGCACTTCGATTGTTGGGTTCTTTGGAATTGCCGCAGCATCGACCGGATATACCGAGAGAGTGCTGAAGGGAAAGGGCCGCGCCCTGCGCGTCATTCACACCCACCCCATCAACCACGCTGGCTATTACCCAGATGCCAGCCAGATGGCGATGAAGCTGATTGTCGACCCGGAGACCGACCTCATCCTCGGTGCTCAGGTTGTGGGTGAAGAGGGCGTCGACAAGCGCATCGACGTTATCGCCACAGCGATGGCAGCGGGTTTGACCGCGAGCGACTTGATGGATCTTGAGCTGTCCTATGCACCGCAGTTCGCTTCGGCCAAAGACCCGGTGAACATGCTGGGGTATGTCAATGACAACCGTGCAACGGGTGAGGCCAGTGTGCAGTGGCACGAGGTTGATGGCCTCCTCTCACAGGGATGGCAGCTCATTGATGTGCGCACTGAGGGCGAATACACCAGGGGAGCAATTCCAGGCTCTCGGTTGATGACCCTCGATCAGCTTCGCGAGCATGTTGAGGAGCTCCGTGGGCAGAAAGTCATTGTCACCTGTCGCGTGGGCCAGCGCGGCCACACTGCGGCGAGCATTCTCCGCCAAGAGGGTATTGAGGTTGCAAATCTTGATGGCGGTTATCTCACCTGGCAGATGGGCGTTGCTGCCACCACTCCTGAACTTGTCACGGCACACTAGGAACTAGCGAGAGAAGGGCATCACGATGAGCGAAGAGCCAACGAGCGACATGAAGCCGGTGATCAACCGTTTGCGTCGAGCGCACGGACAACTTGCGGCCGTGATCACGATGGTTGAGCAGGGCAAAGACTGTCGCTCTGTCGTCACCCAGCTCTCAGCTGTTTCTAGCGCACTCGACAAGGCAGGCTTCGCCATTATTGCCACCGCCATGAAAGAGTGCGTGGCTGAGGAGGGCAAGCCCCAGAAAGAGGGAGCTTTGGCTGTTGAAGACCTGGAGAAGCTCTTTCTCAGCCTTTCGTAGAGCCCGGAAGGGTACCCAGGGATTGTAGGCTGGGCCCATGCCAACCCGAATTGCAGTGGTAGGGGCGACCGGTCGCCTCGGAACCCACGTCTGTGAGGTGGTTGAGGCGCTCCCGGACTTCGAGCTCGTGGCCCGCCTTGATTCGCGCAGCGACCTGCAGGAGATGATTGGCTCCGACATCGTGGTCGATGCCACCCTCCCCGGGGTTTCTGGCAAGGTTGTCGAATTCGCTCTGGGCCAGGGCCTGAAGGTCCTTGTGGGAACGAGCGGCTGGAATCACGACAAAATTTCCGCGCTATCGGCTCTGGTAGAGGCGAATCCTGGAACTGGCGTCTTTGTTGTTCCGAACTTTTCTCTCGGTGCGACACTGCAGACCCTTGCAGCGCGTCTAGTTGCAACCCACTTTGAGTCCATCGAGATTGTGGAAACTCATCATGCCGGCAAGGTTGATTCGCCCTCGGGCACAGCAGTGCGTGCTGCTGAGCAGATTGCAGAGGCGCGAAAAGACCTGGGTGGCGTGATTGCGCCCCACTCAAATCAGAGCGCCCGCGGCGAACTTGTCGCCGGGGTCCCTGTGCACTCGCTGCGCTTGAGCGGAGTGCTTGCCAAGCAGGAGATTGTTTTTGGGGGAGTGGGCGAAACCCTCACCATTTCCCACGAGACCCACTCCCGGGACGCCTATCAGGTGGGAATTGGTGCCGCACTCGCATTCATGAGGGATCACACCGGCGTTGCCGTGGGTCTTGAGCACGCTCTAGGGGTTTCCGCCCCGTGAACCGACCAATGCTGGGCGCCATATTCATGGCGGTCCTTCTGGTCATCTACTTGGGCTTTAGCGTCAACTATGCGTGGATTCTGATCTCCGATGCATCTCCCTTGGCCAACGCCATGGGCTACGCCCTGCTCGTATTGCCAGCCCTTGGCGCATGGGGACTGTCGGCGGAGATGCGTTTCGCCTTTCGCTCACAGGCGCTGATGAGGCGACTCGAAGGGGAAGGTTTGCTTCCGGAAGAAGAGCTCCCTCGCCTGCCAAGCGGTCGGCCAGATCGCTCAGCTGCAGACGCAGTGTTCCCCGACTTCTCGGAAGCGCTCCAAGCGAACCCCGAGTCATGGCAGGCATGGCTTCGACTGGGTCTTGCCTATGACGCCTGTGGTGACCGGCGGCGAGCCCGGTGGGCTGTCCGCAGGGCGATTGCGCTAGCCAAGCAGGCCTAGCGCCGCCCCAGCATTCGTGCGATCGCGTCGGCAATGGTGACGTCATCGAACCGGAAGCCGATGATGTCGAGCCGTTGATTGATGACGCGCTGGGAGCTCAACAGCAGTTCTTCCCCCGCTTCGCCCATCAGCGCCTTGACCGCGAAGGTGGGAAGCCCCAACAGATGGGGGCGGCGCAGCACTCGTGCGAGCTCCTTGGTCAAATCTGTGGCGGTCGCTGGTGTGGGACCGACCAAGTTGAAGATTGTCTGGTCGGTGTCGTGGGTGACCAGGTAGCCAAGCGCTCGAACCTCATCGTGGAGGCTAATCCAGGGCCACCACTGCGTGCCAGGCCCGATCTTGCCTCCCACACCAAGTCGCGTTTGGAGCGCCAGCGGCGCGAGAGCACCGCCGCGACCAACCACCAGACCGGTTCTGGCAATACAGACGCGGGTCTTCTTGCTGGAGGCAACCTGGGCCTCGCCTTCCCACGCCTCGACAACGTCTGCCAAGAATCCACTGCCCCGGGGACTGAACTCGGTCAGCTCCTCATTACCTCGGTCGCCATAGAACCCGACCGCGCTGCCTTGAATGAGGAGTGAGGGTGTGTTCTCTGCTTGGGTGATCGCGCTTGCCAGTGTGCGGGTCGCATTGACCCGCGAGCTCATGATGAGGTTCTTGTGACGCTTCGTCCAGGGAATCTTTCCAATGGAGGCGCCGGAGAGATTGATCACAACATCGATGTGATCGATGATGCCTGAGTCAATGGTCCCGGCGTCGGGGTTCCACTGGTGTTCGCTTGGTCCTTGGGGGGTTCGTCTGACGAGGGTGTGCACGATGTGCCCGGCTTCGACCAGCGAGCTGCGAAGCGGAGTTCCAATCATCCCGCTAGCACCCGCGAGAAGAATCCGACGCGGCCTCGCGTCGCTAGGAAGGTCCACGACCATTACGCGAGTGACGCCTCAAGAGTGATGGGGACGCCGGCCAAGGCCTTGGAAATCGGGCAATTCGCCTTGGCGTCCTCGGCGAAGCGTTGGAATGTTGCCTCGTCGATGCCTGGGATTGTCGCCAAGAGCAGCAAATGCGATCCGGTGACGCCTTCGCCGGGAACAAAGGTGACTGCTGCCGTGACCTCAAGCTTTTCTGGGGGCATTCCTGCTCCGGTCAGTGCGTGAGAGAGCGCCATCGAGTAGCACGCAGAGTGTGCGGCACCGAGAAGTTCCTCAGGGTTGGTTATCCCGGTCTGCCCCTCGCTGCGAGCCGCCCAGGTCACATCGAATGATGCGGCGCCCGAGGACACGAGCGACGTGGTGCCTGACCCTTCGACCAGGCTTCCGGCCCACTGCGTCTTTGCTTCACTGGTTACTGCCATGGTGTGCTCCTTGGTCGAGGTCTGTGTATGTCATAGAACCACACTTCCCCGCGCGATGGCAGGCCCCAAAGAAAATTCTCAGCTGATTAGACCGAAGGCCTAATTAGCTTTGCCCTCACGAGCAGGGCATACATCTCGCATCCGAGGCAGAGGCCAAACACGGCGTTCAAGAACGCCGCGACAAAGGCAACCGACGCGGCAACCACCAACCCCCAGGGAACCCCAACAAGGTGAAGAACAATTCCGGTGGCGGAGACCAAGAACCCAATCAACTGCGCAAAGGTGGGAGGGGCTGGGGCCTCCATGTACTCAGGCGCCCCAAGGCGTGGACGCACCAAAGCCTTGAAGATCAGGCCGTAGGGGTGGCGAGCAATGCCCGCGAAGGCACCCCACGCAAAAATCAGCGTGAGAACAGCCAACAACAGGAATGCCGGCTCAGTGGCCCGGGCTGCGAGGTCCGAGCTGGCTGGGGCCTGCAGCCCGAGCGCGATAGTGATCAACAGCAAGACGGTCGTGATTGCTGCTCCAAAGCGCGGGCCGCGAGGGTCAATCTGGGGTGTTGCTTTAGATGAGGTATTCATCGGATGCTGCCTTTCTGGCGGTGAGGGCGTTGTGGATTTCGGCGTCAACCACGGGAGGCTTTGCAGCTCCCGAAATTCGGGACACAAGGTGGCCGGTGTTGGTCACGATGAAGGTCGTTGGGGTTTGGCTGACCCGCAGCGCGCTGGTCAGCTCGGGATGATCGGTGATGTCAATCTCGCGGTGAGAGACAACACCGGGGTGCGCGGCGGCTGCTCGCTGGAGGACGCCGCGCATTGCATCACAGTACGAACAAAAAGGTCCAGAAAACTGCAGCAGGGTGAACCGGGTGGCCGGGTCCACAAACTCCACGGGGACATCCGGTGGCAGGGATGAGGTTTTGTGCCGCACCACACGCCCCTGCGCGTTCTGCCAGGCAAAACCCAGCAGCGTTGCGACAAGCAGCAACGCGGCCAGAGTGACAACAATCTGCAACGGGTCCATCAGGACACCAATGTAAGCGGTTTGGGCAACGGCGCGCTGGGAGATGACGAAGCGTTACGCCTGCGCCTAGCTAGGCTTGGTGGGAAACGTGGAAGGGTATGACGGTGGCAGTCGAAGACATTGAATTTCGCTCCGATGTGACGGTGGAGCTCATCCGGCACAGTGCCAGTGACGCTGATGTTCTGTTTGCGGCGCGGGTCAGCACGCAGGGTGAACAAACCTTGGATTCTGCCGCGTCGGGTCAAGAAGCGAGTGAGCGCGACCGAGGCCTCATCAACTACCTCATGCGTGATCGCCACGGCTCGCCCTTTGAACACAATTCGATGACCTTCTATGTCCAGGCGCCGATTTTCGTCTTCCGAGAGTTCATGCGCCACCGTATTGCCTCCTATAACGAAGAAAGCGGGCGGTATCGCGAACTGCGCCCCGTTTTCTATGTGCCAGGCCCTGACCGCAAGCTCGTTCAGGTCGGCAAGCCCGGTGCCTACGATTTTGAGCAGGGCACCCCGGAGCAGACAGCGTTAGTCGACCAAGAAGTCCGCGCCGTGTGCACTGAGGCCTACGCCAGCTATCAGCGAATGCTCGAGGCTGGGGTAGCCCGCGAGGTAGCCAGAGCCGTTTTGCCTGTGACGCTGTATTCCAGCATGTACGTGACGATGAATTCCAGAAGCCTGATGAACTTCTTGAGCCTTCGCACCAAACGCGAGGGCACTCACTTTCCTTCCTTCCCCCAGCGCGAAATCGAAATGGTCGCTGAAAAAATGGAAGCGCTGTGGGAGCCACTCATGCCGATGACGGCTGCGACGTTCAGCGCGAACGGTCGCGTCGCCCCATAGTCCGGGGTGCGGGGAGGGGCCCAGGGCGCTAGCCTTGTCGGGTGCTAGCTTCAAACCCTTTTGGCCAGGTACTGGTCGCCATGGTCACGCCGATGACCAAAGATGGCGAAGTAGATTGGCCTGCCGTCGAGTCCCTCATGGACCACCTCATCAGCCACGGGGCTGATGGACTGGTTGTGACCGGCACAACGGGTGAGACCAGCACCCTCACTGACGCAGAAAAGATTCGGCTTGTGACGACAGGGAAAACTGTTGCCGCAGGTCGCGCCCGCATCATCACGGGCGGTGGATCTAATGAAACGGCCCACGCCATCGAGCTATACAAAGCGAGCGAAAAGGCCGGGGCGGACGGGGTTATGGTCGTCACGCCCTACTACAACAAGCCCACCCAAGCTGGTGTGCTGACGCACTTCCGGATGATTGCTGATGCCACCGATTTGCCGATGATCATGTACGACATCCCTGGACGCTCAGGAATCCAAATCACCTACGACACGATTCTTCGGGCAGCGAAGCACCCCAACATCGTCGCGGTCAAAGACGCCAAGGGCGATTTGAGCGAAGTATCGCGAGTGATGAACCAGACGGACCTGATGTATTTCGCGGGCGATGATGCCAACGCTTTGCCCACTCTGGCCATTGGTGGAACCGGCTTGATCGGTGTTACCGCAAACATTGCGCCTGAGCCCTACCGCATCATGATCAACGCGGTAAATGCGGGCGACCTCGCCGCTGCCACCGCCCAGCACAAGTTGCTGGAGCCGCTTGTTCGCGCAACGATGACTCACGTTCCTGGAACGGTCGCGACCAAATACATTCTTCATGGGCTCGGTCGTATTGCTTCTCCTCGCGTTCGCCTTCCGCTGGTAGGGCCGGAAGAATCCGAGGCCGCTGAAATCGAGAACGATATCTCCCTGGTTCACGACGTGCCAGGCGTTGATTTCACTAACTTCCGACCAGACCGTAACGCTGCCGCCGGTGGCGCATTGCCAAAGGTCGCGGGGACCACCCGCTAACTTAAGGACGCTATGCCCCAGTCTTTGCTGGAACCGCCCGCGCTCGACCCTGGAACGCTCCGCATTATTCCTCTCGGGGGAATCGGCGAAATCGGTCGCAACATGACCGTTTTCGAACTCGATGGCAAGTTGCTGATCATCGACTGCGGTGTCCTCTTTCCCGAGGAGACCCAGCCGGGCGTTGACCTGATTTTGCCCGACTTTGAACCCATTCGTCACCGTCTCGATGACGTCGTTGCGGTGGTTCTCACCCACGGCCACGAAGACCACATCGGTGCGGTTCCCTATCTCCTGAAGCTCCGGGACGATATTCCCCTAATTGGCTCAACGCTGACGCTTGCCTTGATTGAAGCCAAGCTCAAGGAACACCGCATCGCTCCGCTGACCCTTGCGGTTGCCGAGGGCGGACGAGAGAAGCTTGGGCCCTTTGATCTGGAGTTTGTCGCAGTCAACCACTCGATTCCCGACGCCCTCGCAGTCATGATGCGTACCGCGGCGGGAACGCTTTTGCACACGGGCGATTTCAAGATGGACCAACTGCCACTGGATGGACGCCTGACAGATTTGCGTGCATTTGCGCGCCTGGGCGAGGAAGGCGTTGATCTTTTCCTGGTCGACTCGACGAACGCCGATGTCCCAGGCTTCACGCCCACCGAAGCAGATATTGGCCCTGTGCTTGACCAGATCGTTCACCGCGCTCCACGACGTGTGATCGTGGCAAGCTTTGCCTCGCACGTCCACCGGGTGCAGCAGGTTATTGACTCAGCAGTTGCAAACAACCGCCGAGTGGCACTCGTTGGCCGTTCGATGGTCCGCAACATGGGCATCGCCCAGGAGCTTGGCTACTTGAGCGTTCCGGATGGCGTTCTGGTTGATGCGAAAAAAGCCGTCGATATGCCTGATGATCGCGTTCTCTATATGACCACGGGTTCGCAGGGCGAACCCATGGCAGGGCTGTCCCGGATGGCGAATCGTGAGCACCCCACGATCGAGATTGGCCCCGGCGACACGGTCATCCTGGCCTCGAGCTTGATTCCCGGCAATGAGAACGCTGTCTATCGGGTCATTAACGGTCTGATTGATTTGGGCGCCAACGTGGTCCACAAGGGCAACGCAAAAGTCCACGTCTCTGGGCACGCTGCCGCTGGCGAACTGCTCTACTGCTACAACATCGTGAAACCGCGCGCTGTTATGCCGGTTCACGGCGAGGCTCGTCATTTGAGGGCTAACGCCACGATCGCCATCGAATCTGGTGTGACGCC
>JAIOWV010000043.1 GCA_021741945.1 Pontimonas sp.
GATTTCTGGCCTTCCGATGTTGGTTCACCAGGCGCTGCATCAAATTCGGTGGTTCGTTCAGGGAAATGGCAGCGTCCCTCTTCCGAGCGAGAGAGCGGTCTTGGATTCGATGATGCGCTCTGTGGGGTTGAGTGCGTCCTAGGTCCGACGCTTGGCATGGAAGAATAGGACCATGTTGCGCTGGCTGACTGCGGGTGAATCTCACGGCCCTGAATTGATCGCTCTTCTTGAGGGCTTTCCCGCTGGCGTGCCGATCACACTGGAAATGGTGCAGGACGACCTCGCCAGGCGACGCCTCGGCTACGGTCGTGGCGCCCGTATGAAGTTTGAGGCCGATGAAGTCTCGCTCTCGGGTGGCATCCGTCACGGGCTGAGCCAGGGCGGCCCGGTTGCCCTGCGTATAGCAAACACGGAGTGGCCCAAGTGGGAAACCATCATGAGCCCACACCCCGTTTCGCAGGAGGAGCTAACCGGTGGTCGGGCCACCGCGCTGACTCGCCCGCGTCCGGGTCACGCTGACCTCACCGGAATGCAGAAGTACGGCTTCGATGATTCCAGGCCCGTTCTGGAACGCGCTTCCGCACGCGAGACAGCCGCTCGCGTAGCGCTCGGCGCTGTTGCCAGGGCATTTCTGCGAGAGCTTGGCATCGAAGTACTTTCACACACCGTTGCCATTGGACCGGTTGCCGTGCCAGAAGACGTTGCGTTGCCAACACCCGCGGATGTGTCCAGGCTCGATGAGGACGCGCTTCGCTGTGCGCACCCCGAGACGGCGGCGCTGATGGTCGCAGAGGTCGATGACGCGCACAAAGAGGGTGACACGCTTGGCGGAGTGGTTGAAGTGGTTGCTTACGGACTGCCGCCGGGGCTTGGCTCCTACGTCCACTGGGACCGTCGTCTTGACGCCAAACTTGCGGGCGCTCTCATGGGTATTCAAGCCATCAAGGGTGTTGAAGTCGGCGATGGTTTTCTCACGACCAGGCGCAGAGGATCTCTTGCTCATGACGAAATCGTTGCCAGTGACGAGGGGGTCATTCGCACGAGTGATCGCGCGGGTGGCACTGAGGGCGGCATGAGCACCGGTGGGGTATTGCGCGTTCGCGCGGGCATGAAGCCGATCTCCACCGTGCCACGAGCGCTTCGCACGATTGACACCACGACTGGTCAGGAAGCAGTGGCCCACCACCAACGCTCAGACGTCTGTGCCGTACCGGCTGCCGGCGTTGTCGCTGAGGCGATGGTGATGCTTGTTCTCGCTGACGCTCTGGTCGAGAAATTCGGCGGGGATTCGCTGGCAGAAATCAAGCGCAATCTCACCAGCTACCTCGATTCGATTCCCGAGGCGATTGCCCCGGTCAGACACCGCTAATGGCCCGGGTGGCACCCGTCGTGGTGCTGGTAGGGCCACCAGCTGCCGGGAAAACACGCCTCGGCAAACGAGTGGCGAAGCTCCTTGGCCTTGGCTTTCTCGACACCGATGCCATGGTGGCCAATCGTTACGGGTCTATCCCTGAGCTTTTCGCGACGGAGGGAGAGGCTTCGTTCCGTCAGAAAGAGCGTGCGGCCGTAGTGGAGGCTCTTTCCTCCTCCGGAGTTGTCGCCCTCGGCGGTGGTGCTGTCATTGACCCCGACACTAGAGCCGACCTCCTGGACAATCGAGTCGCGCTGATTTCCATCTCTTCTGAAGCCGTTGAGCCCCGCCTCAACTCGGCAAAACGGCCTCTGCTCGCAGGAGGGCTCGAGAGCTGGGTCTCACTCGTGTCGTCGCGAGCTGCCTGGTATGACGAGGTTGCCAAGGCAACCTTCGACACCTCAGCCACTCCACTCGATACTGTTGCTCAGAACATCGTTGAGTGGATCAAGAGTGAGGAAGCCTAATGGCAGCGGTTTCTGACACCATCACCGTGTCGAATTCCCAGCAAGGCGACTATCCCATCGTCGTGCGTCGTGGTGTTATTCACGAGGTCGCCACCTTTCTGCCAGGGGATTCAGTCAAGGTGCTGATTATCCACGCACCAGCTCTCGCGACCATCGCAGAGGCCCTCCGTGAACAGCTCTCCGAGACGAAGGAAGTCTTTTTAGCCGAGCTGCCCGACGCTGAGGGCGCGAAGCGCATCGAGGTGGCTTCGTTCTGCTGGGGAATTCTCGGTCAGCTCGATTTTCACCGGAACGACGCAATCGTTTCTCTGGGCGGGGGCGCGACGACCGATGTAGCGGGCTTTGTTGCGGCCACGTGGTTGCGCGGGGTGCCACTGGTCCACATTCCCACCACGGTTCTGGGAATGGTGGATGCTGCGATTGGTGGAAAGACGGGAGTTAACACTCAGGAGGGTAAGAACCTCGTTGGCGCTTTCTACGCGCCAAACGCAGTGTTGGTGGACCCGGACGTGCTCGCTGGACTCTCTGAAAACGACGTTAAAGCTGGTTTTGCAGAGGTAGTGAAGGCCGGGTTTATTGCTGACCCACGGATTCTCGAGCTCATCGAAGCGGATTCGACGGTCGCTATCGACACCGAGAGCGATGTATTTGAAGAGCTGCTGGCTAGAGCAATTGCTGTTAAGGCGAAAGTTGTGGGAGATGACTTCACCGAGCAGGGCCTGCGGGAGATTCTCAATTACGGCCACACGCTGGGTCACGCCATCGAACACGCTGAGCGCTACCAGTGGCGCCACGGCGTCGCGGTCGCGATCGGCATGGTTTTCGCTGCGGAGCTCTCCCGCATCGTTGCCGGGCTCGATGACGCGAGCGTTGATCGCCACCGCTCAATTCTTCAGGCCTTGGGGTTGCCCATTACGTATCCACCCGATCGTTGGAGGACGTTGTTGGCGACCATGCAAAAAGACAAGAAGGCCCGTGGTGGTGTGCTCCGATTTGTCGTCCTCGATGCAGTGGGAAAGCCTCGGGTGCTGGCAATTCCTGACGAGTCAGTGCTCTTTGCGGCATATGCCGAGCTTGGCCAGTCCGCACAGTAGGCTGGTTCTGTGAACAGCGTCCTCATTATCAACGGCCCAAATCTGGGCCGTTTGGGGTCCCGCGAGCCAGAAATCTACGGCTCTATGAGCCTTGCCGACATCGAGTCGATGCTCCGGGCGCAGGCCCCAGCAGATCTTACGTTGCGCTTCGAGCAGACCGATGATGAGGCGACTCTGATGGGTTTCATCCACGAGGCAGTCGATGCCGGCATGGGGGTCATCATCAACCCGGCAGCCTTCACCCACTACTCCTACGCGATTCGCGATGCGTGCGCGATGGTTACCAGTGCTGGACTGCCGTTGATTGAGGTTCACTTGTCTAACCCTCACTCCCGCGAGGAGTTCCGCCATCGCTCCGTTGTTTCCGGTGTTGCAACCGGAGTCATTCTGGGCTTTGGTGCGGATTCCTACCGGCTGGCATTGACCCAGATGATGACTCTCCTAGGAAGGTAGCCCTATGGCCACAACGAACGATATTAAGAACGGAAGCGTGCTGAATCTGGATGGTCAGCTCTGGGCTGTCGTGGAGTTTCAGCACGTTAAGCCGGGTAAGGGTGGCGCTTTCGTTCGCACGAAGCTCAAGAATGTCCGTTCCGCAAAGGTTGTCGACAAGACTTTCAACGCTGGAACGAAGATTGATTTCGCCACGGTTGATCGGCGCGACTACACATTCCTCTATGAAGATGGCAGCGACTTTGTTTTCATGGACCAGGCTAGTTATGAGCAGGTCAACGTGCCGAGGGAGGTTGTGGGTGACGCCGCGAACTTCCTACTCTCCAACCAGGCCGCGACCATCGCGATGCATGAGGGCGAAGCGCTCTACATTGATCTTCCCGCCTCGGTGACCCTGACCATCACCTATAGCGAGCCGGGACTCCAGGGCGACCGTTCGACCGGTGGCACCAAGCCCGCAACGCTAGAGACCGGTTTTGAAATTCAGGTTCCACTTTTTGTCGAGCAGGGCACCACGGTCAAGGTGGACACCAGAACCGGTGAATACCTGGGGCGCGTGGCCGACGAGTGAGCGCTAGGCGAAAAGCGCGACGCAGGGCACTGGACATCCTTTTTAGCGCTGACGTCGCCGAGGTTGACTTAGCCGATGCTCTTGCGGCCGCTTCCACGCAGGCTGCGGATGAACCTCAGCGTGCTTCCAGCTGGGATTACGCGAGCGAGATTGTCTCCGGGGTAATCGATCACCGCGACGAGATTGATGCCCTACTTTCTGGCACCAGCACGACGTGGCCGCTCGAGCGAATGCCAAGCGTTGATCGCGCACTGTTGAGGCTCGCGGTCTGGGAAATCCTGCACAACCCGGAGGTGCCTTCGGCCGTGGCGATTTCTGAAGCGGTGGCAATGGCGGGGGAGCTCAGCACAGAGGCATCCGGCGGCTTCGTCCACGGAATTCTTGCTTCGATCGCCGAAACACACCAGACCGCCTAGCGCCGGCAGCGCTCAGTGCGCTACAGTTGCTGAGTACGACCTGCTTTAACCAGCGTCCCGTGAGGCGCGGAAGGAGGGCTCGATGACTGCGCGTGCAGTTCTCTCGGAGTCAGATATAGACCGAACTCTTCGGCGTATCGCTCACGAAATCATCGAGGCTTCCCCTGAGACCTCGGAACTGGTCCTTCTGGGCATTCCCACTAGGGGAGTGGTGCTCGCCAGTCGGCTTGCTGCGTACATCACTGAGATTTCCGGCATCCCCGTCCCCTCCGGGTCGCTGGATGTGACGATGTATCGAGATGATCTCTCTACTGGTGGACACCGCACTCCCGCGCCGACCGAGGTGCCAGGCGCCGGGATTGACGACCGTGTGGTGGTGCTGGTTGATGATGTCCTCTACAGCGGGCGGACAATACGTGCAGCCCTTGATGCGCTGACAGCAATCGGTCGCCCACGACTTGTCCGCCTCGCCGTACTTGTCGACCGTGGTCACCGGGAACTTCCGATTCGAGCGGATCATGTGGGTAAGAATCTGCCGACCCATCACGGCGAGCGGATCACAGTGAAGTTGCGCGAGATTGACGGGACTGAAGAAGTGCAGGTGGTCGAGTGAAGCATTTGCTCTCCACACGAGACCTCACCCTGGATAAGGCGCTAACCCTGCTAGACACGGCGGAGGAGTTTCAGGCTGTTGCGAACCGCCAGGTCCCCAAACTCCCGACCCTGCGCGGCGTCACCATGGTGAACCTCTTCTTTGAGGACTCGACTAGAACCCGCCTCTCGTTTGAGGCGGCTGCCCAGCGCCTTTCGGCCGACATCATGACCTTCCAGGTCCAGGGCTCGAGCGTCTCAAAAGGCGAAAGTCTCAAGGACACCGCGCAGACGCTGGAAGCCATGGGGGCTGACATCATTGTGATTCGTCACCCGGCGGCGGGAGCTGCCACAACCCTTGCCCATTCAGGCTGGGTTCACTCCAGCATCATCAACGCTGGTGATGGGGCTCATGAACACCCCACGCAGGCGCTTCTTGATGCCATGACGTTGCGTC
Organism: Pontimonas sp.; assembly: GCA_021741945.1. Taxonomy (GTDB): domain Bacteria; phylum Actinomycetota; class Actinomycetes; order Actinomycetales; family Microbacteriaceae; genus Pontimonas. The sequence continues at coordinate 5,461 of JAIOWV010000043.1, forward strand.
AGCGATTCCACCAGGAGCCCAGGGGGGCTCTGCTCACCGGGCTGTCGGTGGTCATTGTTGGAGACATCGTGCACTCTCGTGTTGCGCGCTCCAATGTCTTTCTTCTCACCACTCTGGGCGCTTCGGTTACGCTCGTCGCGCCGCCGGCCCTGATGCCCCAGGGAGTTGAAGACTGGCCAGTCGCACACACGCACAGTCTCGATGAGGCCATTGATAGCGGCCCCGATGCCGTCATGATGCTGCGCGTCCAACGCGAGAGGATGGGTGATGGTGCCCTGATCAGCCAGAAGGACTATGTGCGCAACTACTCCCTGACTGCCGGACGAGCCGCGCGGCTTCCCAAGTCGAGCGTCGTGATGCATCCCGGGCCGATGAACAGAGGGGTTGAGATTGCCTCTTCTGTCGCTGACTCCGAACGCTCAGTGATTCTTGACCAGGTGAGAAACGGAGTGTCGGTGCGGATGGCCGCCCTCTATGAACTTCGAGGCGGTGAGGCATGACCAGTTACATGATTTCGGGTGCTGAGCTCCCTGGCGGCGCTCAGGCGGATTTGGCCATTCGCGATGGTCGTTTCGTTGACCCGGCGGATGTTGCGGGGAAGAAGGGCACAGTTCTCGTGGATGCGAGTGGGCTTGTGGCGCTTCCCGGTCTTGTCGATCTTCACACTCATTTGCGCCAGCCGGGGCCCGGGCAGGCAGAAACAATCCTTTCGGGTTCTCAATCGGCGGCACTCGGTGGGTTCACCGTAGTCCACGCCATGGCCAACACTGACCCTGTTGCAGACACCGCAGGGATTACTGACGCAGTTGCGAGAATGGGCCGGGAGGCAGGCTATGTGACCGTGCGCCCGGTGGGCGCAATCACCAAGGGGCTTGCTGGTGAGGAGCTCTCCGCGATGGCAGCGATGGCTGCCGGCACTGGAGCTGTAAGGGTCTTTTCTGACGATGGCAAATGCGTGCACGACTCTTTGGTGATGCGACGAGCTCTCGAGCAGGCGAAGATGTTGGGGGCGGTGGTTGCGCAACATGCCCAAGACCCACGACTCACCATCGATGCCCAGATGAACGAGGGCGCACTGTCCTCCAGATTGGGATTGACGGGCTGGCCCGCGGTCGCCGAAGAGAGCATCATCGCTAGGGATGTCCTGCTTGCCGAGTACGTGGGGGCCAGGCTGCACGTGTGTCACCTCTCGACAGCCGGTTCTGTGGACGTCATCAGATGGGCCAAGAAGCGGGGAATCGCTGTCACAGCTGAGGTCACGCCTCATCACCTCCTTCTTTCTGAGGACTACGTTGCTGGCTTTGACCCCCTTTTCAAGGTGAATCCGCCACTTCGCCGTGCCGAGGACACCATTGCCCTTCGGGAAGCCCTTGCTGAGGGCATCATCGACATCGTGGCGACGGATCACGCGCCCCACACCAGCGAATCGAAGGAGTGCGCTTTCGGGGAGGCAGCCTTTGGCATGCTGGGCCTTGAGATGGCGCTGCCGGTTGTAATCGAAACCCTGGTCAAGCCAGGTCTCATCGGTTGGTCCGACGTTGCGAGGATTCTTTCCACCACGCCGGCGACCATTGGGTCGCTCGCCGGTTACGAGGCTCCGCTAGCTATCGGCTCGGAAGCCCACCTCACCTTGGTCGACCCATCGGCACTTGCCCCGAGCCCTCGGGGGAGCCTGAGCGCGAATAATCCCTACCCAGAGAACGCTCTGCCGGGTCGCGTTATGTTTACATTCCACCACGGAGTGGCCACGGTTGCAGCAGGCGAACTCGTCCAGGCTGACGTGGTGAGCGCGGGAGGCACTCCATGACGCAGGAAATCGCCGGTTCGATGATGCTCGCCCTGATGGCACTGAGCCTGGGGCTCGCGCTTTGGGGATGGCGGAGGCGGGTTGTTCGGTACCGCGGTGAGGCGGAATCACTTGTTCGGGAAGTGCCGACCAGCGCAGCCACGATACAGCTCAACTCGCTCTACGTTGCGACCACTGAAGCGGGAGACCCGCTGGAGCGTGTGGCGGCTGGTCCGCTGAGTTACCGGGCGAAAGCCCGCCTCGCTCTTCACCCTGAGGGGCTGGTTGTCCGCATTCCTGGCGAAGATGCTGTGCTGTTCCCAGCAGATGGTCTTCAGGCTGGGAGAGCGACGTGGACCATTGACCGTGTGGTCGAAACTGACGGGCTCGTCATGGTCAGGTGGAGGCTCGCCGGACGCGATGTGGACAGCTACTTCCGCATCGTCGATGGCGACGCAGACGCATTTGTTGATGCCCTCGGGCTTGTAGGAAGAGGAACCAAGTGAGTCAAGGTCGTGCAGTTCTCGTACTCGAAGACGGTCACCGCTACGAAGGAAAAGCGTGGGGCGCCAGCGGTGAGACGCTTGGCGAGGTGGTCTTTCAAACGGGAATGACCGGGTACCAGGAAACCCTCACCGATCCCAGTTACGCCGGCCAGATCGTTGTCATGACCGCCCCTCACATCGGCAACACCGGAATCAACGACGAAGACCCCGAGTCACGCCAAATCTGGGTTGAAGGCTTTGTCGTCCGCGATCCAGCGAGAAGGCCGTCAAATTTCCGTTCGGTTCGTAGCCTCGACGAGGAGCTAGAGACACAGCAGATTGTCGGCATTTCCGGCGTTGACACCCGAGCAATCACGCTGGTCCTCCGTGAAGCAGGAGTCATGCGTGGCGGAATCTTCAGCGGCGAGCACTACGGGCTGTCACCCGAGGAGCAGCTCTCGCGGGTGGTGAACCAGGAGCCAATGGCAGGGCGTAACCTCTCGACACTGGTGAGTGTTAGTGAAGTTCGTGTTGTTGAGCCCATCGGCGCCCCCCTGGGGAACCTCGCGGTGATTGATCTTGGCATCAAGGAATCGACCGTGCACCACCTGGCGGCCAGGGGTTTCCGGGTTCACGTACTCCCTGCTGATTCAACAATCTCCGATGTGCAGGCCATCAACCCTGTCGCGCTCTTCTACTCCAACGGTCCTGGAGACCCAGCCGCGAGCGATGCCCAGGTTGGGCTGCTTCAGAGCGCGCTTCGCGAAGGGCTGCCGTTCTTTGGCATCTGCTTTGGCAACCAACTTCTCGGCCGTGCGCTCGGTTTCCCCACCTACAAGCTCAAGTATGGGCACCGGGGGATAAACCAACCTGTCGTTGATAAGTCCACCGGTCACATAGAAATTACGGCCCAGAACCACGGTTTTGCCGTTGACGCACCCCGGGAGGGAGTGGTCGACTCGCCCGAGGGCTTTGGGAGGGTCGAAGTTAGCCACATAAGCCTCAACGACCAGGTTGTTGAGGGAATTCGGGCGCTAGATATCCCCGCGTTTTCTGTGCAGTACCACCCCGAGGCGGCCGCTGGCCCCCACGACAGCACCTACCTGTTCGACCGGTTCAAAGACATGGTTGAAGCTCACATCACCACGACAGGAAGCGCAGCCTAATGCCGAAGAGATCGGACATCTCCAGCGTCCTCGTTATTGGTTCTGGCCCCATCGTTATCGGTCAGGCGGCAGAGTTCGACTACTCGGGAACCCAGGCGTGCCGTGTCCTTCGCGAAGAGGGCGTCCGGGTGATTCTGGTCAACTCAAACCCCGCCACGATTATGACCGACCCTGGTTTCGCGGATCAGACCTACATAGAACCCATCACCACCGCGGTGCTAGAAGCCATCATCAAGAAGGAACGGCCAGATGCGATTCTGCCCACCCTTGGCGGTCAGACCGCGCTGAATGCAGCCATGGCACTCCACAAAGAGGGAATTCTCCAGAAGTACGACGTGGAACTGATTGGGGCGTCGTTCGAAGCCATTCAGCGTGGTGAGGATCGCCAAATCTTTAAGGATCTCGTGATTGAAGCGGGCGCGGACGTGGCCAAGAGCTACATCGCTACGACCGTCGAAGACGCGATTGAGTACGCCGAAGATCTTGGTTACCCACTGGTGATTCGCCCTTCGTTCACCATGGGCGGACTGGGTTCCGGTTTTGCCCACAACCGTGATGAGCTTGTTCGGATGGTGACCGATGGTCTTCACCAGAGCCCCACAACCGAGGTGCTGCTGGAAGAGTCCATTTTGGGGTGGAAAGAGTACGAGCTTGAGCTCATGCGCGACGCGGCCGATAACACCGTGGTGGTGTGTTCAATCGAGAATGTGGATCCCGTCGGCGTTCACACGGGTGATTCCATTCCAGTCGCGCCTGCTCTCAAATATCCAGGCTA
>JAIOWV010000001.1 GCA_021741945.1 Pontimonas sp.
CGACCGATCGTGTGTTGGCACTCGATATGTCAGGCTCCCTCGCCGCCACAGTGTGGGCGCTGGGCTTTGGGGACCGCTTGATTGGGCGCGATATCTCCACGACCTTCCCGGGCGTTGAAGACCTGCCGGTCGTGACGGGCAGTGGTCACGCTATTTCTCCTGAATCAGTGCTCGCGCTGCGACCAGACCTGATCATCACCGATGGGACCATCGGGCCCATCGATGTTGTTCTGCAGCTTCGTGAGGCAGGCATTCCCGTCGTGTTTGTTCGGGTGGCACCCGGTTTGTCGCAGCCTGCCGAGCTGGCTCGCTCTGTCGCTGAGATTTTTGGTGCACCAGATGCTGGTGAACTCTTGGCAACGCAAGTCAATGCCGATATTGCTGCGGTGACCGAGATCATCGCCGCCCGCGCTCCGCAGGCCCGCGAAGACAAACTCCGGATGGTGTTTCTTTATCTGCGGGGAGCCAATGGCATCTATTACCTCTTCGGTGAAGAATCCGGAGCTGGCGAGCTCATCACCGCGCTTGGCGGTATTGATATCGCCACAGAGATTGGCTGGGTCGGCCTTCGGCCGATGACCGATGAGGCCCTCATCGCCGCCAACCCGGACCTAATTCTTGTAATGACCGGCGGACTGGAGAGCGTCGGCGGGGTGGAAGAGCTCATCGCGCTGAAGCCGGCATTGGGACTCACGCCAGCCGGAGCTAATCTGCGCTTTGTCGATATGGCGGACGCGCAGGTGTTGAGTTTTGGCCCGCGAACGGCGTTAGTTATTGACGCTCTTGCTCGGGCGATTTACGCGCCCGAGCAGTAATCCAGAGCATTCCACCGCCCAAGAGAGCCAGGCCGAGCACGCCACCGGCGACCCACCAGGGGTTCAGGCCCCCAGGGGTCAAGCATGAGGGTGTGACCAGAAGTCGAATATCGACCGGGTCGAAGGGCTCACCTTCTGGGTACGTGCCAAAAGATTCAGAACCTGCCCCAGTGAGCGTGGCCTGGGCTCCAGTAACTACCCACTCTCCGGTGGCGACATCGACGCTCTCATCGCCAGCTGACCATTCGAGAGTGACAAACTCGACGTCATCGGCACTCACGCTCACCATGTCCATGGTGTCGCCAGTCACATCAAAGACGAGTGTTGCGCTTCGCCCAGAATCAATCACCAGCGTGGGGTGCCCGAGCGAGGTGCGGAGGTTTCCACCGTGACCTTCAAAGAGGAGCTCGCCCTCAAACGCCACGCTGCCGCCCGTGCGATCAGGTGCAATGGTCCCTTCGCCGCCAGTGAAGATGAAGACCGGAGTCTTATAGCCGACATCACCCGAGGTCGTCCATTGTCCAAGCGCAATGGAACCGGAGATATAGGACCTAAAAGATTCTTTGAACCCCCAGGTCACTTCGGACTCCAGCACCTGGCACTGGCCCTCGGCCAGTGCAGCGGCAGGGGTGGACGACAATGCCAACAGCGTCGATAGCGCGAGGGCGGAAAAGCTAGGCACCGGGGACCCGAACCATCAGGCGGTGGGGAATACCGGCTTCCATGAACAGCTCACCACGGGCTTCGAAACCAAACTTCGCATAGAGGCCCGTGACGTAGTCCTGGGCGTGGAGATAGAGGGGCACCTCACCAGCAATATCGAGCGCCCTGGCCATCAGGCGCTCGGCCAAGCCTTGGCCTCTGGCATCAGCACGGACCACCATGCGACCGAGGCTCTTAGCAATTCCTTCGTGAGCGTCTGCCGCCGCGGGGGAATCAACGATTCTCAGATATCCAGCCATCCCCCGGTCATCACCAACCCACAGGTGAATAGTCGAGGGGTCACGATCTGCCGCATCAAATTCTTCTTCAGTGATCTTCTGCTCCAGGAAGAAGACTTCACTGCGCAGGACCGCCATCTCGAAGACATCGTCAGGTGTGAATTCGCTCCACGTTTTGACCACAATCGATTCTTCGGGCATGCTCGCGAGTTTAATAGGCAGTGCTGGTAATTCGAGCGGACTGAGGTGGAGAGATGGCCGAGAAGATTGTGAAAGACGACGCATCCTGGAAGGCGGAGCTTGCCCCGGAGCGCTACGCGATTCTTCGCCAAGCTGCGACCGAGCCGCCCTGGTCGGGCGAGCTGCTAGCTGAAAAGCGTGAGGGCGTGTACCACTGTGCTGGGTGTGGAAGCGCACTGTTTGCCAGCGACACGAAGTTCGAGTCCGGCTCGGGTTGGCCCTCCTTCTATGCGGCTATTGACGATGGCGCGATTGACCTGCACGAGGATCGAAGCCTCGGCGCCATCCGCACGGAAGTTGTCTGTGCTGGTTGTGGCGGTCACTTAGGCCACCTGTTTCCGGATGGTTTTGGCACCCCGACCGGCCAGCGCTACTGCATGAACTCCCTGGCACTGGAGTTCGAGCCGAACTCCTAAGTAGTGCGGCGCCCCAGGGTCACCATGAGGGCGCCGGCCAATGTCACCACGGCGCCGATGATTGTCGAGACGCTCAAGTGAGACGTTGACAGCGGAGCGACGGCGTCCAAAATGATGGACCCAATCAGCTGACCACTAATCAGGCTGACGCCCAGACCAAGGACGCCAACAATTCCGACCACGGTGACCTGCACCACGATAAACACCACCCCGATGAACCCCCCGGTCCAGAGCCACCATGTCCCAGGCAGGCTCGCCGGCAACCCGAGGGTGGGTAGCGAGACCAGAAAAGCCGCACTGAGGACAGCCGTGCCAACGACAAAGTTGACGAACGTCGCGGCGATCGCCGACCCCGCGACGTTGCGCACCCGACCATTGACGGCCTGCTGAAAGCCGGTCCCAGCACCCGCTAGCAGGGGCAGAAGAAAAAGGAGCCCCACATCGGGGAGCGAACCTGGCGTGACATCGAGTGCGACAACTACACCCACAAGAACGATGAGTGCCCCGAGTCCCCGCTGGAGTCGAAGCGGAACCTTCGTCACGCCAAACCAACCCCTGGAATCAATCAGGACAGCGCCGAGGCTCTGTCCTGTCACCACAGCAATGGAGAACACGGCAACGCCCAGCACGCCAGCGCTCAGGCCCTGGGTCAGCACCAGGAAAGCCCCTCCAGCTCCACCCACCATTGCCCACCAGGGCAGGCGCCCCTCCGCTACAGCAGCCCGAAGATTGGCCAGGCCCGCCCGGCCCGAGGGACTGCCGAGCATCACGAGAGTGATCACGGTGAGGCCGGTCGAGAAAGAAATGAGGGCGGCAAGCGCCCCATTGCCCAAAGCAAGCCCAAATTCCCCATTGATCCGGGACTGCAGCGCAACGAATACCCCAGCAACAACGCTCACGCCCACGGCAAGCGCGGTAACAGCTCTACTCGCTGGCGAAGTGGGGTTGCTCACCAGGCAAGGCTAGCGAAGGCCTGGAATTATGCTTACCGAGTGAGCGCCACTCGAATTCCCCTCTGGGACAACGCAAGGTTTCTTGCAATCACTCTTGTTGTGCTCGGGCACGCGCTTACCAAAACCACGGCTGCAACCGATAGCGCCTATGTGCTCTACACGGTGATTTATCTCTTTCACATCCCGCTCTTCGTTTTTCTCTCCGGGTACTTTTCCTCCGCCGATGCTCCAACACTGAAGAGACTGCAGAGCGTGCTGGTTGACCTCCTACTGCCCTATCTCATCTTCGAAAGCGTGTGGTCGATCATTCAGAGTGTGAACGCCGGTGAGTTCTTGTTTAACCCGTTGCGAGCATCATGGACCCTGTGGTTCCTGCTGTCTCTGGCGGCATGGCGCATACTGCTGCCCTACATCGCCCTAATCCCTTTCCCCCTGGTGGTGAGCACGGCCATCGCCGTGCTCTCTGGTTACTGGAGCGTGGATCAAACCCTGTCTCTCTCCAGAACGCTGGCTTTCTTGCCGTTCTTCGTTCTCGGTTGGCGGGTACGGAATTGGGGTGTTGGAGAGTGGTGGCTCTCCAGATCGGCTCCGACCACGACCTGGATTCGAGTAGGCGGGGCTGTCACCTTCGCAGCGGTTGTCGCAGCGGTGGCCATCAACGTTGAGCGCCTCAGAGCAGCGGGCTTCCGCAAGCTCCTCACCGCCGATATGAGCTATGTCGATGCTGGTTTTGATCAGTGGTTTAGCGGTGCCGGACGGTTCGGTGTCTTCGTGCTTGCAGTGCTCATGATTGCTGCTTTCGTGGTTCTGACCCCGAGGCGAAACACCTGGTTCACAGCCCTCGGCGGAGCGACCATGACCGTCTACCTGCTGCACAGCTTTGTACTGGCACCACTGCGGGCGACCGAGCTTCTCTCAGGCTCTATCTCGTGGTGGCACCTAATACTGGTGGTGCTCGGAAGCATCGGCCTCACCATTGTTCTGGCGCAACCCTTTGTCACACGGCTATTCGCTCCACTGACGAGGCCGAGCTGGATGCTGCCCTCGACTCGGATTATCAGCGCTTAGTCGAAGCCTTGCCCCGGGCCCCAAGCCGCTCAGGGCTCGCGATAGATGCTGTGGCGACCGACTCGTCGCCAGACCACAATCTGCTCGTTCTCGACTGTCACAAACTCAAAGGTGGCCCGGCCATCCGGGCCAGAGAAGGACCAGGTCATCGCCATGATGCCAGTGCCCGTCAGGCGCTCAACCCGCAGCGACTTGGGCCACACATAGTTCTCCGGATTGGCCTCATATTCTCGGGAGGCGACAATGAATCGGGCGAGAGTCTTCTTGAACGCGAGCCGCTCCTGCTCCGACAACTTCTGGTAGTCGGCACTAAAACGGGGAAGCACCCGATACTTCACTCCGAAGCGTCCAGGCTCTCGAGAAAGTCCTCGCCACTGGGGTAATCGGTCCCCTCTCCTCGGTTGCGCTGGCCCTCAGCCTCTTTTTCACCAGCCTGCCAGCTAGGGTCCCAAAACCACGCCTGTGTCGCGTCCAGAGCAACCTTTGGCCTCAAAATAATTTCTCCATCTGCATCGATCACCTCGACCTGCGCGCCGGGCTCGTCAAGGCGATACCGCCTGCGGATGGCAGCCGGCAGCGACACGGTCCCCCGCGATTGAATGGAGAGAAAATCGGACATGTCGAAATCCTAGCGTATTTCTGAATTTCAGAAATACGGAAGGATTACTGAGTTCCTGTGCTCTATCCCCCGGGCGTGCAGGCGGCGGTGTAATCCATCAAGGCAATCTGAGATTCGGCGATCACCGTCGGGAGGTCAGCAACGCCCGAGATGCTCGGGTTCGCGACAGTCTCGAGCACCACATCAATCTGAGCGCTCAGGTCACCGTGGGCGGTGGCCAAGGTTGGCTCCTGCGGAGCAAGTGCCTTGAACTCGTCAGAGAGCTCGGTAAGTCGGACAGTGTAGGTATCCGCTGCCAGCGGGTTCGCAAGCGCCAAGCGCAGAACCTCTTGCATCTCGGTAAGGATTCCCACCGATTCGCTACACACCTGGAGCGAAGAGATCGACTCAGAGAGAGGATTACCCACACATCCAGTTATCCCGAGTGACGAGACGACGAGGGCTGCTGCGGTGAGCTGTTTTTTCATGAGTTCAGCGTAGAACGCTGCGTTCGCGAAGCGCTGGGAAGGAGCTTCTAAACCTCTGTGAGCGACAGGCCCGCCAACCATGTCGCGGCAGCAGCCAGGTCGCTCTCGCCGAGCCCATGCCCGCCAGGACGGACGGACCGCGTCACATGAGCCCCATGTGACGAGGCAACCTCATCCAGCTTTGTGACACTTGGCAGCGGCGCCATCGGGTCGTCGGTTCCATTGGCAAGAAACAGAGCGACCCCGGTGGCATCGCCGACCGGGTCGCGATCACCAAAGGGATACATGCCAGAAAACGCCGCCACGGCGCGAACCGAGGTCGGGTGCAGCAAGGCCAGGGCAGAACCAATATTGGCTCCATTCGAAAACCCCACGGCAACAACCGGCCGGTCCCCGACCCCGTAGTGAGCCTGAGCGTCGTTCAGGAACTCAGCCAATTCGCCTGCCCGAAAAATGACGTCATCAACATCGAAGATTCCCTCGCCCATCCTCGCAAACCACCTGTTCATACCGCCTTCGCTGACGCGACCTCGGGGAGACAGAATCGGCGAGCCCGGCAAAAGGGCTTTGCCCAGAGGAATTAGGTCATGTTCGTCCGCGCCAGTGCCATGAAGGAGGAGCGCGATTGGTGTGTCCTGATTTCCATCAATCCAGACGTGAGGCCACGATTCAACTGCGCTCACTACGCCACCAACCCTTCCGGGTTGTTGGACGAGGGCACACTCAGGGGCGCTACCCGGGCTTCGATGGCTTCCCGGGAGGGCTCCAACCACGGCGGGAGCTTGAGCGAACGCCCCAGCTCGAGCAGTGGTTCATCCACATCGAAGCCTGGTGTGTCGGTCGCAATTTCATAGAGGACGCCGCCTGGCTCACGGAAGTAGATCGAGGTGAAGTAGTTGCGATCAAGAATCTCTGTGACCGCGTGACCGCGAGAGACCAATTCCTCTCGCCAAATCGCCTGCGTTGCCTGGTCGGGCACCCTGAAGGCGATGTGGTGAACGGTGCCGCCCGCGGTCAAGCCTTGCGGCACAAGGCTTGAGGCCACCACATCAATCAGCGCGCCGGGACCTCCTTCTCCTGCCGCAATGCGCGTGCGGTTGCCCATTTCCTCAACAACGCGCATTCCCAAATCATTAACCAGCAATCCAATCGTGCGCTCCGGATCCCGCACGGTGAGAACCGAAGAGTGCTGGCCCCTAATCGCGTAGTCGGCCGGGTGGAGTGCTGACTCCCAGGGGTTACGGGGGTCATCTTCGTTCGTGGCCACAATCTCGATCTGGAGCCCGTCTGGATCCATGACCAGCAGGCGCTCCTCAGATGAGGATGTACTCGTAATCCTCGGCTCGAAGCCCAACCCCGTGAGATGTTCACGCCACCAGCCGAGCGAACCCGCCGGAACAGAAAAAGCCGTTTGAGTGGACTGGCCAGCGCCCACAACACCGGGTTTCACACCGCGCCAAGGGAAGAAGGTCATGAGGGTCCCGGGCTGCCCAGAGGCGTCGCCGTAGTACAGGTGGTAAGTCCCAGGGTCATCGAAATTGACCGTCTTCTTCACCAGGCGCAACCCCAAACCCGTGATGTAGAAGTCCACGTTCTTTTGGGGTTCGCCGGCAATCGCCGTGACATGGTGAAGGCCCTGTGGTTGGACGTTCATAGGTTTTTGCTCCTCAAGGATTCAGGGCAATATCTTGACACGGCCGTCTACAGGGAGTCAGTTCCGCCTGATCCAAAACTCCAGCGGCAGGCATCTCGACGCTATCCGCCAAGGACGCCAAGCAAAGCTTTCATCTCGTCGATCTCGGCTCGCTGCGCCACCGTGATTGCCTCGGCCAGAGCACGCACCTCGGTGTTGGCGGAATTGTCAATCATGCTGACCATGTCCAAAGCGCCTTCATGATGAGCAATCATGAGCTCCAAGAACATGACGTCGAATTCCGGCGAGGCTAGCGACGCTAGCGTCTCAAGATCGGCCTCGCTGACCATTCCGCTCATGCCGTGAGCACCCATGTCGTGACCCTCCATCATTGACGAAGCGCCCGACTGCTCGAGCCAACGGGTCATTTCCTCAATCTCTGGGTCTTGACCCGCCTTGATGCGCTGCGCCAAATCCAGCACTTCCTCCGAAGCAGAAACTTCCATGGCCAGGTCCGATAGCTCTATGGCCTGTTGGTGATGGGGAATCATCATCTGAGCAAACATGATGTCGTTGGCCGAATATGCCAAGGCCCCCTGTTCGCTGGAGGGGGCAGCGGGAGCGCCGATGTTGATGGTGCAGCCCGCTGCCAGGGCGAGGACGAGAACTCCCGTTACTGCTGAGGTGATTCGATTGCGTGTCATAACTCCAGCACATCAGCTCGAGCTAGGAGTTCCCTGGGTACCACGCCACCACACCACTGACCCGGGGTATCGTGAAAGATACGAAGAGAGGACACTCATGGTCAAGAACAATCGCACCAACGAGCAGGCGCTTCGAGAGGGCCTCGCCGAAAAGGCTCGCATCACGGCAGAAAACGTGGCCCGCGAGTCTCTTGAAGAAGCCGAGCGTGAGGATCGCTTGGGAATTCACGACTCCCGCGAAGAGACCAACAAGGCCTAGCCCTGGCCTCCCCCGAGGTCGCGCTAGACCTCGAGGGTGAGTTCGGCACTGAGTGATCTCGACACACACGGATACATGATGCCCAGCTCATCCTTGTCCGCGTCACTCATGACCGAATCCAGGTGCTCCGGTTGGCCCTCAAGTACGCGGACCTCGCACGTCCCACAGACCCCTCGGTTACACGACACGGGGAGCACAACGCCCGACTTTGCTAGGGCGCCAACGACGGTCTCTCCCGGATTCACTGCCACCGAGACCCCGCTTGTCGCCGCGAGGACCGAAAAAGCCTGTCCGACTCGTCCCGAGACTCGAACCTTCGGCTCGAACCGTTCGAGATGAAGACGCCTGGCTGGCACAATCCGCTCGAGCTCGTCGAGCACCGCTGCTGATCCACAGGCATAAACCTCTGCGGCCGGGTCAATAAGGCTGGCGAGATCCGGCCTGGAGCCCCGGTCCCCGGTTGCCCAGAGACTAACTCTCTCGCCGTACAGTTCGACCAGTTCCTCAGCAAAGAGCATGTCCTTGGCGCTTCGCGCGATGTAGAGCAGTGTCCACTCACGACTAGCTGGCAAGGCGTACAGCATGGATCGCAGAGGAGTAATCCCGATTCCGGAGGCGATGAACTGATACCTGCGCGCTGGCTTGAGTGGAAAATGGTTGCGCGGGAAATCACAGAGGATTTCGTCGCCGACGTGCAGATTCTCGTGAACCCAGGTGCTTCCTCCCCCCGGCCCACCGGTGTTTTTGACGCCTATGAGCAAGCTGTCCTGCTCAGCCGGATCGCCTGCCAACGAGTACTGGCGCTCGAGTCCATTGCCTAAGTGCAAGGTGAGGTGGGCCCCTGCCTCCCACTCAAGCTCAAGGTTCTTGTCCACCGGGGTCAGGGTGATGAGAGCAAGACCGGAACCCGAATCAACGCGGTCCACAACCCGGGCTGTGAAGTTGGAGGCTGGCATCGCCCGGATTGCGTCACCCTGTGGTGCGGCTACCGTCGCAGGGGTCTTTCTCGGTGCTGGCTTTTCTCGGCCAGCAATGATGAAGCGAATCACCACGGCCAAGGTGGCCGTCGTGATGAGAACGAGTGAAACTGCGGTGTACCAGGGGGTGCCCACATCTGTCCCCACGAGGCCTGAGTGCAATGCCACAAGCAAGAGCACGCCGTAGCTAGAGAGGTGAACTGCTTTCCAGAAAGCCTCCGGCAACCACTTCGCCAGTAACGCTGTCACCTGTATCGCTACCAGCAGCCAGAAAGCGATGACACCCAGAGCCACAGGAAGAGGTTCGAACGAGGTAGCGAAGGGAATAAGCACATCCGCCCACCCAAAATCGATGTAGTCGTCGAGAAGAAGCGTGACAATATGCACGGCCACCATCGTCATGGCCAAACCAGAGATGTAACGGTGGGTGACTTTGAGCCAGTCAGGATTATCCGCACCGCGCAGGATTCGGGTCTTCAACAAAATTCCCCATAGAGCTGTCACAGTGAGCAAGACCCAGGCAACTATCGCGCTAGCTCGGGTCAGAAACCACCAAATCTGCGGATCACTGAAATCAAGCATCCGTCACCGGCCATCCGGGTGTGGTGACCCACTCTCCAGAAACCAGCAAGCACCCGGCTTCAAATCGGTACCGTCTCGCGAGGTCTAGTAGCGCAGCATGCCCATCGACGAAGGCGACCTTGGTCCACATCTCGGCGTCCGCGGCGGTGGGCGCGACCACCGTGGCCTGAATCGTGTCCGAGGTCGTGCTTTTGAGCGTTCTAGGACTAACAATGTGGTGGGTCTCGCGGGAGCCAGACCGAAACCGCCGTTTCGTTACCGTCGAGGTCGCAACGCCCGAGTCTGCCACTGTGATCACACTGAGCCGCCGCGACGTGTCGAGGGGGTTTTCAATGGCCAAGCGCCAGGAGTCACCACGGGGTGAGAACCCGCTGACGCGCACATCCCCTCCCAGGTCGACAAGGACTCCCATGGCGCCGGCCTCCGTGGCCATGCGCGCAGCGATATCGGCCGCCAGGCCTTTGCCCACTCCGCCCGAATCAATCATTGTCCCGGTCGGAACCGTGAGGGTTCCAGGTCCAAGCTCAACTCCAAGCAAATTGCCCCGCGAGCGCGCCGCTTCGTGCACTCGGGTCGTGAGTTCCGGACTGACAAGCGACGTCGAATAACCCTCAGCGACCAGTGCGGGGAGAAGCGTTGGATCGAAAGCTCCATGTGTCAACGCGTGACCCCGCTTCATCGCCTCAATGAGCTCATGCGTATCCTCGGACACCGGCTGCGCAATTCCGGGGTTCATGTTGGCAACGGAGAGTTCCGACGAGTCAATGAACCGGCTCCATCGGAGCTCTAACGATTTCAAGAGATCGAACATGCGATCGGCAAGATCTGGCATCCCGCCAATGGTCAGAATTCGAGCGTTGGTTCCCATAACCCTGCCCTCTGCTGCGAAGGAGCGTGGACCAGACGTCTCGGAGAACAGCGCTGAATGAATCGCCGAGGCCACAGGGTCAGACAGCGAGGTGAGTTGTGTCATCGACTAGGAACCCGCGGTGACGGCGTCGACCGGAGCCGGAGCGGGCGCTGGAGCAGCAGGTGCCGCTTCGGGGGCAGGAGCGGGCGCTGGAGCAGCGGGTGCCGCTTCGGGCGCGGGGGCCGGAGCCGCTGCCGGAGCCGTCGGCGTTGAGGCGACAGCCGGGGCCGGCGATGCCTTCTGCACTGGCGTGCTAGCCGTCGCTGGCGATTCAGGAAGCGGGGTCAGTGCGGCAACCTCTTGACGAACCTGGGTGTGGATTGCCAGGGCGATTGCGTCCCTGAGCGCAGCCTCTTGCGCGGCACGCTCCTGCTGTTGGATCTCGGCCGCTGCCGACTGCGAACTGAGCACGCTTGTGAGGCCGACAACTGCGACGGACGTTGCGAAGGTGAAGAACTGACGGGTTATCGCACCCGTCGCGTTACTAGTCGTCATCGTCGTCGTGGTCCTCGTCGTCGTGGTCGTCGTCATCGTCGTCGTGGTCGTCGTCATCGTCATCGTCGTCGTCATCGTCGCTCTCTGAATACGACGACCCGCTC
This sequence comes from Pontimonas sp., assembly GCA_021741945.1. Lineage (GTDB taxonomy): Bacteria > Actinomycetota > Actinomycetes > Actinomycetales > Microbacteriaceae > Pontimonas. The sequence goes on from JAIOWV010000001.1 coordinate 11,184, forward strand.
GATGTCCCATCGACCGGCGCAGTCTGGATTGGAGCAACAGTTGTCGGGGGCGGGGACACTTGCCGAGTGCTCGTAGCCTCCGGGCTCACTGCCTCGGTGGGGATTGTCTCAATCGGGGTCTGCGGACTCTCCGGGGCCAGTTCGGAAGGGGTGGCCGTGGCAGGGTCGGGGAGCAGAACTTCACTCGCCGCGATGAGAGGTGACGAATTGGTGTCGACGAGCGCTTGGGTGTTGGCGACCACTGCGGCCGAGCCGGTACCGAGGATGCCGATTATGCCGAGGCCTATCAATATGTTGTTTGACATGCTTTGAGGCTACGTCCAGCACACCCAAGGAATTGCAGGACAATTTCCAAGAAACGTCCAAATTTTTCCCGAATAACGGGCCAAACACCCTCGCGCGAATTATCCGCACCCGAGGGCGCGACAGAATAGGCGCGTGAAGGTTCTTCTCATCGAAGATGACCCGTCAATCGCGGGTGCGATCGTGGACGCCCTCGAGGCAGTCTCCTGGAGCGTGACTCCAGCACGGTCGGGCCACGACGGTCTTGAATTATTGGCACGGGGTGGTTGGGACGTCGTCCTACTTGATCTTGGGCTACCAGATCTCGATGGCACTGACGTCACCCGAGTTGCCCGACAGACCACCAACACACCCATCATCGTCATCAGCGCTCGCGGCGATGAGGCCGATCGGGTCTTGGCGCTCGAATTAGGTGCCGATGATTACCTCGTGAAGCCCTTTGGCATGAGAGAACTCCTCGCCCGAATCCGCGCAGTCCATCGACGGTTCTCCGTCGCGGCAGAGCCGAGCGAAGAATCCACTCTCACGGTCGGCCAACTCCAGGTCGATGTGCGCCAGAGGCGCGCCTTCCTCGAGGGCACGGAACTAACGTTGACGCCGAAGGAGTTTGACGTTCTCGCTTATTTGGCGGCGGATCCAGACACCGCTCACCGGCGGGAAACGATACTTCAAGACGTCTGGGACATGAATTGGTACGGAAGCACGAAGACTCTTGATGCCCACGTTGCATCTGTGCGCAAGAAGCTAGGAAATCCTGATTGGATTCAGGCCGTCCGTGGAGTGGGGTTCCGGCTCCATGAGCCGCAATGAGACGGCTTCTCCTCGCGAGTTTTCTCGGCATCGTGCTTATCGCGCTAGCGGCATCGACCCTGCCCTTTGCGATTTTTATCCAGGGCGTTGAACGCGACCGGCTACTGACCGGACTAGAACGAGACGCTTTCGTTCTCGCCGGCCGTGCCGAAGAAGCTCTGGAGTCGCTAACCCCCACCGACCTCAGTCCGGTCCGCGACCTCGCCAAGGCCTACCGCGAAGCCGGTGGGGCGCGGGTGGTGATTGTGGATCGCTCAGGAATCGCCGTAGTCACCAATGACCCCGAGGAAAACCGGGTTGGCATCAGCTACGCCAATCGCCCCGAGTTTCTCGAAGCGCTCTCCGGTTCTGTGGCCACGGGCGAGCGATTCTCCGAAACCCTGAATCTGACACTCGTTTATGTGGCAGTCCCAGTCTTTAGCGGTGACGAGGTTTTGGGCGCAGTTCGCTTGACCTTTGATAAAGCCGCGATCGACAAAGAAGTGAACCGGCAACTCTCGGGAATTGGCTTGGTGGCGCTGACCACGCTCGCCCTCGGTGCCATCCTGGCCCTGATTCTCTCGAGGACTCTGGCGCGAGGCCTGAAAGAGCTTGACGAGGCGGCAGCCGCCATCTCACGTGGCGATCTGTCTGCTCGCGCGAGGGAAGATGTTGGACCCAGCGACAGCCGCGCACTGGCCCGGGCGTTCAACGCAATGGCCGACCGTGTAAGCGTCCTAGTCGAGGAGCAGAAGCGATTTGCGTTCGATGCCTCCCACCAGCTGCGCACCCCCCTCACCGCAATCATGTTGAGGATTGAGGGCTTAAGGGCATCGCTTGCGTCAACACCAAAAATGGACGAGCGCTTCGACGCTATTGAGGCAGAAGTGGCTCGACTCAACCGTCTCATCGATGGCCTACTGGCACTCGGACGCGCCGGAGCAGGTAGTGAGGTGATCGAACTCGTCGATGCCTCTGCCGTCTGTGCCGAGCGAATCGCTAGCTGGCGAAACCTGGCCGAGGAGGCTGGCAAACAGATCAGCGCCACAATCGAGCAGGGGCTCGAAGTCTGGGCGGCGCCTACTGCACTCGAACAGATTGTTGATGTCTTTCTGGATAACGCGGTGGCAGTTGAGCCGGCAGGGGGCACGGTGAATGTGACCCTAAGTAGGGCTGGCACTACAACAACCATCAGTGTTGAGGACAATGGCCCGGGGCTGTCCGCCGAGCACGAGAAACGCGCGTTCGACCGGTTCTGGCGCGGACCTAATGACTATGAGGGAACTGGTCTCGGCCTTGCGATTGCACAGCAGCTCGCAGCCAGGAGCGGCGCCACACTGTCACTCACCAACCGACCGGCGGGCGGAGCCATCGCACAGGCGGTATTCCGAGCGGCCGACTCGTAGGCAGGACCACCTCGCTCGCACTGGCGGACAGGCCAGGCCGCAGATCCCGCCCTAGACTCGGGAAGACACCCCGCTCTCCAGGACCGTAACTCAATCGGTGAGGAACACCACCATGGCATCAACTCGTAAGCGCTGGATTGGCCTGCTCTTCATTTCGCTAGCCATTTCGCTGGTCATCATCGATGGAACCATCGTCAATACGATTTTCCCCGAGATTATTGGAGACCTTGGACTGAGCTCCACCGAGGTCCAATGGGTTCAAGAAAGCTACGTCTTGGTCTTTGCGGCGACCCTCCTCGTGTGGGGATCACTGGCTGACCGATTTGGTCGACGTCTGGTGCTGCTTGTTGGGATTGTCATTTTTGTCGCGGCATCGGTGTGGGCTGGCTCCGCAGACACTGCAAGTAGCCTCATTCTCGCTCGGGTGATTCAAGGCTTCGGCGGCGCGATGGTGTTGCCCACGACGCTCTCGCTGGTGAATGCGACCTTCCAAGGCAGGGAGCGTGGGATCGCCTTTGCTGTGTGGGGTTCGACTATTGGTGGCATGGTGGCTGTAGGACCCGTTCTGGGAGGCTGGCTTGCTACCGACTTCACCTGGCGGTGGGCATTTCTGATCAATGTCCCGCTTGGCATCCTGATCATCGCAGGCCTCGTTCTGTATGTCTTCGAGTCAAAGGCACCTGGGGCCAAGCAGCCCATCGACTGGGTCGGGGCGGCTCTCTCCATAGTGCTTTTCGGGCCACTTGTCTTCGGACTGATTGAAGGTCGCGTCTATGGGTGGTGGTTGGTTAACCCGAAGAACAGTTTCCAAGTTGGCGATCTGATCTGGCCTGCGGGTGGGATCTCAGTCATTCCGGTCGCGCTGGCGATCGCAGTAGTGGCGGGCATCGTCTTTGTCTGGTGGGAAACGAAGCGTGAGCGAAACAACAAGAGCGTCCTCCTCGACTTGAAGCTTTATCGCATCGCGTCCTTTAGGAACGGAACTGTCGCAGCACTCATCATCTCCATGGGCGAATTTGGCTTAATATTTGCGATTCCCCTTTGGTTACAAAATGTGATTGGGATGACACCGATTGGCGCTGGCCTGGTGCTTCTCTTTCTTGCCGGCGGCGCTTTCGTTGCCTCTGGAGTGGGAGGGGCTCTCTCTGGCAAACTTCCGGCAGCCCGTGCGGTCCAACTTGGTGTGGGTCTTGAAATTGTCGGAATCGTCGGATTCGGTCTCGTCGCTGCAAGCGACACAGGGTGGGTCGCTATCGCACCATTCCTGTTCCTCTACGGCATCGGTGTCGGGCTTGCGACAGCGCAACTGACCGGTGTCATCATGGTCGACGTTCCCATGGAGAAGACCGGCCAAGGATCCGGCTCACAATCCACAGCGCGTCAGGTTGGCTCAGCGCTGGGCATCGCGGTGATCGGCACCATGTTGTTCACCGGAACGGAAGCCTCACTCGAGGACCGACTCACCACGCTGGGCGTCTCTGCCACAGCGCAGACTGGCATTGTCGAATCGGTGGTGGACTCCGCCGGTGGCGTGATCCCTGGACTCACCGAGGCGCTGACCGCTCAAGCGGTCGAGGCCTCAGTCGCCGAGGAAATCCAGCGGGCCAGCGGCGAGGCGCTCACCGACGGCGCGAGAAGCGCATCCTTCTTCGCAGCGGGGTTTCTTGTGCTTGGACTGTTGGCTTCATTCCGATTAGGGACCCAAACCCCACCGGGCACCGAGCGGTCGCGCAAGCCAGAATCGAAAGAGCTGGCCTAGGACCCAACTTCATTGCTCGTGAGGCACGATGCGCCCCCCGAGCTCAGAGTCCCGCTAGTTTCGGCTTGGCGCGGCCAAACCAGGAAAGTGACCTGGTGACGGGCTTCATTCTGCGCCCATAGGCATCTTCAAAATGAACCGTCGCGGTGAGCTGCGATAGGCGCTCTCTCACGCCCAACCTAGCCACCTGATAATCCTTGTCCTCAGGGTTTCCCTCGAGCGCGATGACGACGACCTCTTCGCCAGGCAAGACCGCCACCGACACGAGCTCCTCGAAGTAGGTTTCCCAGGCAGTCTCAGGCCCGAGGTCAGGCATTGCTGAAATCAAGTTCGGGAACTCAAGCGAACCGTCGGTCGCCTCGAATTTACGAATCACCAGTGGACCCAAGCCGGCGTTCGAGATTCTCACGGCCACACGGTTCTCATAGTCGTGAAACTTGATTTGACCGATCGGCTTCAAGGACAAGAAATTGTGGCGCCGCTGAAGCAGCGCTGTGTAGGCGGCAAGTCCAATCGCAGCAACACCAATGAACAGTTCCAGACTGAAGTCCATGCCTTTGTTTCTAGCATCAGATCGTCTGGAATGTGGTCAACCTGCGTCCACGTTCGCCCGGGCCGCCTGCGGGAATCGAACCCGCCTTGGCGTATCGGCGACCTAGCTCGAGAATCCAGCAACGCGGCGGGTGCCTAACCTTGCGATGACACCGATAGCAATCAACGCAAAGGCGATGCCCAAGCCTGAGGTCGCGGCCGAGGGGTCCGCACCGGTGACCGCCAGCTTCCGCTCCACGTTGCCGAGCGGCTCCGACACCGCTGTCACAACCCCGGTTGCCGAGACCGTGAAACTCTGCACGAGGGACAATGTGGACGCATCGGGTGCTATGGCGGTCAAAGTCAGGGTATGAGTCCCGGCGGGAAGCGCTGGCATGCGCAACGTGTTCGAGAAGTTCCCCAGTCCACTGGCACTTCCGCTATCCAAAGTGTTGGGAGTCGAGCGCACCACCAGTGAGTAGGCCGACCCCCCTCCCAACCCAGTACCCGCAATCTCAACCGGACGTCCGGAAATCTGATCCCCGACGCTTGCTTTCAAATCAAGGTGAATGGCAGGGCCAGCTGTTGCGCTCGTTCCAGACCCTGAAGAGCCGCCGGATGGAGCAGGACAAGGGTTAGCGCTGTATTCCCAGAGGAGGAAGGGATACCCGTCGTTCACCCCGGAACAGATGCCCCAAATCTTGTTTGCACCGGTGTCGAAGGGCTCCCAGCCGTCAACGATGTTCCAGTTGGCCTGGCTGTATGGTGATCGGGTTTTCATCGTAGTTGAGTCCAACCCTGTGGCCCCAGAAACCTGCCCGCTTCGGTCTGCGGTCGCAGGTCCGACTGTCGTGTCCCAGAACACACCAGATGCGGTGAGGGTACTAACAGCAACACCAGCGTCCCCGCCGGACGAGGCCGAGTACGACCGAGTGACCGTTGCCGAGTTCCAGCCCGAAATTCCACCCTGCAGGGTCGAGCTTCCAGAAAACGCTGCCCGAGCGTAGGAATCAACAATCACCATTCGGTTGCTCGCCGAGGAGCCCCAGCCGCCAATCCCAGCGGTGACTCCGAAATTGGAGGTGGAAGAAAAAGTGCCTTCATAGGAAGAGTACAAAACGTCCGCGTTGTACACCTCACCGACTACCCCTCCCGCGTAGTTGCCGGAACGGTAGGTGATGTCCATCTCAACCCGGATTTTTGAAAAAGTAGCTCGGGCATTAGCGGCGAGAACATAGCCGGCGAGCCCTCCAACTCGAGCGTCGGAGGTATCTATCGTTCCGGCTAGGGTTAGATTCGTAATCGTGACCCCCGTAGGCGCGACACCGCCAACCAGGCCGAAGAGTCCGACAGCCGTACCAATCTGGTCGCCAATGGACAGACCAGAGATCGTAAAGCCGCCACCGTCATAGGAGCCGGTGAACGGCGCGACGGTGTCGACGCCGATTGACGTCCACTGGCACCCACCTAAGTCGATGTTTGCCGTTTGGCGGAAGTGCTTGCCCCAATCGGCTGAAGTGGCGGATAGCAGCGCCAACTGCTGCGGAGTGGCTATCAGGAAGGGGTCTGCTGTAGTTCCGGTCCCTCCCGCGTAGGCGGTTGTGGCGCCCGTTGTCGGGCAGGCCCCCGTCGCATGTGCCTTACTCGTCGGAGTGACGATCAGACCAACAACAGCCACCACGAAGACCGCGAGGAGAGCTGCAAATCTCTGCAGAGCGGCCCAAGGGACGACAGTCATTGCTTAACCTCCGGCGTGATTGTGATGAGGGTTCGGAACCTCCAACGAACTTCATGTTCTCAACCCGGCGATGAGGCCCGGTTGAAATCGTCGGTTTCCCGACGCCCTTAGCCGAGCCATAAAGCACCCCGTGGACACTGGTCTTGCCACGTTTACTATGGAGAAGACCCGCCCGAGAGAGTTAAATCAGATGGCTGTTGGACGACGAAGCGTTCTTGTTCTCGATGACGACCGCCTTCTTGCCTCTCTCATTGGGACGATCCTCTCGGAGCGTGGCTTCACATGCTTTGTGGCGCACACGGTCAGCCAGGCGCGGGCGATCATGAAAAACGAAGAGCTGGATGTCGCTCTCTTGGATGTTCATTTGGGTGACGGCCCATCAGGGATCCAGCTCGCCAAAGCCATCGAAAGTTCTCAACCTGGTGTGGGCATTGTGTTTTTGTCCAAGACCCCGGACCTGGTCAACGTCTCGGCTGACAAGGGTTCACTTCCCGCCTCCTATGCGGTGGCGGGAAAAGACAATCTCGACAACACCGACGAATTGGTGGACGCCATTGAATCGGCATTGTCCTCCACGCGCACTCCGATCAAGCATTCCTCGCTCAAGTCGAGTCCACTCGATAGGTTAACGACCCACCAGCTCTCGATACTGCGCGAGGTTGCAGGTGGCCTCACCAATAAAGCAATCGCTCAGAACAACGAGGTCACCGAGCGATCAGTGGAGCGCACCCTCCAAGCCATTTTTCTAAAGTTAGGTGTGGCTCCCAGTGACCAGCAGAATCCGCGCGTCGCCGCAATTCGCGCCTACGTGGATGTCTTTGGCTTCCCCCCACAGAAGAATGTCTAAGAACGCCACCACTGAGTGGATCGACCTACTTGGGCGCCCCTCGACCTGGTCCATCTGGGGGCTGATTGTGGCGACCATTGTCGCGACCATTGTCTTCGCATTTGGCAATCTGATGCTCGTAAGGTCACAACCGCTCGTTAGTCTCGTGGCGAACACGTTTCTTACTCTGGCGGTATTCGCCGTTCTAGCGTTCGCTGCCCGTGGGGTCTCGGGTCGGCTGTCTCAACCGCTTGCTGGGGCCGGGATTGGCGTTCTTCTTCTTGGTCTCTCTGCCCTCCGTGGTTATGGCCTGGACTGGGCAATCGGCCTCGCAGGAATTGACGATAATCTGACCGCCGAATTTAGAGCTGTGGTCAGCGTCAGTGTTTTTGCTCCGGGACTGGTTCTCTCCGTGTTGGTTGTTGGGCTTGTGGGCGAATGGCGACGAAACCAAGCAGCAATTGTTTCCCTCTCGGACGCGCGCGAGAGAACGGTGGAGACCGTAGAGTCAGCCATCGACGCTTACGCGTCAGAACTCGCGGGCTGGGTGAGGGGTGAGATCGAACCGAGGCTTCGGTTGATCCCAAGCCTGGGAACCACGCAGGCGAGACAATCGCTGAAAGACATCGTGAATTCGGTCGTCAGACCGCTCAGCAACTCCCTCCAAAATCCCAGAGGAGACTTGGTTGCAGCGCCCAAGCCCGGAACGGTGCGAGTTGCGCTGCGCGCCTTTGTGACCCTCGCACTGCAGAGCGCACCGCTTGCCCCAGGACTCACCGGGCTCATTTTCGGTCTCACACTGTTGCCGAGGAACCTTACTGCGGGCACGCTACTGGAAGGCCTCGCAGCGACGATTGTCCTCAGTCTTGTGATTGGCTTCGGGGCCACCGGAATAAACGTTGTATCTCGCCGGATTTTCCGCACCCTCTCGGGGTGGACTCATGTGACGCTAATCGGTCTTGGTCTCGGCGCATTGGGCTCAGTCATTGCCGTGATGTCACAACTGCTCACGTCGTCCTCGCTCGGTTTTGACAACATATTCCTCGTCGGAGTCGCGGCGACCCTCACGCTCTCTGTGCTTTTAGGTGGGGTGGTGAACGGGGCCCGGTATGTAGCGCGGCAGCGCGAGGAGATTGCGCAACTAGAAAGTGACGTCGAGCGAGAGCTCTCCGTTGCCCGACGTCTTCAGTGGCAACGCCACAGGGCGCTTGGCAATATGCTCCATGGCCCGCTACAGGCCGCTTTGAACGCCGGCAGTATTCGACTGTCCCGCGCCAGAACTGCTCAGGACGTGAGCGACACCAGCAATTGGCTTTCCGAAGAGGTTACGAGGCTTCTCGACCAGATGCCACACCTGGATAACGCGGGCTCGGATTTGCGTCTGACAATGCAGCGAATCAGAGACACCTGGGAGGGAATCTGCGACATCGAGTGGAACATAGACGATGCGATGGTCGTCTCCCTGACTGGGGATGCCCTCGCGGGTTCCATCGCTGACGTCATGGTCGAAGCAGTATTCAATGCCATCAAGCATCAATCACCGGACACCGTGACGGTAGAGCTCGTCGAGACTGTCCCTGGCCGCATCCGCCTCACCGTGTCACATCCTGGCACCCTGATGCTCGCAGCACGGCCGGGCTTGGGGACGCAGACCTTCGACTCACTGACCACCTCGTTTAGCTTGCGGGAAGAAGACGGCCAGGTCATTTTTGACGCCCTGTTTGTGCGGTAGCCAGGGGCATAAATCTGCCAGTGGAGAGCCGGGGCCGCCTGCGGGAATCGAACCCGCGACCTTCTCATTACGAGTGAGACGCTCTACCAACTGAGCTAAGGCGGCAAACCCCTGTCGGGGACCACACAATGCTAATAGACAAGCAGGTTCTTTAGGAGAGCATCCTCGTGTAGAGGGTGCTGGCGATCACTAAGCCCGCAATAATCCACGCCCACAGCGGGACCTTGCCGCGCCACTTCTCTTCAGCCATGAGATAACCAATCCGGCCTAAGGGGCTGGATCGCCAATCGCTCCGAGAAGGTAGCTCTCAAGAGTTCCCTCGGCTGAGGCTGAGCCGCCGTGCTGGCCTTCGAACTGAGAGGTGCCATCGATGCCACACAGCCCAAGAATTCGGCTCGCGCCACCGGGGTGGGAAGAAATCCAGTCGGTCAGGTCATAGACGTTGCCATTGATAACGCTCCAGCAACTGTCTTCCGAATCGTTCATCGCGACCGTCTCCATGCTCAGAACACTGGCGTCGGCACTCGGCGCAGGCGCCTCCTCAGCTGGAGCCTCTGGCATAGCGGCCTCGTCGGCTGGTCCCACAACCGCGGTGTCAGTCTCTGACACCCGGACGCCCCAGGTGGCATCGGCGCCCGAGTGGCCGGCAAGAACGGTGATGACGACGGCGACAATGCCGACGATGACGACAATGCCACCGATAACAGCGGCCAGAATCTTTCCACGTGATGACGACATGCGAGAAAAGATAAGCCAAATCACTGAAAGAACGGCGAGAGCCACGGCAACCGGGGGAAGCATTTCGCCCCACTCCGAGTGTTCTTCGGCAACGCCGACCCTCGCCTCAAGTGCTTCACCGGACTGCTCGGCGACGATCGCCGAGAGGGCGCCGATGATGGCTAGGCCAACGGCCGGATAGCGGTAGTTCTGGCGAAGTCTCGGGAAGGCCACCACAAGAATCAGCAGGACCACGGCCAGCGGTAGCAGGACGACCACGGCGTGGGTCACAAAGACGTGAACTGGAAGACCAGTTACCAGATCAAAAACTCCAAGATCGTCCACACCCAAATTCTACTGAGACGAGCGCTACCGGTCGACGCCAGCGAGCTGGCGAACACCAAGCAGCGCCAGTGCACAGAGAAACACAGCCGACACGATGAACGGATAGACCAGCGCAACGCCAAATCCCTCGACGAGCCCGCCGACCACCACCATTCCCATCGGTGGCCCGCTGGCAAACAATGCCATCTGGGCTCCGAAGACTCGGCCTTGAACCGAGGGACGGCAGCGCGTTTGCACGAGAGTGTTCAAGAGGGGGCCCATCGGCCCCCATGACATACCGACGGCAAGGCCGAAGACCGCCATGACCCACACCGGTGGGAAGAACGCCAGCCCAAACAGCAGCGCCGATGATGACATCGCGCTGGCGAGGACAATCGTGCGCAACTTAAAGCGCGCCGCGAGCGGCGCATAGGAGTAAGCGCCAACCACTCCACCCAATGCCATGGCGGAAATCACCACACCAAACCCCCACGGGTTATCGATCGACTGGAAGTAGGTGGGAAGGATGACTACTTCGGTGGGCATATAGACAAAGTCAACGAACACAATGAAAGCGGTAATGACCAGCAGGGCAGTGTCTGCGCGAATCACTCGGAAGCCCTCGATAGCATCCCGCCACCACGCACCAGGCTCTTCCAGACCCTCCTCCCGAACCGTGGTTGCCGCGGAAGGAATAACCCAGACGGCAATCGAGGCAACGCCAAACAAGACCGTGATCACACCAAAAGACATGATTGTTCCCACCGCACCAATAAGCACGGCGCCGAGCGCTGGTCCGAGCGCAAAGCCAAGAGCAAAGAGGGCTTCGTGCAACGAGTTTGCCCGCGCCAGACTCACCCCACTGGCCTTGGCGGTGGGTTCAATCAGCGTCTTGCGCGCGGTGTAACCGGCGGGGTCGAAAATCGCCCCCAGCAGTGCTGCCGCGGCAACAACCCAGAGATCGAGGCGACCGGTCGTGGCAACAGCAGGAATCATCAGAACAGAAAGGCCGGAGAGGACATCGGAGAGAATGGAAATCTTTGCCCGACCCACTCGATCAATCAGTAGGCCAGCCAGCGGCGACATCACAATTGCCGGAATCGCTGCCAGGGCTGCGACAATTCCCGTGCTGAGCGCAGACCCGGTCAGCTCAAGAACCAGCCAAGGAATGGCAATGAAGGTCATGGCATTTGCAGAGGCCCCAGCGAAATTGGCGACCTGAAGCAGCACAAAGGGGAGGCGTCTGGCCGGTGGTGTCACGGGCCAATGGTAGTCGCAGGCGCTCCTACGAACTGCAGATCAGCCCGTCTTCTGGCAGGTCACCAGTAAGAAAGTACTGCTCGACGGCATCGTTGATGCAGGCAGAGTCCTTGTTATAGGCGAGGTGGCCCTCGGCCTCCAGGGTCAGGTGACGGGCTTGGCCCAGCTGTTCCGCGAGAGACAGCGACCAGTTATAGGGAGTAGCGGGATCACCGGTGGTGCCGATAACGAGGACAGGGTTTGCCCCTTCGCCACTGACCGGACCCTTCACAAGACGGGGTGGGAAGGGCCAGTTCTGGCACACCAGGTCGCCGTAACCACTGGGCCTTGCCGTATACGGGGCAACCTCTCGTAATTGCTCACCCTGGGCAGCAATCACCTCCGGGTCGTATTCGACGGGGTAATCAAGACAGTTGATGGCGATGAAGGCCTCCATCGAGTTGTCCTGATAGACGCCGTCTTGGCGGTCGTAGTAGAAATCGACCAAGAAAATTGCCGTATCGGTCAGTCCCTGCTCCACCTCAACAAAGAGCTGGGTCAAGTAGCTCCAGTTTTGTTGCGAGTAGAGAGTCGTCACCATCGCGGTACGGAGCATCGAGTGATCCACCAAGCGACCATCGCTGTGTCGGAGGGGGTCTTCCTCGAGACGGTCATAGAGCTTAGACACCGAGGCCAATTGGGCATCGCGGTCACCCTCAAAAGGACACATGCCCATCTCGATGCAGTAGTCCACATAGGCCATCAGGGCTTCTTCGAAGCCCCGGTATTGATTCAGCACGAGATCAAACTGGCTTGCTGCGGGGTCCACTGGGCCATCCAAAACAAGTCGTCCCACGTTCTCGGGGAACGTATCTATATAGAGCGCGCCAATCAAGGTTCCATAGGAGTAGCCCAGGTAGTTGAGCTGATCATCGCCGAGAAGGTGCCGCAATAGATCCAGGTCACGAACGGTCGACATTGTGTCTACGTATTGAAGGAGCTCCCCGGTGTGCTCCAGGCACTCGGTACCAAAGCGAATGGACTCGTCCAGGAGTTCCTGTTCCCACTCGGGAGTGTCAGGTTCCGCCTCGAGCTCTCCGAAGAAGAAGTAATCAAGGTCCGCATCACTCGTGGCGCAGGACACTGGTGTCGACTCGTTCACGCCACGCGGATCCCAGCCGACAATGTCGAAAGATTCACGTAGCGCTGCCCCCACCGCAAAATCCACAGAATCACGAACGAAGGTGAAGCCACTGGCCCCTGGGCCACCCGGGTTAACGAGTAGCGAGCCCTGCGCTTCACCGGTGGCTTGATGTCTGGAGAGAGCAAGCTCAATGTCCTGCCCGGCTTCCAGGTCGTCCCAGTTCAGCGGCGCCAGAACGGTCGCGCACTCGGCGCCCGAGTCGCAGTCCTCCCACTCGATCTCCTGGTCAAAGTAGTAGGACCTGGCGTCGACGGGTGCGGCCGGTTCGCTCGAGCAGCCGGCAATAAGCACTAAGCCCGCGGCGACAGCCGCTGCTAGAGCGATGCGCCTCATGAGCTCACCGCGGGGATTCGACCGCTGACCTGGATCAACAGCGACTCAAGCACCAGCAAGGGAGGCGAATTGTTCGACATCCGGACTCTCGCCTGGTTCACCGCGTCCAGAGCCGACAACGTCACAGAGGATGTGCTGCTTGCAGCACGATTCTCGATGGCTGGGATGTGACGCTGGTTCACCAGCTCAACACCGGCTCCGACCTGAAGCATCAGAACGTCGCGCAGCACCGACATCACATCAACAAGAATCCGGTCCACCGCATCCCTCAGACTGCGAGTGGAGCGACGCTTTTGATCTTCTTCCAGTGCTTTGACATGCGAGCGCAGTGCAGGCGGGATTGCTCCACCTGGTTGCAGCCCCAGGGATTTCAAGAGCGCATCGCGCTCATCCGAATCCTGCTTAGTCACCAAGGCGTCAGCATCGCTTTTCGCGAGGTCCAAGAGTGTTGCTGCCGCCGCCATTGCTTGTGACACAGAACCAATGCCCAGCACCGCTGCCACATAGGCGTCGCGCCGGCGACGGGATTCTTCATCGGTGGCCAACCGCGTTGCCATCCCGATGTGACTCTGTGCTTCCCTGGCGGCCACCAGAGCGCTGTCCTCGTCAACACCCTCACGCGCAGTTATCAGGGCCGCAACATCGTGAACGCTCGGAACTTGCAGGGTGATGCTTCTCATGCGGGAGCGAATTGTGGGCAACACATCAGCGGGGCTTGGAGCACACAGGATCCAGACGGTCTGCGGGGGTGGTTCCTCGAGCGCCTTGAGCAAGACATTGGAGGTCCGCTCAGTCATCCGGTCGGCGTCTTCAATAACGACAACCCGGTAGTTCGCTGTGGAGGGAGAGAAATAGGAAAAGGAGACAAGAGCTCGGACTTCATCAATCGTGATAGTGACCCGATCAGTGGCAAGGATAGAGACGTCGGGGTGAGCGCCAGCGACAACCTGGGCAGAGCGCACCGGATCGCTACCAACGCCGAGGAGTTCGGCGGCAAAGGCATGGGCAAGCGTTGATCGCCCGGAACCGGGAGGCCCCGTAATCAACCACGCGTGAGTCATCGCCGCAGAGCCTGGTCTAGCGGCTTCTTTCATCAGGGAAATCGCGTGGTCTTGGCCAACGAGCTCATCCCAGAGGGTCATAGGCCCAGGCTAGCCGACCAGGTCTGACACGCGCTTAGTGATTGCCTCGTGGATGGACTCCACCGACGCCGTGCCATCGAGAACCAGGAAACGATCGGGTTCGGCCTTGGCAAGCGCGAGATAGCTCTCCCGCACTCGCTGGTGGAAGTCCTCAGCTTCAGCTTCGAGACGATCAAAACGGCGGTCGTCCTCGATTTGGCGGGCTTTAGCGACGTCTGCGGGAACATCGAGCAAAACCGTGAGGTGCGGCATCAGGCGCTCGGTCGCCCAGAGAGAGAGCTCACGCACTTCGGTCGCGTCGAGGACGCGACCGGCGCCCTGATAGGCCACCGAAGAATCGAAATAGCGGTCTTGGACCACAATCTCGCCGCGCTCGAGAGCTGGGCGAACCAACGTATATATATGGTGCGAGCGATCGGCTGCATAGAGAAGTGCTTCTGCCCTCGGCGCAATAAAGCCGGTGCTGTGCAGAATGATGTCGCGCAACTCGTTGCCGAGATCTGTTCCGCCTGGCTCCCTGGTGACAACGACGGTGTGACCCTTATCGGCCAGCCATTGCTGGAGCAGACCAATCTGCGTTGTCTTGCCCGAGCCGTCACCGCCCTCGAAGGTGATGAATACGCCGGCCATTAGTCAGCCGCCTCGGTAATGGTGAGCGACTTAGGCTTCCCACTCTTTGCCGCGGCGGTCTTCTTGGCACCGGCCTTGCTCACCGTCTTAGTGGTGGTGTTTTTGGCAGTGGCTTTCTTTGCCGGGGCCTTCTTCTTCACAGCGCGCTTCGGAGCTGGGCCCTTGGCTCGCTTGTCGGCAATGAGCTGGACAGCCTGTTCGAAGTCGAGCTCGTCGATGGGCATGCCCCGGGGAACCGTGGCATTGACTTCGCCATCGGTCACGTAGGGACCAAAACGTCCGTCTTTCAGCAGAATGGGCTTGCCGCTGACAGGGTCAGCTTCAAAGGTCTTGAGCGCTGAGGCCTGGCGTCGACCGGCATACTTAGGCTCCAAATAGCGGGCGAGGGCGCCTTCCAGGTCGATCTCGAAGATCTTCTCTTCGCTATCGAGTGACCGGGTGTCGGTGCCCTTCTTGAGATAGGGGCCATAGCGACCATTTTGAGCGGTTATCATCTCGCCAGACTCAGGGTCGACACCCACTTCGCGCGGGAGCGCGAGTAGGCGCAGGGCGGTCTCCAAATCAATGGTCTCAAGATCCATTGATTGGAAAATCGAGGCAGTCTTGGGCTTTTCGGCAGCGACTTTTTTCTTTTTCTTGGGAGCGTCCTCGATCGCGGGTGGCTCTTCGGGCTCAGGCAACACCTCGGTGACATAAGGGCCGAAGCGGCCCTTCTTGGCAACGATGTCGCGACCGGTGGCCGGATCAACGCCGAGCACGCGATCGACAACAGGAGGAGCATCCGCAAGTTCTTGTGCACGCTCGGGAGTCAGCTCATCGGGTGCGAGTTCGGGCGGAAGGTTGACATTTCGAACCTCACCGGTCTCGGTGTCTGTGACTTCGAGGAATGGGCCGTATTTGCCCACCCGGAGGTTGATAGTGGGGCTGATTTCCAGGGTGTTGAGCTCCCTGGCATCGATCTCCTCGGTGGCATCCTCGGCGACCTTCTTGAGGCCGCGGTTCTTGTCATCACCGAAGTAGAAACGGTGAAGCCACTCGCCTCTCTTTGTTTCGCCCCTGGCAATACTGTCCAGATCTTCTTCGAGGCCTGCGGTGTAGTCATAGTCGACTAGGTCCGAGAAGCGCTCGTGCAGCAAGCGAGTGACGGGGAAGGCAATCCACTGCGGCACCAATGCGCTCCCCCGGCGCACAACATAGCCGCGGTCGATGATGACGGAGATGATCGAGGCATAGGTCGAAGGTCGACCAATGCCTTTTTCTTCCAGTGCCTTCACGAGACTCGCCTCTGTGTAACGCGCCGGAGGTTGGGTTGTGTGGGCTTTAGCCAGGACGTCACTAATCGTGAGTGATTCTCCAACGGCCACCTTCGGCAACAGAGCGTCGTCGTCGGACTCAGTCTCCGTTGACGCATCCTCGTCGCTGCCCTCTTGGTAAGCCTGAAGGAAACCGCGTTCAGTGAGAACCGTCCCGGAGGCAGTGAACTGGGCCGAGGTGAAATCGCTGTCCGGAAGAGGGGTTGCCTCGAGAGTGACCGTCACCGTTTCACCCTTCGCGTCCACCATTTGGCTTGCAACAGTGCGCTTCCAAATGAGGTCATAAAGCTTCAACTCGTCAGAGCGCAGCACGCTCGAGAGAGAAGAGGGGGTAGCGAAGCGATCGCCCGCCGGGCGAACGGCTTCGTGAGCTTCCTGCGCGTTCTTGGACTTGCCCTTATAAAGACGTGGCTCGCCTGGAACAGACTTCGCACCATAAAGCTCTGTTGCTGCCGCACGGGCAGCGCTGATTGCTTGGGACGAGAGGGAGACAGAGTCGGTCCTCATATAAGTAATGTGACCGTTTTCATAGAGGCCCTGCGCAATGCTCATAGTCTGCTGGGCAGAGAACCGCAGCTTTCGGCCGGCCTCTTGCTGCAGGGTCGAGGTGGTGAAGGGTGCTGCGGGGCGTCTCGTGTAGGGCTTCGGTTCAACGCTCAGAACGGTGGGTGCAACCGAGGGCTGACGCAACACGGTCTGCAGAGCCTCTGCTTGCTCTTCTTGCAGCAAGACAGCGTCGGAGGTGAGCTTTCCCTCTTCAGAGAAATCCCGGCCAGAGGCGACCCGGCGACCATCGAGGCGCGAGAGAGCAACGGTGAACTTCTCACCGGTGGTCTTATGAACGACCGCTTCGATGTCGGAATAGCTGGCGGTCACAAAAGCGCGACGCTCGAGTTCACGATCGACAATAAGTCGAAGAGCCGGGGATTGAACACGGCCCGCGGACTTAGCGCCGCTCACCCGACGCCAGAGCACCGGGGAGACCTCAAACCCATAGAGGCGGTCGAGAATACGCCTGGTTTCCTGGGCGTCAACGAGGGCGACATCCAGCTCACGGGTCTTGTTCGTTGCCTCGGTGATGCTGTCCTGGGTGATTTCGTGGAACACCATGCGCTTGACCGGGACACTGGGCTTCAAGACTTCAAGCAAGTGCCACGCGATGGCTTCGCCTTCGCGGTCCTCATCTGTTGCGAGCAAGATTTCCGATGCGGTCTTGGCGGCGCGCTTCAGATCGGCAACCGTTTTCTTACCGCGATCAGTGGTCACGTAGTACGGGGCGAAGTCGTTCTCTAGATCGATACCAAATTTTCCAGAGGGACCCTTTTTCATGTCGGCAGGCAAATCTCTGGGGTGAGCAAGATCGCGGACGTGACCGACGGAGGCCATGACCTCGTAGCCATCGCCCAGGTACTTCCCAATCGTTTTCGCCTTTGCTGGCGACTCGACGATGACGAGCTTCTTACTCGGGGCCACGCTTCTCCTTGCGCTGTAACTCTCGTGGGGAATTCCTCGACACGATCGCTGTGTGACTGAGACGGAAAATCTCAACGGGGCTCACGATACACAACAAATTATTTCTGTCCACCATTAGCCACTCCAGCGTGAGCGTGGGCACTATGTCCGATACCTCGCCAACTGACTCCACCCGTGACCCGCGCGCTAGCGTCCTCGAGGTCGCAAGAATCAAGAGAGAACTGCTCGTTGTGCAGAATTTGTCGAGCAACGTCACACGGCAAACCAGGCACCACGCCCATCCGGACATCGGCTGCACCCAGGGCAGCTAGGTCCACCGCGCCCTGGAGTCGATGGGCGATCAGCACGTGGGTTGTGACCTCCGCGAACACTCCCGTGGCGAGCACAAGCGTCACGATCCACCCCAGTGCCACAACGCTGGCGCTTCCCCGCTCACCCATCGGTGAGGCCACCTGGAGCCGGGCGCACCGCAGTATCGAGAGCACAGGCACTGGCATGCAGGCGAAGAGGCGCCAGCGCCCACAGACCCGTCGCGAGTTCATCGCTCAATCGCACGCACACAAGATCGGGTGGGTAACTCAGCTGCGCTGAGCCAAGCGATGAGCCATCTGGCAGGCCAGTGGGATCACCCCCAAGACTCAGCACTCGGGCGTGATCACTGGCCTGCGCCTGAAGGCGTTGAGTTGCGACGCCAGCTCCGAGCCCGCTGGTCAGTAGAGCCGCCACCATCACCAGAGCAGGCAGCGTGATGACCCACTCAGCGGTGATGGCACCGGACTCACCCGGTGAAGGTGAGGGCACTGCGCACCAGGTCGGTCAGTATTTGGCGTACTTCATCGCTGCGCATGATGACCACGAGCAGGCCGGCAAACCCGACGGCAGCCATTGTGGCAATCGCGTATTCGGCTGTTGCCGCCCCTCTCTCACTATCGGCGTGCTCTGTGAGGTCTGTGAACTCATTCATGATGTCTCCTTGTCGTGGGTGACCGGCTGGCCACGGGCACACCCTGGCAGGGATGGGGCCCCTGGGGAGACGGTCGGGGTATCTGATCGAGGCTTCGCGCAACACGTTGATCGGTGGACAGTTAGGCCAGCGACCCCTCCCACAACGACACCGCCATCGGAACGACTGCTACCAGCACAAAAGCCGGGAGAACCAGCAGGCCAAGAGGCATGACAACCGAGACGCCAAGGCGTGCCATCCGCTCCTCGGAGCTGGTGCGCCCGAGGTCTCGGCGCAGTGTGGCACTGGCCTTGGCAAGACCAGCAACAGGCACTCCCGCTCTTCTGGAGAGCGAGACCAGATTCTCGAGTGTCTGGGGTTCTGCAATCTCTACTGAGTACTCAGAACACACTGCCCTCACCAACTCTTGAGCGCGCTCGGGCAGTGCGCCGCCACCGGTAGCAATAGCAAACAGATCCATCTCAAGACCAAGGGCGGCTGGGTCTGGTGTCGCTCGCTCGGCTAACAACCGCAACCACCACCAGGCGCCAAACATCATCGCCACACCTAGAGCCAGCACCGCAGCACCCAAGCCTGTGCCGAACAAGAAGCCGACGCTGGACTGACCTCCAATCCCACCCCCGATCACACCAATCACCGGCAGCGCCATCACGAGGCGCATGGTGGCCTTCGGTCCGGCAAGTGCTGCGCTGATCTGGCGCTTCGTTCTCGAGATGTCATCGAGCGCCTCGGCCAGGACTTCCAGAGCCGGGCCGAGCGGGGCTCCACTCACTCGAGCGATAGCCCAGCACGCCCCGAGCGCCCTCCACGGGCCATCCGCGTCGATGGTGAGTGAGTGGAGGGCGTCGTGAGGATTGACGCCGTCGTCGATAGCAGCGCTCACTGCCACCGGCGTGTCTCCATAGCGTGGGTCTCTCGCAAGCTCGGCCCACAGGCTTGGCAGGGATAGGCCTGCCTGGTGCAGGGCTGCCAGGGTTCGAATGGCCCCCACTGCATCTGGCGGCGGGATTTTCCGTGTGGTGAGAAATCTAGGGTTCCACGAGAACATCGAGGCTCCCATCTGAGCCAAGAACGAGGCGGCCCTGGGTGAGGTGGCGCTGCTGGTCATCTCCCGTCTCGAGGTGAATCACTCGGTCAAACGCATTAATCGTTTGTGTTGTCAGTTGTCTCTCGCTGAGGCCGGCAAGCGCCCCCAGCGCATCAAGTCGGGCTGGGATCTCTTGGATGCTCCCCGCATGGATAGTGGTGGCTCCCCCGCGGTGGCCGGTCAAGAACGCTTGTAATAGATCGGCTAGCTCGGGCCCACGGCACTCCCCCACAATCAGGCGGTCTGGCTTCATGCGCAGGGACTCCCTCACGAGCCTGGCGAGCGTTATCTCGCCAGCCCCCTCAAGGTTTGCCACCCGACACTCCAGTGACACAACATGCGGGTGATCGATGGAGAGCTCCGCCAGGTCTTCGAGCACCACCAGTCGCTCGTTGGCTCCGGCATACGCCATGAGTGCCCCCACAAGCGTCGTCTTGCCCGAGCCAGTGGCGCCGGTAATGAGCAGGCTCTGACGGGAGTGCACTAGGCCGATCAGCTGTGGCATGAGGCGTGCACTATCCCGCAACGCCAACGTGTCAAGCGACGCTTTCGCACGCCGGTGAATGCGCAGCGATATCTCTGCACCCAGGCGCGCAATGGGGGGAATAGCCGCGTGAACGCGGATTCCATGGCCTAGGTTCACATCGGCCAGTGGCTGCGCTTCATCGAGGCGCCTTCCACCAGATTCAATGAGGCGTCTGGCGAGGTCAATGGCTTCGCCAGGGCTAAGACCCAGCCCCCTCACCGGGCTCGCGCCCTCTCCGGTGTTGACCGCTATTTCCCCGGAGCCGCGAACGAATACGTCGGTGACCCTGGGATCATCCACGTACTGGGCGAGCACACCAAGATTCCGTCGCAGTGCCGGGGAAATGCTCTGATGGAGATGTGCCCACAACGGCGCGGTCGGGGCTGGCATCCCCCCAGCATCGCCTGCCACGGCGCGCTGCGGTGGGTGTTGTGCGGAACTGTGGACAACGGCGCGAGGGGCCCCGGGTTTGCACAGGCGCCACCTGTTCTACACTTACTCCGTCGGTGCTCGCATCGCGCCTCCAGGTAGTGCGAGTCGATTGATAGGGGATAAAGATGTCCGATTCGCCCCAGGGTGGGAACCTTCTGCACGAAGAACGGCGTTTCCCGCCGTCGCCTGAATTCCAGTCCCAAGCGATCGCGAAGCCCGAGCTCTACCAGGCAGCGACTAAGAATCGCCTCGGCTTCTGGGCCGACCAGGCGCGCGGTCTTCTGCACTGGCACACGCCCTTCACCCAAACTCTCGACTGGTCGAATCCGCCTTTCGCGCGCTGGTTTGCCGATGGTGCCCTGAACGTTTCCTATAACTGCCTCGACCGGCATGTCGAGGCTGGCCTTGGTGACCGGGTGGCTTTGCACTTCGAGGGCGAGCCCGGCGACTCCCGCGCCATTACCTATGCGGAGTTGACGACCGAGGTGAAGAAGGCCGCCAACATGCTGATCGCCCACGGCGTGAAGGCTGGCGACCGAATCATTCTCTATATGCCCCTCGTTCCTGAGGCCGTCATTGCGATGCTCGCTGTCGCGCGCCTTGGGGCGATTCACTCCGTCGTATTTGGCGGGTTTAGTGCGGAGAGCCTTCGTGCTCGCATCGATGACGCGGATGCCACCGTGGTGATAACCGCCGATGGCGGCAACCGGAAAGGGTCGGTCTTTGCACTCAAGCCTGCCGTTGACCAGGCGCTCGCTGATGGCAAGACGAACGTCCGCTCGGTGATTGTGGTCAAGCGCGGTGGCAACGATGTCGAGTGGAATGCGGGCTTGGACTTTTGGTGGCACGACGAAATCGCGAAGCACAGCGATGAGCACACCGCAGAAGGATTTGAGGCTGAGAACCCCCTCTTCATTTTGTATACGTCGGGAACAACGGGTAAGCCCAAGGGCATCCTGCACACCTCCGGTGGCTACCTGACCCAGGCTGCGTTTACCCACAAGAACATCTTTGATCTGCACCCAGAGACCGACGTCTACTGGTGCACCGCCGATGTGGGCTGGATTACCGGCCACAGCTATGTGGTCTATGGGCCGCTGGCCAATGGTGCAACCCAGGTGATTTATGAGGGAACACCAGACACCCCGCACCCCGGGCGCTGGTGGGAAATCATCGAAAAGTATCGAGTGAGCCTTTTCTACACAGCACCCACCGCAATTAGAACGTTTATGAAACTTGGGCGCGAAATTCCGCAGAAGTTTGATTTGAGCTCGTTGCGGGTGCTTGGCAGCGTCGGGGAGCCCATTAACCCAGAAGCCTGGATGTGGTACCGCGACGTCATTGGCGGTGGCAAGACTCCCGTGGTGGACACCTGGTGGCAAACAGAGACCGGCGCCATCATGATTAGTGCTTTGCCGGGAATCACCGCTGCCAAACCTGGCAGCGCACAAGTTCCCATGCCTGGCATCACTCTCGATGTGGTGAGCGAGGACGGGGTCCCCGTGGGTCCAGATGGCAGCGGGCTACTGGTGATTACTGAGCCCTGGCCCTCCATGCTGCGCGGAATCTGGGGCGATCCAGAGCGCTACAAGGAGACCTATTGGTCGAAGTTTGGCGATCGATACTTCGCTGGTGATGGTGCCCACCTGGATGCCGATGGCGACGTGTGGTTGCTCGGCCGCGTTGACGACGTGATGAACGTCTCCGGCCACCGGCTCTCCACCATGGAGATTGAGTCAGCAATTGTGGCCCACCCAATGGCGGCCGAGGCCGCCGTCGTGGGGGCAGCCGATGAGACGACAGGTCAAGCTGTGGTGGCGTTCGTGATTCTCAAGTCCCGTTTCGTCGGAACACTCAGTGATGAAGAAGTGTCCCAACAGATTCGGGCGTGGGTCGGCGAACAGATTGGCGCGATTGCCAAACCCCGCACCGTCTTTGTGGTGGGCGAATTGCCGAAGACGCGCTCTGGCAAAATCATGCGGCGTCTGCTGCGCGATATCGCCGAGGGTCGTGAGATTGGTGACACCACTACGTTGACCGACACCACTGTGGTGCGAACGATCAACACCGCGGTCAACGACTAGGCGCGAACTCCAGGATTAGCTCCACCTCAACCGGTGCGTCGAGGGGTAACACTGCAACGCCAACAGCGGCTCTGGCGTGAAGGCCCTTATCGCCGAAGATTTCTGCCAAGAGCTCGGAGGCGCCGTTCAGGACCTGAGGCTGCCCGATGAAATCCGGGTGGGACGCCACATAACCATTGACTTTCACCACTCGGGTGATGGTCTCCAGAGAACCCAAGACACTCTGCGCGGCAGCAAGAGCGTTCAAGACACAAATCCTGGCAAGCTCGGCGGCCTCGGCGGCCGAGACTTCGGCTCCCACTTTTCCGGTGGCGGCGAGTGTGCCATCCACGAAGGGCAGTTGGCCTGCGGTGTAGAGGAGGTTGCCGGTGGTCATCGCTGGGACATACGCAGCGACGGGCTTTGCCACCTGGGGAATGGTGATCCCTAAATCGTTCAGACGAGCGCTGATCTGGCCCACTTAGTCCTCCTTAGGACGTTTGAAATACGCGACGAGGCCACCTTCTGGACCGGTCACAATCTGAACCAACTCCCAGCCCTGCTCACCCCAGTTGTTGAGGATGGCAGTGGTGTTGTGAATGATCAGCGGCGTGGTGATGTACTCATAGCGCGTCATAGATACCCCTTTTCACCTAATCATAGGTAAGCATTGGATACCCTGGAGACATGTCCGATTCAGGAACGACGCCCGGCAACCTAGCCAGAGCTCTTCTCGGCATCACGGGGTTTGGCGCTCTTGCGGGCCTCATGATTACCGCGATGATTGCTCCAACCCTTGCCGTTGCAAGCGTGGGAGCAAACAGCGCCATTGGCGTCTTTGACTCCCTCCCTGAATTTATTGAGGTGGGCGAACAAGCCCAGAAGAACACCCTGTGGGCGTACAACACCAATGACCCCGCCGATGGCTATACCAAGATTGCCGAGGTCTACTTCCAGGACCGCGAAGAGGTCAGCCTGGAAGACATGTCACCGCACCTCGTTAATGCGGCGATTGCTGGCGAAGACCGTCGTTTCTATGAGCACAGCGGCGTTGACGTCAACTCCGTCATTCGCGCGGCACTGGGCAACGTCATCTCGGGCGACATCGAAAGTGGCGCCTCTACCTTGACTATGCAGCTGGTGAAGAACGCGTACATTCAACGCTCGCAATTCTTGCCCACTGAGGAAGAACGCCAGGCCGCCTACCAGGCCGCCATTGAAACCAGCTTCCAACGCAAGCTCAATGAAATGAAACTTGCGATTGGTCTGGAGAAGCAGTTCTCCAAAGAAGAAATCCTTCAGGCCTATTTGAACATCACCGGATTTGGTGGCAACACCTATGGTGTCCAATCCGCTGCCCAGCGCTACTTCGGCACCTCTGCCGCCAACCTGAGTCCTGTTCAGGCAGCGAGCTTGATGGCCATCGTTCAGTACCCGAGCACCAGGAACCTGGGTGACCCAGGCAATTACGAGGACAACCAGGCCCGTCGCGACGTGATCTTGGGAAACATGTACCGCGAGGGCTATTTGAGCGAGGCCGAATACAACACCGCCATCGCAATTCCGGTCGACGCAAACTTCGTCAAGATTTCGCCACCAAGCGCTGGATGTATTGCAGCCAACGAGTACGCCAAGTATTTCTGTGACTACGTCGTTAAGAACGTGGAGAACTTTGCGCCCCTCGGAGCAACTCCTGAGGAGCGAATCAGCCGGTGGCGCATCGGCGGCCTCGATGTGTACACGACTCTGAACCTTTCCCTGCAAACCGTCGCCCAAGACCGTGTGTGGGAATTGGTGCCGAGCGACGAAGAGCGCTTTGACCTGGGGAGTGCTGCCACCAGCGTTGAGGTCACCACCGGTCGGGTCCTCGCGATGGCCCAGAACAAAATCTTCAACGATTCAGAGGACGGTGGTGGCCCAGGAGCCACAGCTGTCAACTTCTCCACCGACCGCCCCTACGGCGGGTCAAGTGGCTTCCAGGTCGGATCGACCTACAAGATCTTCGCCCTGCTGGCTTGGCTGCAGCGCGGTTATGGACTGAGTGAAGTTGTCGACGCCTCCAGGTTGGAGCTCGACCAAGCCACCTTCCTTGACACCTGTGGTGATGGCGGTGGCCCTTGGTTTGGTCCTTGGCCGTTTAGAAACTCCGCCGACTTGATCATCCCCTCGGCCACCGTGTTTGAGGCGACCGTCCGCTCCATCAACTCCGCTTACGCCTCAATGGCCGAACAGCTTGATCAGTGTGAAATTAGAGCCGCAGCAGAGGCCTTGGGCGTTAATCGGGCGGATGGCGGTGTGCTCCAGACCAACCCGTCAGCTGTGCTTGGCACCAACGAAATTGCTCCCTTGACGATGGCCACTGCATTCGCCGCGATTGCCAACACGGGTGTCGTGTGTGAACCGATCGTGGTCGACCGCTTTGTGACTGCCGCCGGACAAGAGATCCCAGGCCAGCAGCCATCGTGCCGCCAGGGCATAACCCCTGACGTTGCAGCGGCAGCAGCAGCACCGATGCGCTCGGTGATTACCGGTGGAACCGGAACACGGTCTAACCCAGGCGGTGACGTCCCCGTGATTGGCAAGACCGGAACCACCGACAGTCAGGTTCAAACCTGGATGGTGGGCTCCAGCACGAATGTTGCGACCTCGGTGTGGGTCGGCAACATTGTTGGTGACTATCGCTTGAGCAATTACCGCAACGGCACCGTGCTTCGTCACGACATTTGGCGCGTCATCATGCAGACCGCCAATGAACAATACGGCGGCGAAGCATTCCCCGCGCCCCCCACTCGCTTGCTCCAGGGAAGTGGAATCACCCTGCCCGACATCACAGGACTCACGACCGACGAAGCAACCATCCTGATGGAAAGCCTCGGGTTGAAGCTCGAGGTGACCACGGGCACGATCGGTGGACGGGTTGGTGCGTTTGAGCCGGCCGCTGGCACGCTGTTGGCCAGAGGAATGACGGTTCGCGTCGTCGCTGGTGGAGGCGACGGACAATCAACCGGCAACCTGGTGATGCCAAACCTGGCTGGGTTGAGCGTTGTGGCAGCAATCCAAGCGATGGACGCCGTCAACATGACGGGAGCGCGTGTGTTCACGTGTGTCGCGGGCAGCTCCGGTAGCGACCCGAACCAGGGGGTTGTCGCTGCGCACTCGCCTGGTGCCGGTGCTCAAGTCTGGAACTACACAGGTGTTCAGATTCAAGTGAACTGCGGTGCTGAGCCGGCCCCCACCGACGACATCTTCCTGGACTAATGGCCCGCGGGTCAGGCCTTGCCTTCGCCGGTGCTCTAGCACTCGGTGTTGCAGCATGGGGAAACCTGGTGGAAAAGAACCGCTTCACCCTTCGCCATGATGTTGTGCCCATTCTTGATCCGGGTAGCGAGCCGATCACGATTCTCCACCTCAGCGACATCCACATGGCGCCGTGGAACTCCGCGGCCATTGCCTGGATTCGCGAGCTTGCGGCCACATCCCCGGACATCGTTGTCGGAACCGGAGATTTCTTGGGCCACCCCGATGGCCTCTCAGCGCTGACTGAAGCGCTTCTCCCCCTGTCTGGAATTCCTGGCGTTGTGACCCATGGTTCGAATGATCGCGTGGCGCCTAGGTTCAAGAACCCCTTCTCCTACCTGCTGGGTCCCTCCCAGGTGGGGCACGGGTCTGGATCGCCGATGGATTTCGATGGCTTGAAGAACCTCTATGCCCACACACTCGGGTGGGTCGATATTGACAATGGCGCCACTCGACTCGAGGTCAAAGGCCAGACCCTAGATTTCGTGGGCGTGGGCGACGCCCACTACGGCGAGGATGCCCTCGCCCAGTTACCGGGAATTGTGGACGACCTGCGGGAGTCTGTGGATGACCGGTCGTCCACAGACAGCTCGATCACCACGATCGGTGTGACCCACGCGCCCTATCGACGGGTGCTCGATGCGCTGGTCACCCACGGAGCGGAGCTCATCTTTGCCGGTCACACCCATGGTGGCCAGGTCTGTCTACCCGGTGGCCGGGCACTCACGACGAACTCCGATCTCCCGACCGCTCAGGCCAGGGGCCTCAGCCACTGGCACCACGCCAGTCGCTCCAGCTACCTCAATGTTTCCGCTGGCCTTGGCACCAGCATCTATGCTCCGATTCGGCTTTTCTGCCCGCCAGAGGCCATTCTCATCACTTTGGTCCCGGAGGATATCGGGTACGCTTGAGGCCCTGCGGGTGGGAAACCACCAGTACGGGGTGTGGCGCAGCTTGGTAGCGCGCGTCGTTCGGGACGACGAGGTCGCAGGTTCAAATCCTGTCACCCCGACACTTAGCTAAAGTCTGAGTCCGGTCCTGAAACCTCAGGTACTTCGCCCACGGGCTGGTAACCACTGGCCAGACGGCCACCGCTCTCATCCAAATAACAGTCGCCACAGAGCGATTCATAAGTGACATCGACGCCATCGATGGCGACCTGGGCGCCATCGAAGATGAACTTGCCGTTCGCCTTCCGGGCGTTGAAAACCGCTTTCTTGCCACAGCGGCAGATGGTTTTGAGCTCTTCCAAGGAGTGGGCGATCTCCAGCAGGCGACGAGAGCCTGGGAACGCCACAGTCTGGAAGTCCGTTCTAATTCCATAGGCGAGAACGGGGATGCCCCGCCTCACCGCGATGATGAAGAGATCATCCACCTGCCGGGGTGAAAGGAACTGGGATTCGTCCACCAGCACGCAGGCGGGCGAGCCTTTACCCTCACGGGTAACCCGGTCGACCTCGTTGTCGATTAAAGTCACTACATCAGTCGCTGGACCGATAACCAAATCAACCTCTCTGGCGACACCCAAGCGGGAGACGATCGTTCGATCGCCCTTGGTGTCGATCATGGGTTTGGCAAGAATGACCCGCTGCCCGCGCTCTTCATAGTTGTGAGCCGCCTGCAAGAGCGACGTCGACTTACCCGAATTCATCGCTCCATAGCGGAAATACAACTTAGCCACCAGACACACTCCTCAGCGCAGTATCGACAACATTACGAAGTAATAGGGCCCTCGTCATGGGGCCGACCCCTCCGGGGTTCGGTGACACATGCGAGGCCAGCTCCCAGACACCTGGATCAACATCCCCCACGACTCGTGGGACACCATCAACCACTGTTCTGCTCACCCCGACGTCAAAGACCCAGGCGCCCGGCGCCACCATGTCTCTGGTGACGATTCCAGCAACCCCAGCTGCAGCAACGACGACATCGGCGCTGCGCACCAGTTCTTCGAGGTTGCGGGTCTTGGTGTGAGTCAGGGTGACCGTGGCATCGAGCCCACGCCTCGTGAGCAAGAGACCAATCGGTCGCCCGACTGTCACACCGCGGCCCAGCACCACCACGTGGGAGCCCGCCCACGGCAGTCCATAGCGGTTGCCCAATTCCACAATCCCCTGCGGGGTGCAGGGCAGCGGTGAGGTGATGTCTCCGGTGACTTTGTTGACCAGCCGGCCCAGGTTGACCGGGTGAAGGCCATCCGCGTCCTTGATCGGATCAATGCGCTCCAAGACCGCATCAGTGTCAATGTGTGCGGGCAGTGGCAACTGGACGATGTAGCCGGTGACCTCTGGATCACTATTGAACTGGTCGATCGCGGCAAAAACGTCAGCTTGGCTGGCGGTTGCTGGCAAATCGATCCGGTGGGAGGCAATGCCCACCTCAGCGCAGTCATTGTGTTTACCCGAGACATACCACTGTGAGCCGGGGTCATCGCCCACCAAAATCGTTCCCAGGCCGGGCGTGATTCCTTGGTTCTTAAGCGAAGTGACTACCTCTGCCAGCTCGGCCTTCATGGCCGCTGCTGTGGCAACCCCATCCAGACGTGTGGCAACCACGCTTCGCTTAACCGAGTTCTGGATAGAGCGGGAAGCTCGAGGTCAACGCGTGAACACGAGCCTGAAGGGCCGCAACGTCAGGTTCTGGCATCAGAGTGTGAGCAATGATGTCTGCGACCTCGGTGAACTCGGTGTCGCCAAATCCGCGGGTAGCAAGCGCCGGGGTTCCAATGCGAACACCGGAGGTGACCATCGGGGGACGTGGGTCGAAGGGCACCGCGTTGCGGTTGACCGTGATGCCCACGTGGTGAAGGAGGTCTTCTGCCTGTTGGCCATCAATGGGCGAATTGCGCAGATCCACAAGCGCCAGGTGGACATCAGTTCCCCCGGTCAGGACGTCAACGCCTGCAGCCTTCGAGTCATCCGCTGTGAGCCTGGAGGTCAGCAGCTGTGCACCCCGGATGGTGCGCTCCTGGCGCTCCTTGAATGCTGGCTCCATCGCGAGCTTGAAGGCGACCGCCTTCGCAGCAATCACGTGCATCAGGGGGCCACCCTGCTGCCCTGGGAACACCGCAGAGTTCAGTTTCTTCTCGAGGCTCTCGTCGCGGCTAAGGATGATTCCCGAGCGCGGCCCACCAAGGGTCTTGTGGACGGTCGTGGAAACAACATCTGCGTGAGGAATGGGGGACGGGTGCAAGCCGGCTGCGACTAAACCAGCAAAGTGAGCCATGTCGACCCAGAGGAACGCACCTACCTCATCAGCAATCGCGCGGAACGCGGCAAAATCTGTGTGACGAGGATAGGCAGACCATCCTGCGATCAGAACCTTGGGCTTGTGCTCGAGCGCCGCGTCACGCACCCGGTCCATATCGATCAGGAAAGTGTTGGGGTCAACGCCATAGGCAGTGGCGTTGTAGACCTTGCCAGAGAAGTTGAGTTTCATGCCGTGGGTCAGGTGACCACCGTGGGCAAGCTCGAGTCCGAGAATCGTGTCACCCGGTTGGGCAAGAGCGTGCAAGACGGCCGCGCTGGCGCTGGCACCGGAGTGGGGCTGAACGTTGGCGTACGCGGCACCGAAGAGCTTCTTTGCCCGCTCAATGGCCAGGTTTTCGGCGATGTCGACAAATTCACAACCGCCGTAGTAGCGCTTACCGGGATAACCCTCGGCGTACTTGTTGGTCAGAACGCTGCCCTGGGCTTCCAGGACGGCGTGGGGGACAAAGTTCTCGCTGGCGATCATTTCCAGGGTGCCGCGCTGGCGACCTAGTTCCTTATCAAGAACGTCCTGGATCTCTGGGTCAAGCTCAGCGAGGGTCTGGCTGAAGGACTTGTCGATGGGGCTCACGGCATTCTCCCTTGTACACGGTGGATGTTATGTCGTGTCAGCCCAGGCGCACGGCCCACACACTACGCTCCCCGATGGTGACCCATCAATTACGCCAGTTGCGTGGTAACAGTCTAAACCCCTCGAAACCCTGAAGCTGGGCCTTGGCCACAGGATTGTCAGTCAGGACAGTATCCGCGCCGGAAATGACATACCCCCGCGGTAATCCGCGGGGGTATGAACGCTTTGGCGGTCTAGCCGCACTGGCAGAGCTCAGCAGGAGCAAAGCCCGCCAATGCTTCGTCAATGTGCTCTCCACATCCGGTCCACGTCACTTTGCTGCAGCGGTTACAGCGCGCTGGGCTACACACGATTGTTCTCCTTTTGAGGCAACTGATGTTTCACCCACCACTATATACCCCAGGGGGTATTTGTGCTACTAGCCCAGGCGTGCCTTCAAGTTGTCATCTAGAGCCGCCAGGAAGTCCTCGGTGGTCAGCCACTTCTGGTCTTTGCCCACCAGCGCGGCCAAGTCCTTGGTCATCGCACCAGACTCGACGGTCTTGATAACGACATCTTCGAGGGTCTCGGCGAAGTTGATCAGCGCCTGGTTACTATCAAGCTTCCCGCGGTGCATAAGGCCCCTGGTCCAGGCGAAGATCGACGCAATCGGGTTGGTCGAGGTCGGCTTTCCGGCCTGGTGATCGCGGTAGTGGCGGGTCACGGTTCCGTGTGCCGCTTCTGCCTCAACAATTGCGCCATCGGGTGTGGTCAACACACTGGTCATCAGACCCAAGGATCCAAAGCCCTGTGCAACCGTGTCGCTCTGAACGTCACCGTCGTAGTTCTTCGTTGCCCAGACATAGCCACCCTCCCACTTGAGTGCGGAGGCGACCATGTCGTCAATGAGGCGGTGCTCGTAGGTTAAGCCGGCCTTGTCGAAGGCATCCTTGAACTCGGCCTCGAAGATCTCTTGGAAGATGTCCTTGAACCGACCGTCGTAGGCCTTCAGGATGGTGTTCTTGGTGGAGAGATAGACCGGATAGTTCCGGGCTAGCCCGTAGTTGAGCGAGGCCCTAGCGAAATCGCGAATCGACTCGTCGAGGTTATACATCGCCATCGCGACACCGCCGCCTGGAGCCTGGAAAACCTCAAAACTCTGGGCCTCACTGCCATCGGTCGGTTGGAAGCTAATCGTCAGAGTTCCCGGGCGGTCAAAGACAAAGTCCGTAGCGCGGTACTGGTCACCAAAGGCGTGACGGCCGACAATAATCGGCTTGTTCCAGCCAGGAACAAGCCGCGGGATGTTGGAAATGATGATGGGCTCACGGAAGATCACACCGCCCAAAATGTTCCGGATGGTTCCATTGGGGCTTCGCCACATTTTCTTGAGGCCAAACTCTTCAACACGCGCCTCGTCCGGGGTGATGGTTGCGCACTTGACGCCAACGCCGTGCTTCTTGATGGCATTAGCGGCATCGATGGTGATTTGGTCGTCGGTCTCGTCGCGCTTTTCGATGCTGAGGTCGTAGTACTCGAGGGGCAGGTCGAGGTAGGGGTGAATGAGGCGGTCCTTAATGAACTGCCAGATGATGCGCGTCATTTCGTCGCCATCGAGTTCAACGACAACGCCCTCAACCTTGATTTTTTCCACAGCTTCGTCCTTTCAACGACGAGTCCAGCACAGCCACCGCCAGTGTAGGGCGAATGGCACCATAAGTATCTTTACATAAAGATACCTTTCCCATGTTCACTACAAGCGCCTATGGTGGATAAATGGACGCCTTAATACTGGAAGAGCTTTCCGCCGACACAGCACAACAGGCCAACACGCTGGAACTACTGCCTGGCCAGGAACGTTTTGCTAACCCCGTGACCTACGAGCAGGCCGATACAACAATCGATGTCGCCAACACCTGGAGCCGCGTGATTCGCTCCGGTGACGAGGTTGTCGGTTTTGTGCGGGCATATTTTGACCCTGACTACGCCACCGATGAGCTGCGCTGTTGCGTCTGGCGGGTAAGCGTTTCTGCTGTCGCTCAAGGCAAGCGAGTGGGCCGCTTCGCTATCGAGGCCGTAAAGCAAGAAGCACTCCGTAGAGGCTTCGACCAGCTGTCGGTGGTCTGGCAGGCAGATGATGAAGGGCCAGGGAACTTCTTCCGCAAGCTTGGCTTTATCGAGACCGGGCAGAGCGACTATGGCGATGTCATCGGGTCCCTGCCACTTCGTTAGTGGAAGAAGTGGCGCTCTCCGGTAAAGAACATGGCCACACCGGCATCCGCGGCGGCCTTGATTACCTCATCGTCTCGCATTGAACCACCGGGCTGAACAATTGCTCGAACGCCTGCCTCGATCAAGACCCCAGCGCCATCGGCAAACGGAAAGAAAGCATCCGAAGCGGCAACACTTCCAGCGGCGCGGTCACCGGCACGCGTGACCGCCAAGTGACACGAATCAACCCGGTTGACTTGGCCCATCCCAATTCCCACGCTCGCCGTTCCCTGGGCCAACAAGATGGCGTTGGACTTGACCGCTCTAACCGCCTGCCACGCAAACTCCAGAGAGTCCATCGTTGCTGGGTCCGGCTGCTCCCCTGCAACCAGGGTCCACGAAGTAGCCGGGGCGAAGTGGCGGTCAGCGTCCTGACGGAGGAATCCCCCAGAAATCTGACGGATCTCGGTGGCTTCTGGAGCAAAACCTTCAGGAAGTTCGACAATCCGAACATTTGCCTTCTGGGCAAACACCTCCAGAGCTTCTGGACTGAAGCCAGGCGCCACGACAACTTCAGTAAAGATTTCGACAATCGAGCGCGCGGTGTCGGCATCGATCGGACGATTGGCCGCAATGACTCCGCCGAACGCTGATACCGGATCGCACGCGTGGGCTTGCTGGTGAGCGGCCACCAGCGAGTCGGCACTGGCAATGCCGCAGGGATTCTGGTGCTTGATAATTGCGACCGTGGGAGCCTCATGGTCATATGCAGCGCGGAGCGCCGCATCGGCATCCACGTAGTTGTTGTAGGACATCTCTTTGCCCTGAAGCACCGTCGCGGACGCCAAGCCCGGCTGGCCCAGCGTGTTGGCAAACACAGCTGCGCTTTGATGCGAGTTCTCGCCATAGCGCAGATCGCCAAGCTTCTGACCGTGGACGCTTGCGAAATCGCCCTCGCTCATCCACCCGGCAACCGCCGCGTCATAGCGGGCGGTGTGCCAGAAGGCATCACGGGCCAGGGCTTGACGTTGCTCGAGAGTGGTGCCCCCGCTAGCCAGCGCCTCGATGATGTCGGGATACGCAGCTGGGTCAACGACGATTGCAACATTGGCGTGGTTCTTCGCAGCCGCTCGAACCATGGCGGGACCGCCAATATCTATCTGCTCAATGACATCCTCGCCCACCGCTCCGGAGGCGACGGTCTGCACGAAGGGGTAGAGGTTCACTACGACAAGCCCAAGTGCCGTGATGTCGAGTTCGTCCAGTGCCGCGATGTGGCTGTCTTTACGAAGATCGGCCAGAATTCCGCCGTGAATCTTTGGGTGAAGTGTCTTGACCCGGCCATCCAAAGACTCGGGGAACCCCGTCACCTCGCTCACATCGCGCGCTTGGATACCGGCATCGCGAAGATTTTGAGCGGTCGAACCAGTCGAGATGATCTCAATGCCGGCTTCGGAGAGGGCACGCCCCAGGTCTATGAGCCCGGTCTTGTCACTCACAGAGATCAAAGCGCGTCGCGGCATCGTCCTAGGGGCTTCGCTCATCGGGCCGAGTCACCTTCCTGATTGCTGACTACCTGCGCGAGCACGTCGAGCAACAACTCTCGCTCCACCACCTTAATGCGCTCGTGGAGCGACGCTTCCGTGTCACCCGGCTGAATCGGCACCCGTCGTTGCGCGAGGACCGGTCCGCTGTCGACACCATCATCGACAACGATGACAGATGCTCCCGTTTCTTCCACGCCTGCAGCCAGAGCATCGGCAACACCGTGGGCGCCAGGAAACTCAGGTAAATATGCGGGGTGAGTGTTGAGAATCTTTGGGCTGAACCTGGAGACGAGTCCAGGGGGCAAGAGCTTCATAAACCCGCTCAAAATAATCCAGTCCGGGGCGAAGGGAGCAATCGCGTCACCGAGGGCCTCCCCCCACGCGCCCCGATCGGGAAAGTCCCCCGGTGCTACAACAAAAGTCGGGATTCCTCGGCGCCGCGCGTGCTCGAGTCCACTCGCGTCCTGATCGGAGCCAACACCAACCACCTTTGCTGGGATCTCGGAACCAGGCAACGAGGTCAACAGCGCATCAAGATTCGTGCCGCTTCCGGAGATCAGAACCACAAGCTTCGCCGTCGCCGCACTCACCTATCGGCCCGCCCTCTGGGCGGAACGGTTGAGAACCGCCGCAATCGAACCCATGAGAACACCAAGGGCGACTTCGAGCCCCCACCACAGCATTACGGCGGAAGGGTCGGGGCCGACCAACTGGAATCTGCCGGGCCCCAGGGAGCCCGATGTCAGCGAGGCGAGCAAGCCGCCGAAGCCGGCGCTCACTGCGCCGGCAACGGCAGCCGTTGTCAAGAGCTTCACCAGGGGCTGAGAAAAGAAGTCTGTGTCAGAAAGGCTCCGGACCAAGCCCGCACTCTCGACCACACGAGGGGCGACAGCAACGCCCAGAATGAAGGCCGCCAACACGGGCAGTGCCACCACGGCAAAGGCAAAGGCGGGTGGGTCGGTTGGGACGATGCCAAGAACCGGAAGGGCGGGAACAATCTGAAGATTCGTGCCGAGTGGTGACACAAGAGCCCCCGTGCCAAGAGTGAAGCCAGGCCCCACAATCCATGTAGCGGCCCACACGATGAGTGTTGGCAACAGTGCCAGTTGCGCCACCGCAAGAGCAATTAAGCCCATCACGCCTGGCTGGAGCGACTCGAAGATGGTAATCACCGTGGCAAAGGACGCCACCAAGAGAACCGCAACGGCAAGCGCTGCGAAAGACACCACACCAGCCACCGCCGCACTACCCGCGGTGAAACCAGCGCGAAGAATGTCGGCTAAGGAGTCGGGCAACGCGCTGTGGAGCAAACTCTTCCCCGAGGAGTGGGGACCCACCCATGCTGCGACCGCCAAACCGGTTGCCAGGAACAGCGCTGGTCGAACGAGAGCGTCGATCAGAGGCATCGACACCACCTGCTGGGGCATAAACACAACCAGTGCAAGGGAGAGAAGCACGAGAGTCCCTACCGCAAGCGTCCAGACGAGCAGCGGATAGGCGGCAGTCGTCTCACGACGCCCCATCCGGAAACCCCAGAGCAGTGTGAGAAGACCAATACCCAGCAGCGCAACATCAACGGTGAAATCTCTGCTCAGCGCACCCAGCGCCAACGCATCAGCCAAATCCGGGGGAACGGTGAAGGAGAGGGGGACTCCGTGACCCAACAGCCAGATGTCGACTGCAGCAGCCCAAGACATCAACAAGTCCGTGGAGAATCCGTCGTCAAAGGCCCAAATCAGCGTCAGTGGCGCGAAGATGATGCCAAGGCCCAAGCCCACTAACACCACGATGTCGAGCACCGTGGCAAAGCTGACAATCCGGGCATTCATGGCGCCTCGAGCCTATCGCCGAGGGGCCCTAGCAAGCAGGTGCGACCTACAGACCCTTCATGATCTCGCGCATCAGTGCCGCGGTCTCACTCGGGGTCTTCCCGACCTTCACTCCAGCTGCTTCCAAGGCCTCTTTCTTGGCCTGCGCTGTACCGGCCGAACCGGAGACGATAGCGCCTGCGTGGCCCATCGTCTTGCCCTCGGGGGCGGTGAATCCAGCGACATAGCCAACAACGGGCTTGGTCACATTCGCCTTGATGAACTCTGCAGCGCGCTCTTCAGCGTCGCCACCAATCTCACCAATCATGACGATCGCCTTGGTCTCAGGGTCGTTCTGGAATGCTTCGAGCGCATCGATGTGGGTCGTGCCGACAATCGGGTCTCCACCAATACCAATGGCACTCGAGAATCCGATGTCACGAAGCTCAAACATCATTTGGTACGTCAGGGTGCCAGACTTCGACACCAACCCGATGGGTCCCTTGCCCGTAATGGTCGCAGGCGTGATGCCGGCAAGCGCCTCACCAGGGGTAATGATGCCGGGACAGTTGGGGCCGATGATCCGGGTTCCGCCAACTTTCTGGGCATGCGCCCAGAACTCAGCGGTGTCCTGAACGGGGATTCCCTCGGTAATCACGACAAGAAGGGGAATACGCGCATCGATGGCTTCCATCGCAGCGTCCTTGGCGAATGCTGGCGGAACAAACGCCACCGAGACAGTTGCGCCCGTCTCGGCCATGGCCTCGGCGACGGTGCCAAAGACCGGCAGAGTGACGTCACCGTGGGTGACCGTCTCGCCGGCCTTGCGGGCGTTAACACCACCTACGACCTGGGTGCCAGCGGCCAGCATGAGAGCGGTGTGCTTGCTGCCCTCACCACCGGTGATGCCCTGAACGATGACTTTCGAGTTCTTATCGAGAAAGATTGACATGTCCTACTCCCTTACTTCGAAGCCAACGAGGCGGCCATGTCGGCGCCTTCGTCCATCGTTGATGCCAGAGTCACCAGAGGGTGGTTGGCAGCGGCCAAAATTTCGCGCCCCTTCTCGACGCTGTTGCCATCGAGGCGAACAACGAGGGGCTTGGTTGCGTTATCGCCGATCATGGCGAGCGCCTGCACGATGCCATTGGCGACCGCGTCACACGCGGTGATTCCACCAAAGACGTTCACAAACACGCTCTTAACCTGTGGGTCGCCCAAGATCACGTCCAAACCAGCAGCCATCACCTCAGCTGACGCTCCACCACCGATGTCAAGGAAGTTCGCCGGCTTCACGCCACCGTGCTTCTCACCCGCATAGGCAACAACATCGAGTGTTGACATGACAAGACCAGCACCATTGCCAATGACACCAACCTCGCCATCGAGCTTCACGTAGTTGAGGTCGTGGGCCTTGGCCTTCTCCTCCAGCGGGTCAGCAGAGGCAGAATCAGCAAGCTCAGCGTGGTGGGGCTGACGGAACTCAGCGTTCTCATCAAGAGTCACCTTGCCATCGAGGGCGATGACCTCGCCAGACTTCGTCAACACCAGCGGGTTGACCTCCACCAGGGTGGCATCCTCGGCGGTGAAGACCTCGTAGAGCTTCACAAACACTGGCGCCACCAGGTCGACGAGCTCTTGGGGGAAGTGTGCGGCCTGCGCAATCTCCTTGGCCTTGGCCAAGGAGATCCCCGTCGCTGGGTTAATGGCAATGCGCGCGAGGGCATCGGGGCGCTCTTCGGCGAGCTGCTCGATCTCCATACCGCCCTCATAGCTGCAGAGCACCAGGTAGTTGCGGTTGGCGCGATCCAGCAGCACAGAGAAGTAGAACTCCTGGTCGATATCCGCACCGGCAGCGACCATCACCCGGCGAACAACATGGCCCTTGATGTCGAGGCCGAGAATTGCTTGCGCTGCGGCGAGAGCGTCAGCAGGAGTCGGGGCTACCTTCACACCGCCGGCCTTGCCGCGGCCACCGGTCTTCACCTGTGCTTTGACTACGGTCAGCCCGCCAATCTTCTCCGCGGCAGCCTGTGCCTGCTCTGGGGTATCAGCAGTAATGCCTGCCAAGACGGGAACACCGTGGCGCTCGAACATGTCTCGGGCTTGATATTCGTAAAGGTCCACGCCTGTAACGTCCTTCCGGGTATTCGGCTAGGAATGAAATTCCACTGCGACTGCGCAGGAAAAACACTCGACGATGAGGGCCTGCAGCCGAGATAAGCCTACCCGGTGACTCGAGCAGGGTCGGCACTGGCGAAGCGCTAAATCTTCGAAATAGGAGCGATTTTGATTAACAGGCGTTTGCGCCCTGCGGTATCAAACTGCACCTCAGCAACGCGCTTTGGTCCCTCGCCGGTTACCGCTGTCACACTGCCCTGGCCGAAGTCATCGTGGGCGATCCGATCGCCCACAACCAGCGAGAGATCGCCGTTGTCCCGAACACTCAAGGTGACCCGGTTAGCCCACTGCGTTGCCTTCGGGGCCTTGGGCAAAGCGTCACTCACCTCAAGAGACCGTGGCCTGGATGAGCCAGAGCCTTGCCAGCCGGAACTGCGCACCGACGAGCCCAGGACATGTCCTCGGCCGCCGGTCGCCGCAGAGGATTCCCTCCAGGAGATGAGGTGGGCGGGAATTTCTTGCAAGAACCGGCTGGGGCTCGCAATCGCGGTGTCGCCAAAGGTGCTCCTGTTCATCGCCAGCGAGATGTGGAGTTTCTTCCTGGCCCTGGTGATTCCCACATAAAGCAGCCGACGCTCTTCCTGCAAGCCACCTGGCTCCATGGCGCTCATCCGGTGAGGTAAAAGGTCCTCTTCGAGTCCCGTCAAGAAGACAACATCGAATTCGAGGCCCTTAGCGGTGTGCAGGGTCATTAGCGATACGGTGCCAGAGGCGTCATCAAGGTCATCGGCGGCGGCAACCAACGACACCTCCGTCAGGAAGTCAACCAGCGTTCCATCGGGATTATTGCGGCCAAAATCGCGTGTTGCGGCCAAGAGCTCGCGCAGGTTCTCCAGGCGGGTTCCATCTTTCGGGTCACGAGAGTTCTGGAGGAGGACTAGATACCCGGTGTTGTTGAGGATTTTCTCGAGCGTCGCTGCGGGAGGCGCCGTGAGGGACAGTTTTTCCGCCTCGTGGAGCGAATCCCCCAGAGAGAGCATCGCCTGGGTCACCTTGGGCCCAAGCCCCAGCTGGTCGGCTCGGCGCA
This sequence comes from Pontimonas sp., assembly GCA_021741945.1. GTDB lineage: Bacteria > Actinomycetota > Actinomycetes > Actinomycetales > Microbacteriaceae > Pontimonas. The sequence continues at coordinate 49,605 of JAIOWV010000001.1, forward strand.
GTGCCTCAGGCAGCGTGATGGCTTCTCTATCGGCAAAGGAGACCAGCGACGTCTCGGTTGCTGGTCCAATGCCGCGCCTCGGGACATTGAGGATTCGTCGTAGAGCAAGAGAGTCTGCGGGGTTCACAATGGTCTTTAGATAGGCAATCGCATTCAAAATCTCTGCGCGCTCATAAAACTTGGTGCCGCCAATCACTCGATAGGGGATCCCAGAGCGGGTGAGGACATCTTCGAGGGCTCGGCTTTGAGCGTTCGTGCGATAGAACACCGCCATGTCCGAATAGGGCGTTCCCTCCCCGCTCAGGGCCACAATCTGATCGGCCACGAACTGGGCTTCGTCGTGGGCGGAATAGCCGGTGAACCCGATGATTTCGTCGCCCTGACCGATTTCTGTGAACAGGTTCTTTGCTTTGCGGTCGAAGTTGTTGCCAATCACCGCGTTCGCAGCATCCAAAATGTTTTGTGTCGAGCGATAGTTCTGCTCGAGAAGAATCACTTCAGCTCCCTGGAAATCCCGCTCGAACTCGGTGATGTTGCGAATGTCCGCACCGCGGAAAGCATAAATCGACTGGTCCGAGTCACCCACCACCGTGAGTGACGCGCCAGGGACAGAGCCATCGGAAGCGGTGGGAACCTTGGAGTCACTCGGGACCAAAGCCGCTGGCACGTCCCTGGTCAGCTCTCTAATAAGGGCGTATTGGGCGTGGTTTGTGTCCTGATACTCATCAACGAGCACATGGCGGAAACGCGTCTGGTACTTCGCCGCCACGTCCGGAAATTCCCGCAGGAGATAGACGGTCTGGCCAATCAAGTCGTCAAAGTCAAAGGCTTGGGACTTAGTGAGCTCTCGCTGATATCTGTCCCACACCTCAATAAAGAGCGCATCTGCTGGGTCATTCGACGCAGAAACCCGGCGATAGCTATCAACATCGGCCAGCTCGTTCTTGAGCCTCGACATCTTCCCTATGACAGCGCCGTGGGTGAGTCCCAGGTCATCGGCATCGACGTCCTTGAGGATTCGCTTGATCAGAGCCCTCTGATCAGCAGAGTCGTAGATGGTGAACGAGGACGAATAGCCAAAACGCTCGGCCTCTTTGCGCAAAATACGCACGCACGCCGAGTGGAATGTGGAAATCCACATACTGCCGGCCGCTTCGCCGACCAAAGACTCAACCCGCTCTCTCATCTCGCCAGCGGCCTTATTTGTGAAGGTAATGGCCAAAATCTGGCTCGGCCACGCCTCACGTGTGGCGAGAAGACCGGCAATACGACGGGTCAGAACACTTGTTTTGCCAGAGCCCGCTCCGGCAACGATAAGAAGGGCATTGCCCCGAAACTCGACCGCTTGTTGTTGCTGAGGGTTGAGACCGTCTAGGAGAACCTCTGGCAACTGGGACATATCGGCCCAAGTCTAGAGCCCTGCACCGATACGTTCGCTAGCCTTAGAGCGTGAGCACACCTACCAATGATTCCGAGCCGCTCGGCGATGCTCCATTGGTGGAGCCGGTCACCGGATCTGTGTCAAGTGACCCTCTAGAAGCCCTCGACACCGCCCGAATTCTGCAGCAGACCGCGGCGATTCCAGTTGTCGCTGGCACGAACGAGCCACGTGTGGAACACCCAGCCGACCTAGCGAGCGAAGTGGCTGATCCAGAGGTCGCTCCTTCTGGCTGGAATGTGCTCTCCATCGTGTCCCTCGTGCTCGCTCTCGCGGTGAGCCCGCTGGCCGTTGTGTTTGGCTACATCGCTGTTGGACAGATCAGACGCAGTGTGCAGCGCGGCGAGGCCATTGCGTGGGTAGCGGTCGCCCTCGGCTGGGTGTGGACGGTGTTGTACGTCGTCGCCGGGGTCGTTCTGGCGCTCACTTGGCTTCAGGTCGCCTGAAGAATTTCCCCAGCAATCCCCCAGGAGCCCCGGTAGAATAAGGCAACCGCAAGGTCCCCTGTACCGTCACAGAAAAGGCAACCATGTCTAACTCAAACCCAGCGTTCTCCCGCTCTGCGGTCTTCACTCAGGACCGCTACGCCGCTCCGAGCGCCCAGGAGCTCGACGAAATCTACGGTCGCCCCGCCGCAACTGCCGCTGAGACCGGTCGGATGTCCTACGAGGACACCATCATGAAGACCCTGATCACCTTCGGTGTTCTGCTCGCCGGTGCGCTTGTTGGATGGGCGTTCCCCGTGCTGGCCATCCCCGGCTTCATTGTCGGCTTCGTGCTCGCACTGGTGAACATTTTCAAGAAGGAGCCCTCTCGCGGGCTGATTCTTGCCTACGCAGGATTCCAAGGTCTGTTTGTGGGTGGTCTCTCCGCCATCTTCAACACGATGTGGGATGGCATTGTCACCCAGGCTGTCTTTGGAACGCTCGCCGTTGTCGGCGTCACTCTGTTCCTCTTCCTCAATGGCAAGGTTCGCACCTCACCGCGCATGACCCGCATCGTGCTGGTGGCGATGGTCGGCTACCTGGCCTTCTCATTGGTCAACTTTGGCCTCCAGATCTTTGGCGTGACGCAGAGCCAGTTCGGACTCCGCGACTACGAAGTGTTCGGAATCCCGCTGGGCCTCATCATCGGTGTCCTCGTTGTCTTCCTCGCCGCTTACTCGCTGGTCATGGACTTCGAGAGCATCAAGGCTGGCGTTGAGAACGGCGCTCCCCGCAATTTCGCCTGGCAGGCAGCCTTTGGCATCGTCGTCACCGTCGTGTGGCTGTATGTCGAAATCCTGCGAATCCTCGCGATTCTGCGTGGTGAGTGACCACTAGCTATGAAAAAAGCCCCACCGCGGTGGGGCTTTTTTCTTGCCACGCTCAGGCCAGATAGAACACACTTTCCAACTGAGTGAAGCCCTCATCAGGCTTTTTCCCGGCCAGTTGCTGGAAGAACGGGGCCATCTCTGCCTGCCACCGGGTGTTGACGTCTAGCTTGGCCATACCGGCGCGCGCGGCGTCAAGGTCCGGTGTTTCGAAATAGCCAAACAGTGCGCCGTCTTCTCGATCAAGAAAGAGGGAATAGTTTGTCCACCCGGTTGATCTCAGGGCCTCGAGCATGTCGGGCCAGACCTCCGCGTGGCGGCGGACGTATTCGTCAAGGGTGTCGGTGTTGAGCTGAAGCCTGAAGCCAACTCGCTGCATGATGTGTCCTTTCTGCACTTAACGACACTGGGTGGTAGCCACAGTCTGTGACTACCACCCAGTTTGGTCAACTAGCTACTACAAGGAATTAGTAGATCTCCTTGAAGGTTGCAATGTTGTCGATGGTGAAGGTGAAGGGGTCACCGAGGAAGGCAATGCCGCCCTCGATAACTTCGTAAGTCACGCCACCAGCGGTGAAGGTTGAACCGACGGAACCGTCGAATTCGCCCTGCATCGAGAGGACTGCTGCGTACACAGCGACATAACCGAGGTCAATGGGGTTCCAGAGACCAACCTTGGTGATGGTGCCATCTTCGATGTAAGGAGCCATCTCAGAAGGAAGACCCAGACCGGTCACCGCAACGGTGGCGCCCTTAGCCTTCTTCTCCTGTGCAGCGGCCAGAACACCCACGGTGGTGGGGGCAATGATGCCGGCTACGTCAGGGTACTGAGAGAGAATCGCGTTGAACTGCTCAACGGACTTGGTTGCGTCATCGTCACCGTAGAAGGTTGCGGACTCAAGGTCGCCACCACACCAAGACATGTTGGGGTAGGTCTCCTCGAGGTACGGTCCCATTGCGGCAATCCAGACGTTCTGGTTAGCAGCGGTTGCAGCAGCGGACAGGATTGCAACACAACCCTCTTCGCCAACTTCTTCAGCAATCCAGTCAACCTCAGCGGTACCGATGCGATCGGCAGCGGAGGGGAGGATGGATACCAGACGCGAGTCAGCAGACTCGGCGGCAACGTCAGCGTCGGAGGTCACAATCGTGATTCCGGCAGCAGCAGCTTCCTGAAGAGCAGGAACGATGGCGTTCTGGTCAGCAGCGGAGATCACAAGAGCGTCGTAGCCCTCCTGGATCACCTGGTTGATGAACTGAACCTGTGCGGGGCCAGTGGCCTCGTTGGGTCCAATGTAGTCACAGGTAGCGCCGAGCTCTTCACAAGCCTTCTGTGCACCCTCGTCCCATGCAGCGAAGTAACCAATGTTGATGGCCTTCGGCATGATGGCGATACGGTACGACTCGGCAGCTTCGCTGGTCTCGGTCGACTCAGCTGGCTCTTCAGTTACTGTTTCGGTGCTCGCGCACCCGGCAATGCCGAGTGCGACTACGGCGCTGAGGGCAAAAGTCCTCAGGCCCGACTTAATGAGTCGGTTTTTCATTTCCCACCTCTCGAATGGTTTTCTTGGTGTTGTCCTTACCCAACGCACTGGGGCGTTTACGTAAGGCTTCAGTTATCTTTGGTGCGATAACTGAAATCAACAGCAATGCGCCACTGACAATCAGTAGCGAGTTTGCTGTAAAACCTGTGAGCTGCAGCGCAGAGCGAATGACACCGAGGGAGAGCACGGCGGCGAGAACGCCCCACATTGTGCCCACTCCACCGGCAATCGAAACGCCTCCGAAGAGCACGGCAGCAATGATGCTGAGCTCATAGCCCACTGCGCCATCGGGCGAGGCGCTGGCAAATCGGAGCGTGTACACAACCCCGGCCACACCAGCCATCAGACCGGTCATGGCAAAAAGCATCAGCTTGGTGCGCTCCACTGGGATGCCACTGAAACGGGCAGCCTCCGCGTTCACACCAATCGCGAACGTCCACCGGCCGTAGCGGGTGTGGTGAAGAACAAACCACGCGGTGGCAGCCAGGACCACGAGAAGAATTGTGGACCAAGGCAGGAAGGTGCCGGGAATGCGCCCGTAACCAATCGAGATCCAGAACTCAGGCAACTCGTTGACCGGCAGATTACCCAGTAGGGCATAGCTCAAGCCTCGATAGAGCGCCAAAGTGGCGAACGTGACGGCAAGTGAGGGCAAGCCGAGTTTTGTCACGAGATAACCGATGAAGAGGCCGCAGGCCAAACCAAC
>JAIOWV010000044.1 GCA_021741945.1 Pontimonas sp.
GAGGCGCCGGCATGCGTGCCGCTATTGAAGCTGGCCCTCACGCGAAGACCGCCGTAATCTCCAAGCTCTACCCCACCCGTTCACACACTGGTGCGGCTCAGGGAGGTATGGCGGCAGCGCTCGCCAACATTGAGGAAGACAGCTGGGAGTGGCACACCTTCGACACCCTCAAAGGTGGCGACTATCTGGTTGACCAGGACGCCGCAGAAATTCTTGCCAAAGAAGCGATCGACGCGGTTATCGACCTAGAGAACATGGGGCTTCCGTTCAACCGAACCCCAGATGGCAAGATCGACCAGCGTCGATTCGGTGGGCACACTCGCGATCACGGCAAGGCGCCAGTTCGCCGCTCTTGCTATGCAGCTGACCGCACCGGCCACATGATTCTGCAGACCCTGTTCCAGAACTGCGTGAAGCTTGGAATTGAGTTCTATAACGAGTTTTATGTTCTTGACCTGCTCTTGGTCGATGACCCAGACGCAAAGAAGCCCCGTGGCAAGTCGAAGCCCCGCATCGCTGCTGGTGTTGTGGCTTATGAACTGGCCACCGGAGATATTCACGTGTTCCACGCGAAGTCTGTTGTCTTCGCCACCGGCGGTTTTGGAAAGATTTACAAGACAACCTCCAACGCCCACACCCTGACCGGTGATGGCGTGGGAATCATCTGGCGCAAGGGCATTCCGCTCGAGGACATGGAGTTCTTCCAGTTCCACCCCACCGGCCTTGCTGGGCTTGGCATCTTGCTGACCGAGGGTGCACGTGGCGAAGGAGCAATCCTTCGTAACGCCTCGGGTGAGCGCTTTATGGAGCGCTATGCGCCAACCATCAAGGACTTGGCGCCCCGAGACATCATCGCCCGCCACATGGTGCAAGAGGTGGCAGAAGGTCGTGGTGCTGGTCCGAACAAGGATTACGTTCTTTTGGACTGCACCCACCTTGGTGCCGAGGTTCTCGAGACAAAGCTTCCCGATATCACTGAGTTTGCGCGCACGTATCTCGGTGTTGACCCAGTTCACGAGCCAGTCCCCGTGATGCCCACCGCCCACTACGCGATGGGTGGTATTCCTACAAACATCAAGGCTGAAGTGCTCTCCGACAACGACACCGTGGTCAAGGGCCTCTATGCCGCAGGCGAGTGTGCGTGTGTCTCGGTGCACGGCTCCAACCGACTTGGAACGAACTCTCTTCTCGATATCAACGTTTTCGGCAAGCGCGCCGGTCGCTACTCAGTTGAGTACGCCAACTCAGCCAAGTTTGTCCCGCTTCCCGAAGACCCCGCTAAAGAGGTCCGAGAGATGATCGAGCGGGCTCGCTCTGCCGATGGCGGCGAGCGTCTTGCGGCACTTCGTAAGGAGCTGCAAGAAGAGATGGACCGCAACGCTCAGGTGTTCAGGACGGACAAGTCTCTGCGCAGCGTTGCGAAGACCATCCACTCGCTGCGCGAGCGCTACAAGAACATCGGTATTCACGACCGCGGTAAGCGCTACAACACTGACTTGCTGGAAGCCATTGAGCTTGGGTTCCTGCTGGACATCGCCGAAGTTGTCGTGGCCTCTGCGCTGAACCGACACGAAAGCCGCGGTGGTCACATGCGGGACGACTACCCCGACCGTGATGACGAGAACTTCCTGGTGCACACCATGGCTTATCTAACCGGTGACCCGAAGTCTGCAAACGTCGAAGACCACATTGCCATTGATTGGAAACCCGTGGTCATCACCAACTACCCACCGATGGAGAGGAAGTACTAATGGCTACCACTGTCGCTAACGCTCCTGCTGTTGTGGCGGAGGTGCCCTCCTTCACGGTCACCTTTATTGTTCGTCGCTTTGACCCAGAGAACGACGCGGAGCCACACTGGGAAGACTATGACGTCCAAATGTTTGCTACCGACCGCGTGCTCGATGGCCTCCACAAGATCAAGTGGGAAGTCGATGGCACGCTGAGCTTCCGTCGAAGCTGCGCCCACGGTATCTGTGGCTCGGATGCGATGCGCATCAATGGTCGTAACCGCCTGGCTTGCAAGACGCTGATCAAGGATCTCGACATTACCCAGCCGATCTACATCGAGGCCATCAAGGGTTTGCCGTTGGAAAAAGACTTGATCGTGGACATGGAACCCTTCTTCGAGTCCTACCGTCAGGTCCAGCCCTTCCTCATTGCTTCTTCGAAGCCAGACAAGGAGCGCCTGCAGTCTCCCGAAGACCGCGCCCGCTTTGACGACACCACTAAGTGCATCTTGTGCGCGGCTTGCACCTCTAGTTGCCCCGTGTTCTGGACCGATGGCCAGTACTTTGGCCCAGCTGCCATCGTCAATGCTCACCGATTCATCTTTGACTCCAGAGACGAAGGCTCGCAGGTTCGCCTGGACATTCTCAACGACAAAGAAGGTGTGTGGCGTTGCCGCACCACCTTCAACTGCAGCGAGGCATGCCCCCGTGGAATCGAAGTGACCAAAGCGATCTCTGAGGTCAAGCAGGCGATTCTCCGCGGCAAGCCCTAGGTAGCAGCGTGCTTCGGGTTGCCAGCGTCAACGTCAATGGCGTTCGTGCAGCATTTCGCAAGGGAATGCAACCCTGGCTCGATGAAGCAAGAGTTGATGTTCTAGCGCTTCAAGAAGTAAGAGCCGAGCGCGAGGATCTAGAAGCGCTTCTCGGTGACGACTGGGTGATTGCCCACGACGCCGCGACTGCCAAGGGCAGGGCCGGCGTTGCTGTGGCAACGAGACACGCCCACAACGAAGCTCGCGTGGAGCTCGGGCCAAAGAGCGTTGACACGGCCGGGCGATGGCTTGAAGTCGACATCACCACCCCTGGTGGCCACCCCTTCACCATCGTGAGTTGTTATGTCCACTCAGGCGAGGCTGGCACGCCCAAGCAGGACGCGAAGTATGAATTCTTGAAGCACATGGACAAGCGAATGAAGCAGCTGGGTAAGCATCCTTCTCCAGTAGTTGTCGTAGGCGACCTGAACGTGGGCCACCGCACGTTGGACATCAAGAACTGGAAGGGCAACCTTAAGAACGCCGGGTTCTTGCCAGAGGAGCGCGCGTACTTCGACTCTTGGATTGGCCACGAAGAATCTGCCGACTACAACACGGGCGCCTCTGGGCGCTTTGTCGACATCGGCCGGGCTTTCCACGGCGAGATAGAGGGCCCCTATAGCTGGTGGAGTTGGCGGGGCAAAGCCTTCGACAACGACGCGGGCTGGCGGATTGACTACCACCTAGCCAACGCCCCTCTCGCTGGCGCACTGAAGCACTACCGTGTTGACCGGGCTCCAAGCTATGACACCCGCTGGAGCGACCACGCCCCCGTCATCGCCGACTACGACATCTAGACCGGTACGCTACCCGTATGAGTAGACCCCGGCTGTTTTCTGGCATGCAGCCATCAGCCGACTCTCTCCACCTCGGTAATTACGCGGGTGCGCTCGTGCAGTGGATCGAGATGCAGAAAACCCACGACGCCGTCTACTGCGTTGTTGACTTGCACGCCATTACGGTCCCCCAGGACCCGAAACAACTCGCTGCCAACACCAGGCGCACCGCAGCCCAGTACATAGCTGCCGGTATTGACCCCGATGTCTCAACGCTGTTCGTTCAATCCCATGTCCCCGCACACAGCGAGCTGGCCTGGATTTTGAACACCCTCACCGGTTTCGGTGAAGCCAGCCGGATGACACAGTTCAAAGACAAATCCCAAAAACAGGGCTCTGACAACGCCACGGTGGGGCTCTTCACCTACCCGATCCTTCAGGCAGCCGACATTCTGCTCTATGACTCCGTGGTGGTCCCCGTTGGCGAGGATCAGCGGCAACATATCGAGCTCACCCGCGATATCGCGGAGCGTTTCAACCAGCGCTTTGGCAAGACCCTGAGCGTGCCAGAGGTCCGCATCCTGGAGGCCGCTGCGAAAATTTATGACCTGCAAAACCCTGGCTCCAAGATGTCTAAGTCCGGAGATTCCCCGGCAGGCATTATCTGGCTGATGGACGAGCCCTCGGTGATTGCCAAGAAGGTGAAGTCGGCAGTCACGGACACAGACTCAGACATCCGCTTCGACCGCGAGGGCAAACCCGGCGTATCCAACCTGCTGACACTGCTGTCTTTGGCCACCGGCCAGAGCGTTGAGTCGTTGCAAGACCAGCTCGCAGGCGGTGGGTATGGGGCGCTCAAGACCCAGGCCGCCGATGCGCTTGTCGCACTTCTTGAGCCCATTCGGCTGCGAACGCATGAGCTCCTCGGCGATGTCGCCGAGCTGGACCGCATCCTGAGCGCCGGTGCCGCCAAGGCATCTGTCATCGCCGAAGCAACCCTTGCCCGCGTTCACGATGCCGTGGGCTTCGTCAAACCCCTGCGCTAGCCCCATCCCCTAGGGTTTTCTTTATGAAGATTTCTGTCATCGGCTGTGGTTACTTGGGTGCCGTCCACGCCGCATCAATGGCAGAACTTGGCCACGAGGTCATCGGCATCGACGTTGACCAATCCCGCATCGACGCCCTCGCAAGCGGGAAGGCCCCTTTCCACGAGCCTGGCTTTGACGACCTTCTGCAGAAGAACGCCGCTCGCCTCACTTTCACGACCGACATGTCGGCCGTGAAGGACGCGAGTGTCCACTTTGTGGCTGTTGGCACTCCCCAAGCCAATGACGGCTCTGCCGATATGGCCTATGTGAACTCAGCGATCGAAGGGCTGCTGCCCTTCATTGGTGAAGGGCATCTGGTTGTCGGCAAGTCCACGGTGCCAGTCGGCACCGCCGAGCGCCTCTCAGAACGGGTGACCTCCACTGGAGCAGTCTTGATGTGGAATCCCGAGTTCCTGCGCGAAGGGTTCGCCGTCCAGGACACGCTCTCCCCTGATCGCTTGGTCTATGGACTACCAGAGGGTAAATCGGGCGAGTGGGCAACAGCCACACTCGACTCTGTTTACGAGCAGATTCTTGCGAAGAACACACCTCGCTTACTGATGAACTTTGCCACCGCGGAGCTTGTCAAAGTCTCTGCAAACGCGTTCCTTGCCACCAAGATTTCGTTCATAAACGCGATGGCCGAGATAGCCGAAGTTACCGGAGCCAATGTGACGCAGTTGGCCGATGCTATCGGCCACGATGCTCGCATCGGTCGCAGGTTTTTGAACGCCGGTGTTGGTTTCGGTGGAGGATGCCTCCCCAAGGACATCCGCGGGTTTGTTGCCCGCGCCGAAGAACTAGGCGTCGGTCAATCCCTATCGTTCCTGCGCGATGTTGATGCCATCAACCTGCGCCGCCGAGGTCGTGTACTCGACATTCTGGTAGAAGAGCTCGGGGACCTCACCGGCAAGACCATCGCTGTGTGGGGGATGGCCTTCAAGCCCGACAGTGACGATATCCGCGACTCTCCCGCACTCGACATCACCGAATCGCTGGCACGAGCGGGCGCAACCGTTGTTGCGGCTGACCCTGCCGCCCTTGCGCCAGCCCAGCGTCGCCTGGCCGGCTCCGGGCTCTCAGATTCCATCTCACTCACCGACGACCACATGCAAGCAGCCCGCAATGCGGATGCTCTTGTCATTGCGACCGAGTGGAAGCACTTCTCCGAAGCAAACCCCGTCGAGGTCGCCGGATTACTGGCAACCGCGCTCGTGATCGACGGGCGCAACTGCCTGGATAGCGACGCGTGGAAAGCGGCGGGATTCCGCTATCGCGGAATGGGCCGTTCCTAGTCCACCCAATCGAAGGTGCGGGTAACCGCCTTCTTCCACTGCGCGAGTAGCTTCGCACTCGTCTCTGCAGGCATTCCAGGCACAAACCGCTTGTCTTCTGCCCACTTGCCACGAAGTTCCTCACGGCTGCTCCAGTAACCAACGGCAAGACCCGCCACATAGGCGGCGCCGAGAGCAGTCGTTTCCGCCACCTGAGGCCTAATCACGGGGACTCCCAAAATGTCGGCCTGGAACTGCATGAGGGTCTCGTTCTTCACCATTCCGCCATCGACCTTCAGTTCAGTGAGGTCAACGCCGGCATCGGCGTTGACGGCATCGAGCACTTCACGAGTTTGGAAGGCCGTGGCCTCCAAAGCGGCTCGTGCGATGTGACCCTTGTTGATGAAACGAGTGAGACCGACGATGACGCCTCTTGCGTCAGAGCGCCAATAAGGAGCGAAGAGGCCAGAGAAAGCCGGGACAACATAGCAACCGCCGTTATCGGGAACGCTCGCGGCAAGCGCCTCAACCTCGGACGCTTCCGAGATCAGGCCCAGGTTGTCGCGCAACCACTGGATGAGCGAACCAGTGACCGCGATTGAGCCCTCCAGTGCATAGCGGGGGGCCTCATCGCCTAGTTGGTAGGCCAGGGTGGTCAACAATCCGTTCTTCGAGTGCACCGGCTTCTCCCCGGTGTTGACGATCAGGAAGTTTCCGGTGCCATAGGTGTTCTTGGACTCACCAGCATCAAACGCCGCCTGACCAAAGGTGGCAGCCTGCTGGTCACCCAAGATTCCAGAAATCGGGACTTCACGAAGCAGGCTGGACGAGTGCGCGTGGCCATAAATTTCGGACGATGATCGGATTTCGGGAAGCAATGAGGCAGGAATTCCCCAAGCAGCGATCAAATCTTTGTCCCAGGCGCAGGTCTCTAAGTCCATCAGTAGCGTGCGACTGGCGTTAGTGACATCGGTGGCGTGCACGCCACCGTCAACCCCGCCCGTCAGGTTCCACAAAACCCAGGTGTCGGGTGTGCCAAAGGCTAGTTCCCCGGCTTCAGCAGCTGATCTGGCGCCCTCGACGTTGTCGAGAATCCAGACAATCTTGCTCGCTGAGAAGTAGGTGGCTAGTGGCAGACCGGTTTTCTTCCGAAACAGCTCACTGCCGTGAGAGGCCTCGACGGCGTCGATCAAGTCCTGAGTTCTGGTGTCCTGCCAGACCAGCCCGTTATAGACGGGCTCGCCAGTCTTGCGGTTCCAGATGATGGCGGTCTCGCGCTGGTTGGTGATGCCAATGCCTGCGATGCCGTGCCTGGTGAGCTGGGCTCGGGAGAGAGCCTCGCCGGAAACCTCGCGAACGTTGACCCAAATTTCCATCGGATCGTGCTCGACCCAACCGGCCTGGGGAAAAATCTGTTGGTGTTCCCTCTGGCTTGAGGACACAATTTTGCCGTCGTGGTCAAAAATAATGGCCCTAGAGCTCGTCGTTCCCTGATCAATGGAGAGTATGTAAGAGCCCACGGATAACCTCATCGTCATTATTGGCGGCCCATTTTCAGGCCATAAACCGTATAGTGAAGCATAGTAAACGTGCTCCGGGGTCAGTGAAAATCTGAACCGGCGGTGATAGTCCGCGACCCGACTGCAAAGAAATTTGTTGGCGGTTGACTGGGTGGAACTCCCAGACCGACGGTAATAGTCCGGATGAGAGGAGACGTGAACGTAAGGCCGGAAATTTTCCAGCCAAATTTTGCGTTGCCTTCCCCGGAGTCTCCCCCGAAGTGGAGTAGAGAACCGGATGAACGCCAAGACCTCCCCGTCTGTTGCCTGGGCAGCAGCGATGGGTCGCGCCCTGGAACTGGCCACCAAGGGGCCACTAACTGGTGGCAACCCGAGGGTTGGGTGTGTTCTTCTCGATAGCGAGGGCGCCATCTGCGCTGAAGGGTGGCACGAGGGGTCTGGCACACCACATGCCGAAGTGATGGCGCTAGCCAACGCTCGAGCTGCCGGTATGTCGACTAAGGGCCTCACAGCTGTTGTGACATTGGAGCCCTGCGCGCACACCGGCAAGACCGGGCCGTGCGCAGAGGCACTGCTCGAGGCAGGAATCTCTCGGGTGGTCTTTAGCGTCGATGACCCTGGCGTTGACTCCAGCGGTGGCGCAGAGATGCTGGAGGACGCTGGCGTCGAAGTGATCCGCGGTGTCATGAACCACGAAGGGCTGACACTCATCGAGCGCTGGCACCACGCAGTGCGTGCATCGCGACCCTGGGTGACGCTCAAATGGGCAATGTCCTGGGATGGTCGTGCCGCGGCCGCTGATGGCACGAGCCAGTGGATTACAGGCCCGGCGACACGGGAGAAGGTTCACCAGGACCGTTCCGAACACGATGCAATCGTGGTCGGAACTAACACCGTTCTGGTCGATGACCCGAGCTTGACCGCGAGAACCCCCAGCGGCGGTTTCTACGATCACCAGCCTCTCGCAGTGGTGGCCGGCAACACGGAGGTGCCAGCGACAGCCAAAGTTCGCGCTCACCCGGGCGGTTTTCGCCACGTGCCAGGTCATGACCCAATCGCACTCCTGAGAGAGCTGTTTGCCGAGGGTATTCGCAGTGTCTATGTCGAGGGCGGCCCAACTCTGGCAAGTGCATTCATCGAGGCTGGCGTTGTCGATGAGATCCACATCACGGTCGGACCAATGCTGATTGGTGGCCCGAGTACTGCAGTTCGCGACTTAGGAATTAGCACGATGTCCGAGGCAATCGGCCTCGATATTCGAGACATCACCAGACTCGGTGACGACGTAGTCGTCACCGCCAGACCCCGCAGTGGAAAGTAGACGTCAATGTTCACAGGACTCATCGAAGAAATTGGCACCATCAAGGCCATCACCGACAAGGGTGACGGCGCTGAAGTTAGCGTGGGTGCCTCGTTGGTGCTCACTGATGTGTCGCTCGGCGACTCAATTTCGGTGAGCGGTGTGTGTCTGACAGTGACCCACTTTGATTCAGAGCACTTCCTTGCCGACGTGATGAAAGAAACCCTCAACCAAACTGCCGCAGCGAAATGGGCCCCCGGCGTGCCGGTCAACCTGGAGAGAGCCGCTCGTGTCGGAGATCGTCTCGGAGGTCACATTGTCCAAGGACACGTTGACGCGACAGCTCAGGTGTTGGAGGTGCGACCTGGTGACCAGTGGCAAGTGGTGAAGGTGTCCTTGTCCCCAGAGATTGCACCGTTGGTTGCGCACAAGGGATCCATCACCATCGATGGTGTCTCGCTGACGGTGTCTGCGGTCGGCAGAGACTGGGCTGAGGTCTCGCTGATTCCCGAAACGCTGAGCGCAACAACCCTGGGCCAGGCCGTGGTGGGAGACGTCGTCAACATTGAGACCGATATCCTTGCGCGTCAGGTACTTCGCCTCAAGGAATTCATCGTTCAGGAGACCCTCGCATGAGCATCGGCACGATCGCAGAAGCGCTCGAGCACCTGAGGCTTGGTCGCCCGGTCATTGTGGTTGATGACGAAGCGAGAGAGAACGAAGGCGACATTATTCTGAGCGCCCAGCTGGCGACCCCGGAGTGGGTGGGCTGGACGATTCGTCACTCCTCCGGTTACTTGTGTGCTCCAATGCCTGCCGACCGAGCAGTCGCGCTCAAGTTACCGCCAATGGTCGAAGACAATGAAGACCCCCGGAAGACCGCGTATACGGTCAGTGTTGACGCAGCCAGTGGAATCACTACAGGCATTAGCGCCTCCGATC
>JAIOWV010000045.1 GCA_021741945.1 Pontimonas sp.
AATGTCATTGGATTCGCGGTGAGCGCTTGGCGCCAGAAGAGTGAAGACGTTGCCGGGCTCGCTTGCCACCGACGAAGCGCTGCGTTGTAGTCCCATTCCTGCCGTACCGATTTTTTCGGTCACACGCGACACCAGGCCACGAATCGCGGATCCGTGCCTGTGGACACCGCCAAGAACTTCCGGGGTCAGCGACCACATCCGAGCAAGCCGGCTCAGGCCCTCGGGTTCACTGCCTCTGAAGGTGTTGCCGGCCACATCGGGCTCAGCCGCGACGGTCAGGCCCACACCGAGACTCTTCAGTGCGTCGAGGAAGTCGAGCGAGGCTTGGGTGACATCTTGCACATCATCCACACAGACGTGGACCAGGTCCTCTAGCGCTGGGGGCAACCCGGACTCGAGCACGACGATTGCCCGGCGAATGATTTCCGAGCTATCGAATGCCCCCGGGCGAGCGCTCGCCAGCACCGCTTGGTATTCGGCGCGAAACGCCGCCGCGGCGGCCCACTCGGGGCGGGCATGAGCGTCGGCAAGCGCTTCGAGCTGATCGTTCGTGACACCGTTGTCGGTCGCCCTCGCCATCCATTCGCGGAGTTCCTGACGGAACACGGGCAGCTCCCGAACCATCGGGGCCAAAGGATGGGGCCACTCTGGACCAGAGCCATCCTCGGCGTGCCCAGCGAGTAACGAAGCAATGTCGGCATCGGTCTGGCTAGCGGAGACAAGGTCGGGTTCTGGGAGGCCAGCCTTGCGGTTCGCGCTCTGAACACAGAGGAACGCAAGAGAAGCGACCGAGCGAACGCGCGGTCCGGCCGTGGCGCGGCCAAGCGCCAGACCTGCCCGGTCGCGCACACGCGAGGCCTGCGCTCTCGAGGGAGCGAGGATCAGCAACCCATCCACCGGCGAGCCCTGGGCGGCAAGCTCGACAATTCGGGAAATCAGGAGGGTGGTCTTGCCGCTGCCGGGAGCTCCTACAATCAGCGACGTCTCGGATGCTGGTCTGGCCAGTATCGAGTCGGGGTGTGCCTCCATAGTTTTAGAGGCTAAACCACACCGCCGACGTGTCGTACGCTAGGGATGTGGAAATACGTATCGGAATTGTAAACACTGCCCGCGAACTCGTCATTCAGACGACCCAGAGCACGGCTGAGGTGGAGAAGGCAATCGCCACCGCCCTCGCCGATGAGAAGGGCACTCTGCGTCTCGAAGACGAGAAGGGTCACATCTTTGTGGTTGCTTCGAGGACTCTGGCGTTCGTGGAGATCGGTGAAGAGAAGTCCCGTAAGGTCGGCTTCGCGCCCTAATCATGGAACTTGTCTTGGTCGTCACCTTCTCAGGCCTCATCGGCCTGGCTCTGCGCTATCTGATCCCGGGGCGCGCCATGCACGGGCTTTTTGTGATGCCAGCCACGGGAATCGTCGCGGGGTCACTCGGCTGGGCGATCGCCGTGTGGGTGGGACTCGACCCGACTGGCATCTGGGCCTGGGTTGTTGCCCTGGGCCTTAGCGCAGCAGCTCCCATCGCGCTGGGACTAGTTCTTCCCAAGCGCCGTCAAGCAGCTGATGACGCCCTGTGGGCGCAGCTCACGAGCGCTTCTACGCCGTAAGCCCGACCCGCTCCAAGCGACTCGTGTGAGCAGCGAGCACGTCGGTGAATATCGGCTCAAGCCTGGCAACAGCATCATCCGCACTGACGATTGCTTCTGCCAACCCGTCTTTGCAGATCAGCATCGCGTCACCGACCAGTCGTCTCGCCCAGAGGCTCAGCCGCGACACATAGCGGACATCGACCTGAAGCATGCGCTCGAGCACGCCAGCCAGTAGTTCTTCATCGCCGCCATCACGAAGTATCTCGGTCACGCGCGCAGCCAAGTCTTTCGGTAGGCCACCAGCGAGAAGTAACCAAAAGTCGCGGGTAAGCCCAGAGATTACATAGATAGTGCCCACCCGCTCATACCAGCGTGTGGTGTGGAGCCGCTCGAGGTGCCCACTCAACTTGTGCCGTGGGGTGGCCAACGCCTGGGAGACATCTTTTTCGTAATCGGCCAACAGAGCGCGCAGGGCGCGATAGCGATCCATCGCCATTCCGGAGGCCACCATCAGGGCATCGGCATCTTCAGCCGACCACGCTTCGCTCGAGACCGCAGCCAGCTCGCTCGCCGCCGTCAACTGGATGACGCAAGCGCTTGCGAGAAAATCGGCAGCGGGAGGAGTGAGAGCACTGACATCAACTCTGCTGGTGGGCTGGGCTTCTTTGCGCGGGCTCACCCGAAATGCGGGGCTATCCTTCTTTTTCTTGCGCCAGAACCAGGCCATGTTCCCAGCTTAGCCGGGCGTGGCAGAGAGCAATCAGGCCCTGCGCCTAGACTGGAAGAAAATACGACAGAAGGCAGTACAGATAGTGAATTTCTCCGACCTCGGCATTGAGTCCGACCTGGTCGACGCTCTCGCAAGCAAGGGCATCCTCGAACCATTTCCTATTCAGGAACAAACTATTCCCATCGCCCTGACCGGCCAAGACATCATCGGCCAGGCAAAAACAGGCACAGGCAAGACTTTCGGTTTTGGCTTACCGCTCATCCAAGCGCTGGGGCTCAACCCCGAACCGGGTGTGAAGGCCCTCATCGTGGTCCCGACTCGCGAGCTAGCGGTCCAGGTCACCGAGGACATCGTCCTTGCCTCAAGCAACCGGTCCACCACGGTGGTCTCGATTTATGGCGGCAAGGCCTACGAGGGTCAAGTGGAGGCCATCAAAGCCGGCGCACAGATTGTGGTGGGAACACCCGGTCGCCTCTTGGACCTGGCAAGCCAGCGGCTTCTCTCCTTGGCAGATGTCAAGGTCATGGTGCTCGATGAGGCCGACAAGATGCTCGACCTTGGCTTCTTGCCCGATGTTGAAAGGCTCTTCTCACAGACCTCCCCCACCCGTCACACCATGCTCTTCTCGGCCACGATGCCCGGCCCTGTCGTCGCACTGGCACGGCGCTTCATGAACAAGCCCATCCACATCAGGGCTACCTCGCCGGATGAGTCGATCACTCAGGCCAACATCAAGCACTTCGTCTATCGCGCGCACGCGCTCGATAAAGACGAAGTGATTGGTCGCATTCTCCAGGCTGAGGGCCGGGGAAAGACCGTCATCTTCACTCGCACAAAGCGTCAAGCAGCCCGCCTCCAGGAGGAGCTGACCGACCGCGGATTCTCCGCAGGTTCTGTCCACGGCGATCTGAGCCAGGACGCGCGTGAGCGCGCCATGGCCGCTTTCAAAGCCGGCAAGCACGATGTGTTGATTGCCACCGATGTGGCAGCCCGCGGAATTGACGTTGACGACGTCACTCACGTGATCAACCACACCATCCCAGAAGACGACAAGGCCTATCTTCACCGCGTGGGCCGCACGGGCCGCGCCGGCAAAACAGGCATCGCCGTGACATTTGTGGATTGGGATGACCTCCACAAGTGGGCTCTGATCAACAAGGCCCTTGAAATGGGAATCCCGGAACCGGTGGAAACCTATTCCTCATCACCCCACTTCCTGAAGGACCTAGACATCCCCGAGGGAACCAAGGGACGCCTCAAGGCAACGCCCATTCCTGCCAAAGAAAAGCGCGCCGGCGAGCCACCGCGAACAAAAACGGTGCCCGCCAAGAAGCCCCAGGCCCACGACCCCAGCGACATGGGTGACCAGCGCGGACGCGCCCGCACGCGTCAGCGTCGGCGCACTACGAGCTAATCGGAGCGGACCCACTGGCCTTAGTGAGAATGGCCTCGTAGTTCTCCTCTGAGGTGGTGTTTTCGCCAAGTCGGTTGCCTTTGCGATCACCGTGATAGTCACTCGAGCCGCTGACGATCATTCCTAGTTCTTTGGCGACGTCGCGAAGCAGGGCCTTGCCCTCGTCGGTGTTCTCTCGGTGGTCAATCTCGAGGCCAGCTAGTCCAGCCTCGGCATAGGTCTGGTACTGGGCAATCACATCGGCCAAAGAAGCGGTGTGATCCACGGCACCCGACCGGGCACCAGTGGCCGGGTGGGCAAGAATTGCGACCCCGCCGGCATGGGTAATGATCTCCAGCGCCCGGAGGAGCCTGGGTGCATAGTGCGGAACATGGTAGGGGCCATCGGCCCGAAGGGCCGTGGCAAAGGCCGCGTCAGTGTCTGGGAAATAGCCCTTCTCAATCAGAATCTGGGCGATGTGAGGCCGGCCGGGCGTTGCACCGGCGGCCATCGCGCCGCGGACTTCGTCCCAGCTGATGTCAAAATCCACCGCAAGCTTCTCGACCATCAAACGAAGGCGATCGGCTCTATGGTCCCGAATGCGCGCCATCTCGGCGACCAACTCGGGGTTGGTCGAGTCCACCAGAAGGCCCAGCACATGAACACTTCGAGGAATAGCACCGGGGACTGGATCGATGACCTGAGCGCTCAGCTCGATGCCTGGAACCAAGGTCATTCCGGTGCCATGGATGGCCTCGGTGGCCTCGCCAATACCGGCCAGAGTGTCGTGGTCGGTCAGTGCCAGTACGTCCACTCCAGAGGCCACCGCATGGGCGATCAGTTCAGAAGGCGAATCAGACCCATCGGAGTACCGGGAGTGGGAATGGAGGTCGATGCGTCTGGATGGCACTGCTCCATGCTACGTGTCAGACTGGTGGAGTGAGCGACCAGGAGACTCCGAAGGCCCCAGAAAACCGCTCAACCACCCCAATTTCTGAAGCGTTTCGAGACTTCATCTCCACCGGGTGGGGCGATGTGCCAAGCGAACCCGCAACTCCCCTTCCCCAGGCGCCTTTCGCTGCGGCGCGCAGGGAACGACTCTCAGAAGAATTTTCCGGACTGACCCTGGTGATTCCTGCCGGTGAGACGAAGACCCGCTCCAATGACACCGACTACCCCTATCGACCCCACACCGCCTTTGTCTACCTGACGGGCTGGGGTGCAGACACGGTGCCAGGAAGCATCCTTCTCGGTATCCCGCAGGACACTGGTCACCACTGGGTGCTCTTCACCAGACCACCGGCCCCGCGCACCAGCGACGAGTTTTATGCAAACCCCGCCATCGGCGAATTCTGGACCGGGCGACGCCCGGGTCTTGCCGATGTTGCCACCTGGCTTGGCCTGGAAACCAGGGACCGCGCGGACTGGTCGAATGAGATGCCCCTCCTCGCGAACTGCGCACTCATTCGGGAGTCCGATAGTGCTCTCGCCGAGATGATCGATGCGCTTCGCCACGACGATGACCAGAGTGTGGATGACACCCTTGCCCGTGTTATCAGCGAAATGCGCCTGGTGAAAGACGCGTGGGAGATCGGCGAGCTCACCGCAGCAGTCGAGGCCACCCACCGGGGCTTTGACAGGATTATCGCCTCGCTGCCCGAGGCGAGCGCTCACCCCCGGGGGGAGCGCATCATCGAGGGAGTGTTCCACCAGGCTGCCAGGCTTGAAGGCAACGACACCGGCTACGGCACGATCGCTGCCAGTGGCCCCCACGCCTGTATCTTGCACTGGGTCACCAATGACGGGCCAGTGAAGCCCGGGGACCTAGTGCTGGTGGATGCTGGGATTGAACTCGATAGCCTCTACACCGCAGACATCACGCGGACGATTCCGGTCTCAGGCTCTTTCTCCCCCCTTCAGCGCCAGATTTATGAGGCTGTGCTCGATGCCGCCGACCAAGCGTTTGCTGTGGTGAAGCCGGGAGCGCTGTTTAGGGACATTCACGACACAGCCATGCGGGTCATTGCAGGCTATGTCCACGAGTGGGGTTTTCTCCCCGTCGAGCTCGAGGAGTCCTTGGCAAAAGAGGGCCAACATCACCGCCGCTACATGATTCATGGCACCAGCCACCATTTGGGGCTCGATGTTCACGACTGTGCCAAGGCTAGGCGTGAGATGTATATGGACAAGGAATTGGAGCCAGGCATGGTGTTCACCATTGAGCCTGGCTTGTATTTCCAGCCCGATGACCACACTGTTCCGCCCGACTGGCGCGGCATCGGAGTGCGTATCGAGGACAACATTGTGGTGACCGAGACCGGCGGCCGGAATCTCTCCCAGAACATCCCTCGGACGCCAGACGAAGTCGAAAACTGGGTGAGAGGAACGCTGCCCTCGCTACACTAGGCGGTGCGCGGAAGTGGTGAAATTGGCAGACACGCAGGATTTAGGTTCCTGTGCCTTCGGGTGTGTGGGTTCAAGTCCCACCTTCCGCACAAGGTGAGTAGCGCGCTCTAGAGCGAGAACAGGATCAAGGATCCCGCCATCACAGCCATGCCTGCGATAAGCCCATAGATGGCCAGTTGACCCTTCCCGTATTGGCGGGCCGCCGGCAAGAGGCTATCCACCGAGATATAGACCATCACGCCAGCGACCGCGGCAAACACGATGCCGAGCACCGTGTCGGTGATGAAGGGCTGCAAAATGGCAAACCCGAGGAGCGCACCAATCGGTTCAGCAAGGCCAGAGAGTGCGCCAAAGGCGAATGCGGTCGCTCTCGACTTTGTTGCGTAGTAGATGGGCACCGCAACCGCGATGCCCTCGGGCAGATTGTGAATAGCAATCGCAAACGCCACAGAAAGGCCCACCTGAGGATCATCAAGGGTGAGGAAGAAGGTGGCCATGCCCTCTGGGAAATTGTGGAGGGTCACCGCCAACGCCACGCCAATTCCCGCCTTCAGCAGTGGACTATTGGCGTAGTAGGAGCTCGGGTCTTCCTCCAGGGACAGCGCCTCGTGCCGGTCATCGAGTTGCGGGTGCTCGAGATCTGGCAAGAACCTATACAGCAGAGCCATCACGGCAAGGCCCGCAAGAAAAGCTCCCACCATGAAGGCGTTTCCCGGGGCGTCGCCCCAGTCCGCGACCAAATAGCTGGTTGCCTTCGGAACAATTTCGATAAACGAGACATAGATCATCACGCCGGCGCTAAAGCCAAGGGCCAGGGCAAGAAATGCTCGATTCGTGTGGTGGGCGAACAGACCAATCGCAGCGCCAACGGCAGTGGCGAGGCCAGCCCCCAGGGTCACGAGCCCCGCAAAAATCACCGCCGAATCCATAGTTTCGCGAGCCTAGCAGGAGCGTTGTCCACGAAGCTTAGGACACCCTAACTTGTGAGCATTGCACCGAAGGTGCCCCGATTCCCGCCAGAGGTGGCCCACACTGCAGGGATGAACCTCCTGGTCACACTTGCGCTGCTGGGCGGTCTCCTCATCCCTCTCGCGCCCGCGGCAGTCTGGGCCTGGCCCACCGAGGGACCACAGGTCATCCTGCGGGATTTCCAAGCTCCCCCAACACCCTGGGGCGCTGGTCATCGCGGCCTGGACCTCGGGGCAACCGGCTCAACACTGCGCGCTCCACTCAGCGGAGTGATCTCGTTCAGCGGTGATGTTGCCGGACGTGGAGTGCTCACCATTACGGGTCCCGCAGGAGAACGTGTCAGCCTCGAGCCGGTCGCCACCGATCTCAGCCCAGGAGACTCCGTCACCAAGGGCGAGCCCATTGCCACGCTCCAGGGCGGGCACTGCGCCGAGCTGTGTCTGCACCTGGGCCTTCGCATCGGCGAGCGCTATCGCTCCCCCAGAGCCGAACTTGGTGTTCTGCAGCGAGCGGTTCTGCTGCCGTGGGCTCCCTAAGCCCTCGGGTGCGCCTGCTGGTAGGCGGCGCTCAAGCGCTCGGTGGAAACGTGGGTATAAATCTGGGTCGTGCCCAGCGATGCGTGCCCGAGAAGTTCTTGAACACTGCGCAAATCTGCCCCACCATCCAGGAGGTGGGTGGCAGCCGTGTGGCGGAGTGTATGAGGACCCACTGGCCCGCTGCCCGGATACTGCGACAACAGCGCTGCGACCACCTGATAGACAGTCCTCGGCCCCAGCGCTTTCCCTGTTGAGGAGACAAAAACTTGTGCCGAATCAGCACCGGCGAGCAATGCGGGTCGCCCGGTCTTGAGGTAACGCGCCAGCGCCCTCTGCGCGGGAATACCAAAGGGAACGACTCGCTCCTTGTTGCCCTTTCCGACCACCCGCAGCGTTCGCTCGGTCATGCTGAGGTTCTCCACCCGCAAACCCACCAGTTCGCTCACGCGAAGAGCAGTGGCATAGAGCACCTCAACGATGGCCCAGTCACGTAGCGCCACAGAATCCTCGGTGTCCGCGCGGGTCATCAGGTCCTGGAGAATCTCCTCCATCTGCGCCCTGCCCATCACACGGGGCAGCGAGCTTGAGCTTGGTGGAGTGCGCAGGCGCGCTGCGATATCGCCTCTGGTGTGACCTGCGCCCACAAGCCAGGCACTAAAGCGCTTGAGAGCAGAAACCTTGCGTCGCAGGGTGGTACCTGCAACCCCGGCCTCAGCCTGCGACCACACCCATCCCCTGGCCAACTCCAGATCACACTCCGATGCGGTGGTGACGCGCTCTGTCTCGGCAAAGTCAACGAACTGCGCGATGTCGGAGGAGTACGCCTTAAGGGTGTTCTCCGAGAGCGTGCGCGAGAGCGCTACCTCATCGAGGTAGAGCGCAAGGGCGCGGCGAAGATCCATACTCCCTAGCTTGCGCTGTTGTGTCTGCGCGCAGGCGCAGACACGCCACCGCGCTACGCGCCAGACTGCTCGCGATCAATGCCCCGGTTGAAATCGGAATCCTTCTTCGAGAACATCTCGCGGCGCTGCTCGTGGGTCATCGCGGCAATTCCTGGCAGACCAGCGGCGTCATGGTGGGTTAGTTCCGGGCTGTCCTCGAGCGGAACGGTGGAGAAGACAACCTGGTCGGGATAGACATGAACGAGCGAGGCGGACAGCCCGCCTGGCACGGCGCTCAGGAGTGTTCCCTCAGCCCCCAGCAGGTCGATGGTGTAGCAACTTGCAGCACACACCGAGACGGGAACCCCCGCAAAGGTGGAGAAGGTCGAATAGTGCAGGTGTCCTGCCAACAGAGCTCTCACGTCGGTTCCCTCGATAACCCGAGCGAGCGACGCTTGGTCCTCAAGCTCCAAAAGGCCCATCAATTCAATGGGCATAGGAATAGGCGGATGGTGCAGAGCAAGAATCGTTCCCCGCGGCGCTGGGGTTGACAGCTCCCCTGCAAGCCAGTCCAACTGAGCGAGGGTGAGCTGACCGTGGTGATAGCCAGGCACCGAGGTGTCCAAGGCAATAAGTCGAAGACCATCAATGTCGACCACTCGGTCCTGCGGCTCTCCGGTGGCTGGGCCTCCCAAGAGCACCTCGGAGAAGGGCTCGCGCTCATCATGATTGCCCATCACCCAGACCACGGTGGCACC
>JAIOWV010000046.1 GCA_021741945.1 Pontimonas sp.
TGTCACGCCAACTCGGGCGCTCAGATCCTCCAGGGTGAGGCCGGCGGCCTGCCGAACGTGACGAATTCGCTGACCGAGAGCAAGAATTTCCACCATTGTCTGACAATAACGCAAAAAGGCTGTTTTTTGACAAGCATTTTGGCCAGATACCGGCGTGTTTCTTGACGATAGTGGTCTCAAGACCAGCGAAGGAGACCGCCATGACACTCACTCACAGCGAGACCACCATCCCTCAAAAGACCACGGAAGCGCGACCCGTGGATGTTGCGGAGTGGGTCAATGAGATGGCAGCACTCACCTCCCCAGATCGTGTGGTGTGGTGCGAAGGATCAACCAGCGAAGCCGACGAGCTGATTTCCACGATGCTGGCCAGTGGAACACTCACCCAGTTGAATCCAGAGCTTCGTCCCAAGAGCTACCTGGCTCGCAGTGCCCCCAGCGATGTTGCCCGGGTTGAGTCGAGGACCTTCATCTGCTCGCTCGATCCCGACGACGCCGGCCCCACCAACAACTGGCAGGACCCCAGCGAGATGAGGACCACGCTTCGTGGTCTTGCCAAAGATTCCATGCGCGGTCGCACCCTGTACGTTGTTCCCTTCGCGATGGGGCCGCTCGGGTCACCGCTGTCAAAACTTGGGGTTCAAATCACCGACTCGCCATACGTCGCGCTGAGCTTACAGATGATGGTGCGAGTCAGCGGTGACGTCTTGTCAATGATTCGCTCGGGTGCATCGTGGGTCAAGTGCTTCCACTCGGTAGGAGCTCCGCTGAATGACGGCGATGTAGATGTCGCCTGGCCCTGCAACGAGACCAAGTACATCAGCCACTTTCCGGAGAATCTCGAAATTTGGTCATACGGATCCGCGTATGGCGGCAACGCCCTTCTGCCCAAGAAAGCCTTTGCCCTGCGCATCGCATCGGTCATTGCGAGGAAGGAGGGCTGGCTTGCTGAGCACATGCTTCTTGTGAAAGTCACGAGCCCCGAGGGCAAGTCGTACACGTTGGCAGCCGCGTTCCCGAGCGCGTGCGGCAAAACGAACTTTGCCATGATGCGCCCAAGTCTCCCCGGCTGGAGAGTCGAAACTCTCGGCGACGACATCGCCTGGCTACGCCCAGGTCGCGATGGCAAGCTCCGCGCTATCAATCCTGAAGCAGGTTTTTTCGGAGTGGCGCCTGGCACCAGCCAGGCAACGAATCCCTCCGCAATGGAGATGTTGTGGGGCAACACCATTTTCACGAACACTGCTCTGACCTCCGAGGGTGATGTGTGGTGGGAGGGCATGACCAAGGAAGCCCCGGAAGGGCTCACCACGTGGCAAGGCGAACCCCACGACAAGACCTCGGGTCAGCCCGCTGCTCACCCGAATGCCCGGTTTGCCGTTGGCCTTAGTCAATGCCCCACCTTGGCCGACGAATGGGACGACCCCGAGGGCGTTGTCGTCGATGCCATCATCTTTGGCGGTCGGCGCTCCACCACCGTCCCGCTCGTCAGCGAAGCACTCAACTGGAATCACGGTGTGTTCCTCGGAGCGACCATTGCCTCCGAGCGCACTGCTGCAGCTGAAGGCACGCTCGGCGAAGTTCGTCGCGACCCGTTTGCGATGCTTCCGTTCCTCGGTTACAACATGGGCGATTACTTTGCACACTGGCTAGAGATGGGCGACACTCTTCGGGTGACCGGGCGGCCCCCAAGGATTTTTCAGGTCAACTGGTTCCGGCGAGATGCAAACGGTGAGTTCATCTGGCCGGGCTTTGGCGATAACTCTCGAGTGATCGAGTGGATCGTCGACCGGCTCGAGGGTAGGGTAGCAGCCCGCCCCACAGCCATTGGGTGGACGCCCCAGACCATCAACCTCGAGGGCCTCCAACTCGGGGAGGACGCGCTCCAGGCGCTGTTGGAAATCGACCCCGCGGCAATCGCTCGCGACCTCGACGACGCCGAGGAGTTCCTGGGAACGCTCGGGTCACGGTTGCCCGCCGAAATTGGTCGACAACTGAACCAGACCCGAGAGCGCCTTTGTCGCTAAGAAGTAGGCTGGGGATATGACACAGGCCACCCCTTCTCTCGTGACCACCGAGGTCGACGGACACGTTTTCCTTATCGGTCTGAACAGACCGGAGAAAAGAAACGCGGCCAATCTGCAGATGTTGGCCGAGCTAGCACTCGCCTACGGCGAGCTTGATCGCAGGGATGACCTTCGGGTCGGTGTTGTCTTCGCCCACGGTGAGCACTTCAGTGCGGGTCTTGATTTGGCCGATGTCGGCCCCGCTATGGCAAAGACCGGTTCCCTACCGATTCCAGATGGCGGGCTCGACCCCTGGGGAATCAGCACCCCGCAGGTAAAGAAACCTGTCGTGATGGCGATTAGTGGCATTTGCTACACGCTCGGCATTGAGTTGGCTCTGGCGAGCGACGTTGTCGTTGCTGATCGCACCGCGTCATTTGCGCAACTCGAGGTGGCCAGGGGAATCATGCCCTTTGGTGGGGCAACGACACGATTCCCGCGCGCTGCCGGCTGGTCAGGCGCGATGCGCTGGATTCTCACTGCCGACACTTTTGGGCCGGATGATGCCCTCGCTGCGCGAGTAGTGACCGAAGTTGTCGATCCCAACCCCCTTGAGGCAGCGCGGGCCATTGCCGCCACTATCGCAGCCCAAGCTCCCCTGGCGGTCCAAGCCACTCTTGCCTCAGCGCGGGCTGGACTTGCCGACCAGGCGGGGGAGCACCGCGAGTTGCCCCGCCGGCTCGGTCAGTTGATGCCGACCAAAGATGTCCAGCGCGGGCTTGAGGCATTTATGACGACGCAGCCCGCTGATTTCCAGGGTGACTAGGCGCGCCTGCGCCGTTAGTCTGGAGAGAATCAAGAAAGGGTCCGATGGACCGCATTGCCGTAGTGACCGGCGCCAGCAATGGAATTGGCGCTGAAGTCGCAAGAGAGCTGGCCCGGAGATCGTGGCGCGTTGCAGTGGTGGGCAGAAACCCGGAGCGCACGAAGGCCATCGCTAGTGAAATCGGCGGCTCCCCCTTCGTCTGCGATTTCGATCGCTTGGATGATGTTCGCGCGCTAGCAGACGAACTGGTGAACCGATTTGACCACATTGATGCACTGGTGAACAACGCCGGTGGCATTGTTGCCAAGCGCAGCCTCAGCGTTGATGGTCACGAGCTCACGCTCCAGCGCAATGTGCTCGCTGGAGCGGTGCTTACCGAGAGGTTGGTGCCTCATTTGCTCTCGGCACGGGGACGCGTGATTCACACGTCCTCGATGGTCTCGCGTCTTGGGCGCATTGACCTGGACGACCTCAGCTTCACGACGAGGCGCTATGGAGCCGGCTGGTGGCCCTACGCCTCAGCCAAGCTCGGCGTCATTCTCTACGCCCGATCCCTCGCTGAGCGCACTGGACTCGAGAGTTATCCGGTTCACCCCGGCTATGTTCGCAGTGGGTTTGGCGCCGAGTCTCGCAGCGGAAAAATGATTCTTGCGCTCTCAGGTTGGATGCAAATCAGCGCCGAAGCAGGGGCTGCGCCCCTGGTCCACCTGGTGGACACTCCTGAGCTCGGGGTTGCTAATGGAACCTACTTTGATGGATTGACACCCGACGGGCCGACCCATCCTGGTGCCGCAGATTTGGACTTGATTAGGGCATACTGGCGAAAGATAGCGTCCTTCGTGGACCTCTCAGTTGACCAGCCCCACGCGACCTAGCTAAGGATCTGAAATGCGCGCCACAGCCAGAACACTGACTTCGATTGCAGTAATCCTGGCCGGCGCGACAGTCCTCTCAGGGTGCTCTGTGCTTGAAGACTGGGGCGTTCTACCGGCCTCAGAGTCTGTTGTTGAGGAGATCGCGCCCGCCGAAGAGACCCCTGCAGCCGAGGGCGAAGAGGCTCCTGCCGCCGAAGACACTGGCTTTGTCGTTCCGGCCTGCGACGCACTCTTCTCGGCCGGACAAACCACCGCCTTGGTCGATCAGTCACGTGTCAGCATGGGCGACACCAGTGAGGGTGACTTCGGTTACGGGACAACGAACCCCGAGCTAGTCAGCCTCCTTAAGAACGTTCGATCAGACCTGCGGATTTCTTGCACGTGGTATTTGCCCGCCAGTGAGAGCGTCTCCGTGACCTCAGTTGCGGTTGTTATCCCGGAAAACGTGACGGCGATTACCGCTGCACTGGCATCCTCCGGCGCGACAGAGCAAGAAACTGGCGGTGGAGTGCTCTGGGTCATTGATTCGACGACCTCGGACGAGTCAGCGGACTTCATTGCGACAGAAGCCCACTTCTTGGCTGCTGTGCCGTGCCCTTCATCGCTCGCGGAGACGTCCTGCACCGCGTGGGTGAGCACCAATTACGCTTATGGCAAGGCCGAGACTCTCACTCTCGATGCCGCGAAGAACGTCGGCGCCTTCGGCGGCTAGTCCCCAACCAGTGCACGAGTGAACTAACTGAAGCACGCTTAGTTCATCGGCCTGCGACACGCTGCGACATCGCGCGGACGCCAGGCTTTCCGGGGGTTTCGGGCCATATACTCGGGCCAAAGGAGGAAAGCCATGCGGCTACAACGTGGGACTTACCGCGCAGCCGCCCTCGCCGGTTTTCTTGTCTTTTCTCTCTCTGCCTGTGGCATGGGCTCAGACGATGACCCCGCTGAGGAACCGGCTGGCGAGGATACTGCCGTCGAGGTAGAGGTCGTTGAACTTGTTTTCACCCCGCCCACCGATTGCACCGCGCTGCTGCCTGAATCCGCCATCTCGGGTCTGGCGAGGGAGGGCATTGAACTTGTCAAGGGTCCGGGAAGCCCCAGCACAGAGCCAATTTTCGTTGAGAGCCAAACTCCTGAGGAACAGGTCGGCGGAATCTCGTGCCTGTACTCAATCCCCGGTGACGAAGAAACAGGGATTTACATCATCCTGAGCGTTGCTCCGGTCAGCGAGGACGCCAGGCCGGGAGTGATCAGCGGCCTGCTCGCACAGAATCTCAACGTAGGACAGTCCACGGACGGGGCTTTGACCTACTGGATTTGGGGTGACGAGGTCATCGTTCCAGCCCTGCACAACACGCTCTACCAAGATTCCTGGTATTCAGCACTGCTCCAGCCCGGCGGACGCGCGGCCTACGACAAGGGCGTCGCGCTAGTCGAGAGCATGCGCCAACAAACAACCCGGTAGTTTTGGCACATGGCCACACTGGCGCTTGGCGAACTACTGCCCGCAGCGTTGCCCGAGCGTTGGGTCGAATTAGTGGGCGATGAAGGGCTCGAGATTCTCCACGAGATCGGACAACGGCTCGATCAGAGCCCGGGACAAAAGGCGTTAATGACGCCGATTCCAGAGAACATACTTCGCGCCTTTGCGACGCCACCGCAGAGCGTGCGGGTCATGATGGTTGGGCAAGACCCCTACCCCGGTGCAGGTCATGCCACTGGGCTCGCCTTCTCCGTGACGCGCGGCGTTACCCCGCTGCCGCCAAGCCTGCGCAATATTCGAAGCGAGTATTCAGCGGATTTGGGGCTTGCTCTGCCGGCACACGGTGACCTCTCCCGGTGGGCCCGCAGCGGCGTTTTCCTCCTGAACCGCCACCTGACAACCCTCGTCGGCTCACCCGGAGCGCACCGATCACTCGGCTGGTCGCGATTCACCGACCTCGTCATTGGCGGGCTAGTGGAGCGGGGCCACGTTTTCGTGCCGGTGCTGTGGGGCAGGGAGGCCCAAGAATTGGCCCCGCTACTCGGGTCGCTGAGGCGCATTGAATCAGCCCACCCCAGCCCCCTCTCCGCTCGTTTAGGCTTCTTCGGATCGAGGCCCTTCACGCGCGCAAACCAGATTCTCGAAGAACACGGCTTCAATCCGGTTGACTGGGAATTGGATAGGGACGAGTAATGCTGAGGGAAGAGTATGAGAAGCCGCGCAAACCACCGCGCCTTCCCCAGAAACCGACAGAGCCCACCACCTTCTCGTGGACAGTCGCTGATGCGACCGAGGCAGACCTTCCCGATGTTTTGGCGCTGTATCGGCACTATGTAAGAAACTCAGTCGTCACCTTTGACGAGAAGCCACCGACCCTGACCCAGTTCCGATCCAAGTTTCGCCACCTACAGAAACTTGGGTATCCCTTTCGAATCGCTCGGTCGCCCCAGGGAACGCTGCTGGGTTATGCCTATGTCTTCCCCTTTCGGGAAAAATCTGCTTTTCGTAAAACGGTGGAAAGCTCTATTTACCTGGGCCCGGCAGCAACCGGCCGGGGCCTAGGAAAGGTTCTCCTGGCCGATTTGATTAGCGCCTGCACCGAGGCGGGGCTGAAGGAAATCATTGCCGTGATTGCCGATCAGGGCGCTGAGGCCTCCCTGGCCCTGCACCAGAAGTTTGGCTTTGTTGAAACAGGGCGGATGGGCAAGGTCGGCTTCAAATTTGAGCGCTGGATCGGGATCATCTTGATGCAGAGGTCGCTCCCCTAGCCCTTCCCTTTTGTTACCCAGCGTTACAAACACGGGTGACGAATGGCGGAACTCGCTTTACTGTGGGCATCACGCGGTCCTTCTCTCCGCGTCCTCAGACAGAAAGCACGGCCATGGCAGACAACTGGAAGTTTGAAACCCAGCAGATTCACGCTGGGGCAACCCCCGACCCGACGACTCACTCTCGCGCGACCCCCATCTATCGCACGACGGCATACGTCTTCGATAGTGCTGAGCACGCGGCAAACCTCTTCGCGCTCGCAGAGTTTGGCAACATTTACACCCGCATCATGAACCCCACGCAGGATGTTGCAGAGAAGCGCATCGCTGCTCTCGAGGGTGGAACGGCCGCGCTGCTGTTGAGCTCGGGCCAGGCCGCAACGACCAACGCTATTTTGAACATCGCCCACTCGGGCGACCACATCGTCAGCTCCTCGTCGGTGTATGGCGGAACGTACAACCTCTTCAAATACACGCTGCCGAAGCTTGGCATCGAGGTCACCTTCGTCGAAGACCAGGACGACCTGGCAGCTTGGCAGGCCGCTGTTCGTCCCAACACGAAAGCCTTCTTCGGTGAGACCATCGCCAACCCGAAGATCAACATTCTGGACATCGAAGGCGTTGCCGAAGTGGCCCACAAGAACGGGTTGCCACTGATTGTCGACAACACGGTGGCAAGCCCCTACCTGCTTCGCCCGCTGGAGCACGGCGCCGACATCGTCGTTCACTCGGCGACAAAGTTCCTCGGAGGTCACGGAACCGTGATCGCGGGCGCCATCGTTGACGGCGGAAAGTTCCCCTGGTCCAAGCACGTGGATAAGTTCCCGGGCCTGACAGAGCCAGACCCCTCGTATCACGGTGCTAGCTACACCGGTGTACTCGGTGACCCGATTGCCTACATCATCAAGGCACGCGTTCAGCTCCTGCGCGACATCGGCGCAGCGGTCTCACCCGATAACGCCTTTGGGTTGATCCAGGGAATCGAGACGTTGAGCCTTCGCATGGAGCGTCACTGTGAAAACGCTCTTGCGGTTGCACAGTGGCTGGAGGCCCACGACCAGGTCGCGGCTGTCAACTACGCGGCCTTGCCCTCGAGCCGATGGAACAAGGCTGCGGCGAAGTACGCCCCGCACGGTGTTGGCGCTGTGCTCTCCTTTGAAATCAAGGGTGGCGTGAACGCTGGTCGCGCACTGGTCGATAGCGTCCAGCTCTTCAGCCACGTGGCAAACATCGGTGATGTGCGAAGCCTGATCATTCACCCAGCCTCCACCACCCACTCGCAGCTCACGCCAGAGCAGCAGCTCACCACCGGTGTAACACCCGGTTTGGTGCGTCTGTCCGTGGGCCTCGAGCACATCGACGACATCCTGGCCGACCTCGAGGCCGGTTTCCAGGCCGCCAAGAAGGCTAAGTAACAACCGCGGAACGCGGCCTTTAGTTCCTCCGGGGACTGGGGAGGGCCGAGGTATTCCTCGGCCCTCCCCAGTTAGGGAAGAATAGCCACACTATGGATTGGCAATCACCCGCGGAGTCTCTGCCTTCGGCCTTCGTCACGGAGGCTCTTCAGGCGACCCTGCGCGGGACTCCTCCGGTCACCGGCGCGTGGCGTGATGGTGATCACCTAGGTGATCGCAAGTTTTGCCAAGTTGGGCCCTTCACCACAGAACACGGCGATCACATCCCTCATGTGCGGATCGCGTATGAAACCTTTGGCGAGCTCAATGCCGACGCGTCCAACGCTGTGCTCGTATTCCACGCTCTCACCGGAGATTCTCACGCCATCGGTCAGGCTGGCCCAGGACACCCCACAGCGGGCTGGTGGTCAGGTGTTATTGGTCCGGGCCTTGGGCTCGACACAGACACGTGGTGTGTTGTTGTGCCAAACATCCTCGGTGGTTGTCAGGGAACCACAGGCCCCTCAAGTTTTCACCCCGATGGCCGGGAGTGGGGGTCGCGCTTCCCCTATCTGACGATCCGCGATCAAACTCGGGTCGTCGAATCGCTCGCGGATCACCTAGGGGTTAACGCGTTCGCCGCCGTGGTCGGCGGTTCCATGGGAGGGATGCATGCCCTCGAGTGGGCGTTGCTGTTCCCCGACCGCGTGGCCAGGCTCGGGTTGATCGCCACCAGTGCAGTGACCAGCGCTGATCAAATTGGTGGCAACTCCATTCAGATGGAAGCCATCACCGTGGACCCCTTCTTCGCCGGCGGGGACTATTACGACCACGATGAGGGCCCTTATCGGGGGTTGGCCCTTGCGAGACGCATGGCGCTTGTGAACTACCGGTCCCCCTCAGAGCTGAACGAGCGATTTGAAAGAACCTGGCAGAGCAAGGTGTCTCCGCTTGGCGACAACGGCAGATTCGCTGTAGAGAGCTATTTGGATTTCCACGGCAACAAGTTCACCCGTCGATTCGACGCAAACAGTTACATGAGCCTGGTCGGAGCCATGAACTCACACGATGTGACCCGTGACCGCGGAGATTTAGCTGCTGTGTTGGGAGAACTAGCACTGCCCACTCTGGTGCTCGGGGTCGATAGCGACCGTCTCTTCCCGCTGAGCCAGCAGGAAGATCTGGCTCGTCACATTCCAGGTTGCCTCAGCGGGCCTGTTCCGGAAGTGCTAGAGACGCCCTATGGCCACGATGGGTTCTTGATCGAATCCGAGCGCGTTGGCGCCTCGATTGCAGCTCTCCTGGCTACGCCCACGAGGTAAGAGCGTCGCCGATGACTGCCGGTATTTCCCGGCAGACATCCATGACACTGAACGGCCCACCCGTGGGGCTATCGGCATCGCCG
>JAIOWV010000047.1 GCA_021741945.1 Pontimonas sp.
TCAATGTCGACCACTCGGTCCTGCGGCTCTCCGGTGGCTGGGCCACCCAAGAGCACCTCGGAGAAGGGCTCGCGCTCATCATGATTGCCCATCACCCAGACCACGGTGGCACCCAGTCGCTTGGCAAAGGGCTCCACTAAGTCCTTCAAGCGCCGATAGGCGCCACTCTCACCACGATCGGCTAGGTCACCGGTGAAGACCAGAGCATCAACTCGTGTTCCGCTGGCGACCAAGCGCTCCAGGAGTCTCCGAAGCGGGGTGTCGGAGTCAATAGAGCCATAGAGTGCCCGGCCATCGAGTAAGTGGGTGTCGGAAACATGCACGAGTACTCGCTCGGCGGAGGGGTATTGACTAAAGCTCGACACCAGCACACCTTATACCTCGGCCAGGAAACCGGGCGCCCCAGCGCCGAGCAGCGCCAAATCTCCGGGTTCGCTCAAGACCCCAGCCGACTGCTCACGCACCAATCTCCAGCACCCAGCACTCAAGGGGTCACTCCAGCGCCCAGGCACAACAGCAACCTCTCGTCCAAGCGAAGCGGCATGGTGGGCTGTGTTGAGAGCACCGGAGCGATGCGCTGCCTCCACCACCACAACCACGGAAGCCAGCGCCGCAATCAGACGATTGCGGTCGAGGAATCGCTCCGGGGCTGGACGAACACCACAGGGTGCCTCAGCTAATAGCACCCCGGACGCAGCAATGCGGGAAAACATCCCGAGGTTCTCCGCCGGGTAGAGGCGATCAAGACCTCCAGCAACGACAGCGACGGTGGGGATTCCACGCTCCAGGGCGGCACCATGGGCCGCTGTATCAATCCCGGTCGCCCCACCAGAAATCACCCCTCGTTTCCCCAGGATCTCCCTCACCACAAGGGAGCGAGTGGCGCTGACTCCAGAGGGGCTGGCCTGGCGGCTGCCCACCATGCCCACAAACCCTGGTGTGACCTGAAGCAGCTGGGGATCCCCCAAGAACCAGAGGCTCAGAGCC
Source organism: Pontimonas sp. (assembly GCA_021741945.1). Classification (GTDB taxonomy): domain Bacteria; phylum Actinomycetota; class Actinomycetes; order Actinomycetales; family Microbacteriaceae; genus Pontimonas. The sequence continues at coordinate 988 of JAIOWV010000047.1, forward strand.
TGATGATCGCCTAAATCCAGGAGCCCCACTGGCCAGCGAGGATCCCGGTCAGACATGACCCCCACACCAAGCTCCACCTGACGTTCGACCGAGAGCGCGGTGCGCTCCGGCGAATCGCGCGCCCGCCAGGAGTCAATGTGGGTAACCACAGACTCATCGACCTCCATCGCCCGCGCGAGCGAGCGCACTATCGCACGCGAAGAATCTCTACTGCGCAGTCGCTCGAGTGCCGCCACCGGCCCCTGTGCACGAACGAGGGCGTGGGCCCAGCGGTCGCCCGGATCAGCGCATAGACCCCAGCATGTCCTGGCCGTGATCTCCTCTTGGTCCATGCCTCGAGCATGGATGAGCTCAGACGTCGGGGGACGGGCTCACTTGACTGCGTGGAGAGCTTGTAGGGACCAGGAACCGTGGACAGTTACTCGTCGAGAGCGAGTTCCTTGGGGAGTTTGAGTTCTTTCTTGCCGAGCTCCTCGACGTTGATGTCCTTGAAGGTCAACACCTTGACGGACTTCACAAAGCGATCGGAGCGATAGACGTCCCACACCCACACATCGGTCAGGGTGAGTTCAAAATAGAAGTCGTTACCGCGTTCGCGGACTTCCTGCTGAACCTCGTTTGCAAGGTAGAAGCGGCGTTCGGTTTCGACGACGTATTGGAACTGGGAGACGATATCGCGGTACTCGCGATAGAGGGAGAGCTCAGCTTCCCTGTCGTAGTCGTCGAAATCTTCGGGTTCCATGGTGGGCTCAGTCTAGCTCTCTAGCGAAAACCACTTACAGCCGAATCCAGCTGGGACGGTGCTCGGGGGTGAGCCCGTGGCGCCGGATTGCCTCTTTGTGGGCGGCACTTCCATAGCCTTTATGGCCGTCAAACCCGTAGTCGGGATACTCCGTAGCAAGGGAGACCATGAATTCATCCCGATACACCTTCGCCACCACCGAAGCGGCGGCGACCGAGACGCAGTCCCGGTCGGCCTTCTCTCTGGTCACCACCCGGAGGGGATGGGGCAGATGTTTGGTGACGTAGTCAACACTCCCGTCCAACAGCAGAACCGAATGACCAATGGCGACCCCCTGGGCCGCCAAAGAGAGGAGCCCGCGGACCACCGCAATGCCCAGAGCATTGTTGATGCCCTCGGCATCGACCTCAGCTGCGCTGGCCTCTCCTAGGGCATGGTGGGGGAACATCTCACGAACCGCTTGCGCCACCGGCCCGCGTCGTTTCTCCGTGATGGCCTTCGAGTCATAAAGGCCCTCTGGCCAGGTCTCAATGCTCGGATCCCAGACCACAAGACCAGCGACGACGGGACCAGCAAGGGGGCCTCTGCCCACCTCGTCACAGCCGATAACGCTGGTGGCGCCCTGGGCCACCAGTTTTGCTTCGAACTCGAGCGTGGGCTCTACTCGACTGGCCGTGAGGGGTCCCTCGATTCGATACCGACAAAGGTTTCCGGGTAGTTGCCAAGCCACTGCCAGCGCTCGGAGGGCCACGAAATGACAAACGCTCGGCCGACAACGTTATCCACCGGGACGAACCCGCCACCTGGCTTATCGGTGTTGCGCCTGGAATCAGCCGAGTTGTAGCGGTTGTCACCCATCACCCACAAGGATCCCTCAGGCACAGTGACGCTGAAGTCGTCGCTACTCACCTTGTTAACGCCTTCTGGCAAGGACAGGTATGGCTCAGAGAGCGGAACACCGTTCACCGTCATGGCGCCGAGCTCATCGCAGCATTCGACGGTGTCACCTGGCAAACCAATGACGCGTTTCACCAAGTGTTCGTTGTCATTGGGGCTGGAGAGCCCCACCACCATCGAGAGGCCATTGAGCACGCGGGAAAGGGGGTCGTTCTCGCTCACACCAACCTGGAGAGAGAGCCATCCACCGGGATCCACGAAAACCACTACGTCGCCGCGCTCCACCGGAAACAGCCTGGGGGTGAGCTGGCTCACGATAATGCGATCATCACGCGCGAGCGTCGACTCCATCGATTCGGTCGGAATATAGAACGAGCGAATGAGAAACGTCTTGATCAGAAACGACACCAGAAGTGCCGCGATGACAATGAAGACGAGGTCACGCAACAGCAGAAGCAGGGTTTTGGACAATGACCGATTGGATCTCATCCACGCCACCGGGCATTCAGTGAACGCGCCACGATGCCACCACTTCCTTCATTGTGTTCCTGCCAGTCTGGCAGGACTCTCCTGAAGCGAGGCTTAGGAGTCGCGCTTTTCGCGAATCTTTGCCTTCTTGCCACGAAGTGAGCGCAAGTAGTAGAGCTTCGCGCGACGAACATCACCGCGGGAGACAACCTCGATGTGGTCAATCACCGGAGAGTGCAGGGGGAACGTGCGCTCCACACCAACCTGGAAGCTAATCTTGCGAACGGTGAAGGTTTCCTTCACGCCGTGACCGGTGCGACCAATCACAACACCCTGGAACACCTGAATACGAGAGCGGGTGCCTTCCACGATGTTGACGTGGACTTTGACAGTGTCTCCGGAGCGGAAGTCCGGGATGTCACTGCGGAGGCTTGCTGCATCGACGAAATCTAGGGTTTGCATGTCTGAATCACTCTCTGCGCCGCCACAGGTCGCACGCGAATATAGGAATAAAGCTGTCTATGCCCCCGCCTGATGGCGGTGTGCTACTCCCCTGTGGCAGAGGCGCACTGTGGCACAAGGGCTAAGTCTGCCACAAAATGTGGCGACTGGCTATTTCCCCGACTAGGCTCTAGGCACCTCTTATCGGGGTGAACTACAGATTGTGAGATCACGATGGACACCTCCCACGAAGTCCTGAGCCTTCGAACCACCCCCATCCAGCAGCGCAGTGCCGATCGTATGCAGAGCCTGCTCGATGCGGCTGCCGTTCTCATCGATGAAGAGGGAATTGACGGCGTCACAACTACGTCAGTTGCCTACCGCAGTCGTTCCTCTGTTGGCGTCTTGTATCGCTATTTTCCCAACGTCGACAGCCTTCTCAAGGCTCTTGCTCAGCGCAACATGCAGCGATACATGGACCGTGTTCAAGAAGGTGCTGACCGTGCCGGCGCAGCTCCCTGGTCTGCCTGGGACAACACCCTTGCAACATACGTAGACATGTACCGTCACGAACCAGGTTTCCGTCACCTGGGATTCGGCGACATCATTGTCGAGCGCGACTTGGATGAAGAACCCACCAACAGCACGGTAGTTGCCCGTATTTTCGCCCAGATGCTCTCCGAGGAGCACAACGTCCCGATCACCGACACGATGCTTTTCCATCTCGATGTGGCAATTGCCATGGGCGTTGCGATCGTGCACCGCGCGTTTCTCTACAACCCCACTGGTGACAAAAAATTCATCGAAGAAGCTCGGGTTATGGTCGGCGCCTACCTCCGGTCCCAGCTTCCTTTGACCTCCTAGTGATTCCCCGTCATTCCGAGGCCCGCATTCAGGAGATGCGGCCCGTCGGAGCTTTCGTCGCCTCCGTCCTCGGCGCCCTCCAGAGTGCCGCCAAACCAGGCGTGTCACTGCTCGAGCTGGATGCCCTTGCCCACGACATGATTCGCCAGGCCGGCGCGACGAGCTGCTACATCGACTACCACCCATCCTTCGGCGGCTCACCCTTTGGCAAGGTGCTCTGCACCTCAGTCAACGACGCCGCCCTCCACGGCCTCCCCCACGATTACGCCCTCCAGGGCGGCGACTTACTCTCGCTGGATTTTGCGGTGAACCTCGGCGGCTGGGTCGCCGATTCGGCAGTGAGCCTGATTGTGGGCTCACCGGCCAACCCCGACGACCAGCGCCTCATCGACGTGTGCGAAGAGGCCCTCAAGGCCGGAATCGCGGCTGCGGTTCCGGGCAACCGCCTCGGTGACATCTCTCACGCCATCGGCACCGTGGCCAAGGCCCACGGCTTCGCAGTCAATGCGGACTTTGGCGGCCACGGGGTGGGTCGCACCATGCACGAAGACCCGTCGATTCCGAACGATGGCGCTCCCGGCCACGGACCAACACTTAAGCCCGGCATGGTCTTCGCTATCGAACCCTGGCTCATGCACGGCACCAGCGAGATTTACACCGACGAGGACGGTTGGACACTGCGCAGTGTCGATGGCTCTCGCGCCGCCCACGTGGAACACACCGTGGTCGTCACGAAAAACGGACCGTTAGTGCTGACAGCCCGCTAGTCGGGCAACAAATCCGGTCGCATGCGCTTCGTGCGGGCAACCGACTGCTCGTGACGCCACTGGCGAATCTGTTCGTGGTGCCCAGAGAGTAGGACCTCTGGGACATCCAGTCCGCGCCAGGTCCGGGGCTTTGTGTACGACGGGTACTCAACGAGCCCCTCTTCGTGGCTCTCTTCGGTAAGGGACTCGGGGTTTCCGATAACCCCCGGTACTAGGCGCAGTGTTGCCTCGAGCATGGCAACAACGGCGACTTCGCCGCCGTTCAGAACATAATCACCAAGACTCAACTCCAGAACGGTGTATGAGGCGCTGTAGTGGTCAATCACCCTCTGATCGATGCCTTCATAGCGTCCGCAGGCAAAGACTAAGTGGTCCTTCTGCGCCAGTTCTTTAGCCTGCGCCTGCGTGAACACTCGACCCGCTGGGCTTGGTACAACAAGCACTGAATCCTTGGTGAGAACCTTGTCGAGAGTGACGCCCCAGGGCTCTGGTGACATCACCATCCCCGCTCCGCCGCCGTAAGGGGTGTCATCAACGCTGCGGTGGGGATCACTGGCCGCCTCGCGCAAATCGTGCACAGAGATGTCGATGAGATTCTTATCGAGCGCCTTGCCAATGAGTGACACTTCTAACACGTCAAAGAAGTCAGGGAAGATGGTCACGATGTCGATCTTCACGAGGCACTCTCTTCCTCGAGGCTCTCGAAGAGGCCCCCTGGCGGCGTAATCTCCACCACCCCGGCGTCGCTGTCAACGCGCGGCACGAAAGCCTTCACAAAGGGCAATAAGACTTCGGAATCACCGGTATCAATCACCAGCAGGTCCTGAGCGGGGAAGTGCTCCACGCGGACAACAACCCCCACCTGCGCACCATCACGCAGAACCCGCAAACCCACCAGTTGATGGTCAAACCAGGCGTCGTCTTCGGTCGGGCGAACCTCGGGGTCATGCTCCACCCACAGAATTGCCTTCACCAGCGTTTCGGCGGCGGTGCGGTCCTCAACGCCCTCAAAGAATGCGACGGGGCTGCTGTTCACCTCGCGAACACTCGTCAAAGTCAGTGTTTTCCCAAACCAGGGAGATTCGGTCGGAACCTGGAGAGTAAACCTTGCGCCTGGCTTAAACCGCAGTTCCGGGTCGTCCGTGTAAAGCTCAAGGCGCAGACCGCCTTTGAGTCCATGCGCCTTGACCAAGCGTGCAACGCGCAGTTCAACCCGCTCCGGGCGCGGCGCAGTGGACGAGGCGTCCGGAGACATCAGGAGTCGGTGTCGACCACGTCAACCCGCACTCGCCGACCATCGGCAAGAGCGTTGACGACGGTGCGAAGTGCTTTGGCGGTGCGGCCAGAGCGGCCAATCACACGCCCCAGGTCCTCTGGGTGAACGCGAACCTCGAGGAGTTCCCCTCGAGGAGTGTCTACGAGCGTGACACTGACCTCGTCCGGGTGATCAACAATCTCCCGGACGAGGTGATTCAGTGCACGATCAAGCATTACTACTCAGCCGGCTTTGTCTCGGCGTCGTCGGCAGGAGCCTCGTCAGCGGCTTCCTCGACGGGAGCTTCTTCGACGGGAGGTTCCTCAGCTGCTGCAGGTGCTTCTTCGGCTACTGCGTCCTCTGCGGGCGCCTCCGCGGCTGCTTCCTCGACAGCTACTTCCTCAGCAGCAGGTGCCTCGGCTGCAGGAGTCTCGTCAGCAACAGGGGCGTCAGCAACGACATCCTCAGCGGAAGCGGCGTCTTCGACGGGGGCGGCCACGGGGGCTTCCTCAACGGGAGCCTTGACCACCTTCGGGCGAAGGACTGGCTTCTTTTTGCTGTCAGCCTTGAATTCTGCTTTGGGCTCTGCCACCGCAACGGTGTTCTTGGCGCCCTTTTCACCCTTGAAGGTGCCCCAGTCGCCGGTGAGCTTGAGGAGCGCGCGAACCTGCTCGGTGGGCTGAGCGCCAACGCTAAGCCAGTACTGAGCTCGGTCAGAGCTGACCTCGATCACCGAGGGGTTCTCGGTGGGGTGGTACTTACCAATTTCTTCAATGACGCGTCCATCGCGCTTGGTGCGCGAGTCGGCAACGACGATGCGGTAGTAGGGGGCACGGATTTTTCCCATGCGCTTCAAACGAATTTTTACAGCCACGTTTCTCCAGGTAGATAAGTCGTAAACAACCGACGATTACGTGGGGGCACAATCGTCTGGACGTCTTGGTGGGGAGTCCCACGCCTGATAGAGGGTCGGGCGGGAGTGCTCCAGCGCCCTATTCTGTCAGATTTTTTGCAATCCTGGACACACGGGGGCGCCCCATCCTCTTAGCTCTCGCCAGAGGGCACGCCCAGGCCAAAACTCGAGCCTTGGCCACTACCCCCACTCGCCAGGCCTAAGGCTTCAGCGGCGCGTTTGGCGGGGTTGCCGGAGCGCGACCCCGCCTTCTTCTTTGGCGTCTTTTTGCCCTTACCCCCACCGCCCCCACTCGGGCCCATACCGGGGATCTGGGGAACGCCGCCCTTGGCGACCGTTTTCATCATTTTTGCCGCCTGTTCGAAGCGTGTGACCAACTGGTTGACATCGGTCACCGTCATGCCTGAGCCCTTGGCGATTCGCATGCGCCTCGAACCATTCAACAGCTTGGGGTTAATCCGCTCAGCGCGAGTCATCGACTGGATGATGGCCTCGGTGCGACCGAGTTCCTTCTCATCGATATTGTCGATCTGCTCCTGCATTCCCCGGGCTCCCGGAAGCATGCCGAGCATCGAGCCGAGCGAGCCCATCTTCTTGATCTGCTGAAGCTGGCCCAAGAAATCATTGAGGGTGAAGGTATCGGAGAGAAACTTGGCTTCGAGCTCCTTGGTTTGTTCTTGATCAAAGGTTTTTTGAGCCGTTTCAATGAGCGAGAGGATGTCACCGAGGTCAAGAATTCGACTGGCCATCCGGTCGGGGTGAAAAACTTCGAAATCATCGAGTTTTTCACCCGTTGAGGCAAACAGGATCGGCCGGCCAGTCACGCCGGTCACACTCAGTGCCGCACCACCCTTGGCATCGCCATCAAGTTTGGTGAGAACCACGCCGGTGAAATCAACGCCCTGGGAGAAGGCCTGGGCGGTCGTGACGGCGTCTTGACCAATCATGGAATCAATCACAAAGAGCACCTCATCGGGTGAGGTGACCTTGCGAATCTTGGCAGCCTGATTCATCATGTCCGCATCAACGCCGAGTCGGCCCGCGGTGTCGATAATCACGACATCGTGATTCTTGTGTGTGGCGTAGGCAACTCCTGCCCGCGCGACGGCGACAGGGTCACCAACGCCATCGCCTGGCTCTGGGGCAAAAAACGCGACCCCCGCCTGATCTGCCATAACACCGAGCTGTTTCACAGCACCCGGTCTTTGTAGATCACAGGCGACCAAGACCGGGGTGTGGCCCTCGGCGCGCAACCACTTGGAGAGCTTCCCCGCAAGCGTTGTCTTACCGGAACCTTGCAAACCCGCCAGCATGATGACTGTGGGGGGCTTCTTGGCAAAACTGAGCGAGCGGGTCTCTCCACCGAGAATCGCAATCAGCTCATCGTTGACAATGGAGACCACCTGCTGGGCAGGATTGAGCGCCTTGTTGACATCGTCCGAGAGCGCGCGCTCACGGACTTTCTGGGTGAAGGACTTCACCACCTCGAGTGCGACATCGGATTCAAGTAGCGCGCGCCTAATGTCGCGCACCGTTCCATCGACATCCGCGGGAGAAAGCTTGCCCTTTTGACGAAGAGACTTAAAAGTCTCCATCAACCTCTCGGACAGGGAACTAAAGGCCACCATGGAGCACAAGACTACTCGAGAAAGCCAGGGCGCCAAGGAACGGGTCAGGACCTTCTAGGCTTGGCTTATGCCTCTCTTTAGCTTCGCTGAGCACTCGCCTCTCGTTGCCGATGACGCGTTCATTGCACCACACGCGACGCTGGTTGGTCAGGTCACCGTGCAGGCTGGCGCCGTGGTCATGTTTGGCGCAACACTGCGAGCTGATCGGGCCGCGATTGATCTCGGTG
>JAIOWV010000048.1 GCA_021741945.1 Pontimonas sp.
AATTGCTTCCCGCATTGTCATCACGTCGGGCCCCAAAGAAGGCCTAGAGATTGAACTGCTGCCCGAAGAACAGTTCACCATCGGGCGTTCGGGTGATTCGCGGCTTGTTTTGCGTGATGATGTGACCTCCACTCACCACGCACGGTTGATGCTCTGGAATGAGCAGTGGATGATTCAAGACCTTGACTCGACCAACGGGACCTTTGTGGACTCAAAGCGAGTGAGTATTCCTACCCCGGTTCCTCTCAACACGCCCATCAAAATAGGCACCACGACCTTCGAACTCAGGCGCTAAGTCCCGATGGCTAACGACTCAGTGCTCAGTGCGGCGTCTTCCCATATCGGGAAGATTCGGGCAACCAATCAGGACTCGGGCTCAGTGGGTCGACACCTGTATGTCGTTGCGGATGGCATGGGGGGTCACGCTGGTGGTGACGTCGCGAGCGCTCTTGCAGTCCAACATCTCTCACGCCTCGGTCGCCCGTACTCAAGTGTTGATGAGGCCAGGGAAACCCTGTTCACCAACATTTTGGAGGCGGGGCGCGAGCTGACCACAACGGTCGAAGAGCACCCCGAGCTCACCGGAATGGGCACCACCGTGAGCGCGATGATTCGCGTCGGTTCCCAGATGGTCATCGCACACATCGGTGACTCCCGCATTTATCGCCTTCGTGAGGGTGTGCTCGAACAGATCACCAACGACCACACCTTCGTCCAACGGCTAGTCGACAGTGGTCGCATCACTCCCGAGGAAGCAGCCGTCCACCCAAGGCGTAGTGTCCTCATGCGCGTGCTCGGCGATGTTGACGCGGAACCAGAAGTCGACACCCATGTGGTCGACACTCAGCCGGGTGACCGCTGGTTGCTGTGTTCCGATGGTCTCAGTGGGTATGTCTCTGAGCGCGACATCGCAGAAACGCTTCTCACGGTCGACGATGTCGAGCTTGTCTGCCACAAACTCATTACCCAAACATTGAGCGAGGGTGCTCCGGACAACGTCACCGTTGTGGTGGTCCGGGTTGCCGAGAATCTGGATAGCTCACCGCCCTCAGAGTCCCGAATGGTGGGCTCCGCCGCCGAGCCCCTGACCTATGAGTCAGGGCCTGTCTTGCGCAAGCCCGGCCTGCCAGCCCTCTTGTTCCACCCGTTGCGCGCTCTTCCGCCAGCAGATGAACACTTCGAGCCAGAAGAGGAGTTCCTTGAAGAACTCATCAGAGAAGACCGACGCCGGATCATCCGTCGCCGGGTGACCTGGCTTTTCTCCGTGTTCCTCTTGGTGGGCGCTCTAGTGGTGGCCGCGGTGGTGGCCTATCAGTGGACTCAGACCCGATATTTCGTCGGCGTCAGCAACGATGTGGTCACCATTTATCGCGGTGTGCCAGAGGACGTGTGGGTTTTCTCGCTCTCGAGCGTCTATGAAGAGACAGACATCCAGGTGGACCAACTCCCGCCCTACCAGCAAGACAAAGTGACCCAGGCGTACTCGGTGGAGTCGCTCGAGGAGGCCAGAGAATTCATCGATCGACTGGTGGTGATCACACCGTGAGCGCACCGAGCTTGCCTGTGCCCCCGGTGTCTCCGGTAACCGGACGCGTGGTGCTGCGCATCAAGATGCCCCAGAAGTTGCGCAACATTGAGCTGGGTCTACTCCTTGGTACTCTGGGTCTCAGTGCTTTGTCGCTGGCGCTCGTGCAATGGGGCGCCCTTGGAACACTCGACTGGACGCTGCTGACCTATGCCTCCGGCCTCGCCGGGCTCAGTCTTGGATTGCACCTCGTGCTCCGGGTGATGGCTCGGGATGCCGACCCGTTCATCGTTCCCATTGCCACGATGCTCAATGGCCTTGGCCTCACCATGATTCACCGGCTGGATCTTGCCGCTGGTTCGATCGGCTGGGAAGCAGCCGGGGTTCGTCAGATGGCGTGGACTGCGGTGGCTTTGGTCATCGCGATCGTGGTTCTTCTGGTCGTGCGCAATTACCGGATCCTGTTGCGCTATCGCTACCTCGCGATGCTTTCCGGAGCGATTCTGCTGACGATGCCACTCTGGCCTGGAATCGGCAGGACCGTGAACGGCGCCACCATCTGGGTGGAAATTGGCTCCATGACCTTCCAGCCGGGTGAGGTGGCAAAGATTGCCCTGGCAATCTTCTTCGCCGGTTACCTGATGACGGCCCGCGAAAGCCTGCGCAGTGTGGGGACAACGTTCCTTGGCGTGCGCTGGCCACGAGTCAGAGATCTAGGGCCCCTGCTGATTATCTGGGTGTTGGCCATGGGTGTGCTGGTCTTTCAGAGAGACCTCGGAACGTCCCTGCTCTATTTCGGTCTATTCCTTGCAATGCTCTATGTCGCCACGAACCGAATCCTCTGGTTGGTCATTGGGGGTTCGCTCTTTTTCGCGGGGGCAGCCGCTGCCGCGAGCCAGCTGTCTTATGTTCAGGGCCGAGTGGATGGCTGGCTCGACTCGTTCAACCCCGCCGTATACGACGCGGTGGGCGGTTCCTATCAGCTGGTCCAGGGCATGTTCGGCATGGCTGAGGGTGGGTTCATCGGTTCCGGCCTTGGCCAGGGCCAGCCCAATCTGGTTCCGTTGGCCAATTCGGACTACATCGTGGCCGCACTCGGCGAAGAACTTGGCCTCTTTGGCATCTTTGGACTTTTGGCCCTCTATCTCTTGTTGGTGAGTCGCGGTTTCCGAGTCGGTTTCACCGGAACCGACGACTTTGGCCGTTTGCTCTCCACGGGCCTCGCGTTCGTCCTTGCGCTTCAGGTCTTCATTGTCATTGGTGGAATCACGCGCATCATTCCGGTCACCGGCCTCACGACACCGTTCCTTGCTGCCGGTGGCTCCTCTTTGGTTGCCAACTGGATCATCGTGGTCCTATTGCTGCGCCTCAGTGATGACGCCCGGGCCAACGTTCGGGCAGAAGCGGGGGTCAGCTGATGATTACGCCGCTGCGCCGTGTGGGAATCGTTGTGCTCGCAATGTTCGCTGCACTTTTTGTCTCCTCGAGCGTGATTCACGTCGTCGCCAGTGAGGACATCGCCGAGGATTCACGCAACGTTCGGACCCTATATGAAAGCTTCTCAGCAGAGCGAGGCCAGATATTGGTCGGTGGGGTTCCCATCGCGCGGTCAATCCCAGTGGATACCCAGTTCAAGTTCCTGCGCACCTACTCCGATGGGGAGCTCTATGCGCCAGTTGTCGGGTATTACACACTCAACCAGGGCAACGCCGGCATCGAAAGTGCCCTCAACTCGGTCCTCACCGGCCAGGCAAATTCCCAAGCCTTTGAACAGCTAGTCGCCCTTGTCACCGGCACCACTCCCGAGGGCGCGAGCGTGGCACTCACCATTGACCCCGCCCTCCAGAAGGTTGCTTGGGACGCGCTCGGCGACCGACGCGGCGCTGTTGTTGCCCTCGACCCGGCAACCGGGCGCATCCTCGCGATGGTCTCGAAGCCCTCGTTTGATCCCAACCCCCTGGCCTCTCACCAAAGCTCAGTGGTTCTGGATGCTTACAACGTCTTGAACGAAGACCCCGCCAAGCCCCTCGCGAACCGAGCAATCGCTGGTGACCAGTACTTCCCCGGCAGTGTCTTTAAGGTCCTCTTGACAGCGGCAGCACTCGACTCGGGCCGCTATTCCGCCGAGAGCGAGTTCCCCAACCCCGCGGAGCTCGCCCTTCCACTCAGCACAGACACCATCAAAAACTCTGGTGGTCGTCTCTGCGGCGGCGAAGAGACGGTCACGCTCGAGGTCGCCTTCCGGCTCAGCTGCAACATCCCTTACGCCGAACTGGGTCTCGAGCTTGGCGAGAACACCATCGGCTCGCTCGCCGATGCTTTCGGTTTCGGGGCAACACTGGAGATTCCGTTGCGCGTGACCCCCAGCTCATTCCCGCGGGGAATGGATCAGGCGCAACTGATGCTCTCGTCGTTTGGCCAATACGACGTTCGCGTCACGCCCCTGCAAGTGGCAATGATCAGTGCTGCCATAGCCAATAACGGTGACGTGATGAGACCGAGCCTTATCGACTCGATTATTGCTCCGAACCTCCGAGTCCTTCAGAGTTTTGAACCCACGATCTATTCCTCCCCGGTGTCACCCTCGACTGCTCGGGAAATGACCCGCTTGATGGTCGGCAACGTCTCCCAGGGTGTAGCCAGCAACGCAGCTATTGTCGGGATTGATGTGGCAGGAAAAACTGGAACCGCCGAAACCGGGCTCGACACCGGAAGATCGTTCTGGTTCACCGGCTTTGCACCAGCAGAGGCCCCCCAAGTGGTCGTTGCCGTGGTCGTAGAGGGAGACCGCTCAGAGGGCTCCGGTAACAGCGTCGCAGCTCCCATTGCGAGGACAGTCATGGAGGCGGTGATCACCGGATGAGACCCACCACAGGTCAGGTTTTTGGCTCACGCTATGAGCTCATTTCCCGCATCGCAATCGGCGGAATGGGCGAGGTGTGGAAGGCAAATGACTCCGTCATTGGCCGACACGTCGCCATCAAGATCTTGAAAGAGGAATACCTCGGCGACCCGGGGTTTCGGGAGCGCTTTAGGACCGAAGCCAAGAACGCAGCACTTGTCAACCATGAGGGCATCGCCAACGTCTTCGACTACGGCGAAGAAGAGGGCAGCGCCTACTTGGTGATGGAACTGGTGCCAGGAGAAGCGCTCAGTACTGTGCTCGAGCGGGAAAAGATTCTCCCAGCAAGCCGGGTGTTAGCGATTGTGGCCCAAACGGCCGCAGCCCTTCACCAAGCCCATTTGGCAGGGCTTGTTCACCGTGACATTAAGCCTGGAAACCTGCTCATCACTCCCGATGGAACGGTGAAGATCACCGACTTCGGTATTGCCCGCCTCGCCGACCAGGTTCCGCTCACGGCGACCGGACAGGTGATGGGGACAGTTCAGTACTTGGCGCCTGAGCAAGCGGGCGGTAAGCCGGCTTCGCCGGCCACCGACATTTATTCACTCGGCATCGTCGCCTACGAGGCATTAGCTGGAAAGCGGCCTTTCCGTGGTGAATCTCAAGTCGCTATCGCCATGGCCCAAATCAAAGAAACTCCTCCCGAGTTGCCGACCTCCATCCCAGAACCTGTGCGCCGTCTCGTGATGTCCTGCATGGCGAAGAAGCCGGACGGCCGTCCGGCAAGCGCTCACGATCTTGCCCAGGCAGCACTCGCGCTTGCGCGAGGCGACACCGAGGAAGGATTGGCGCTAATCCCGCTTGTTCCTGAGACTTCGGCGACCTCTGGAGAGACCCCGAAGGTCTCGTCTGAGGGCGGTGCTAAGTCCGGGCCGAAGAAGCCCCTCACCCTCGGTCGAAACTTCTGGATTCTCTCGGGAGTAGGTGCATTCGTCGCTCTTGCGTTGATTGCGACGTCACTGACAATCCTGCTGCAATCGCCAGCTGAGGATGTGGCAGACGACATCATCGTCCCAACACTTCCGGAGATTTCAGAGGAAGAACCTCAAACTGAACTGCCTACGGTCACCCCGGAGGAAGACACCGAGGTGGCGGTCGAGACCGTGCGGATCAGTGAAGCGGAAATTGTGGGCAAGACCAAGGCGCAAGTCGAGGAGCTTCTCCAGCAGAAAGGCCTGCGGCTTGACCCCATCACCGGCAACATCGCCCCGGCTGCTGACCTCGTTCAAACTGCTTACCGGGTGAACCCCCAGGGAACGGTGGCAAAGAACACTCTAATCGCGGTGTATTTCTACGCCGCTATTCCAGAGCCCCCGAAGCCTAGAGACTTGCTGGTCACACCGGCCTCTGGACCCTACGAACCAGGCTCAACGATTCTGCTCGAGTGGCCAGGGTACGCACAATGCCCGTCGGGCTTCCCTCTCTCGAGCTACTCACTCCAGATCGTGGGCGGGCAGATTCTCGATGGCGACGGCGAAACAGTCCTCCAGCCCGAACAGACTGCAGTGAATGTGCTGGTGGGAGAGGGCACATCCCTCAAGGCCAGTTACCTCGTGAACTGTGGAACCTTGGCTTCGCCGCTCTCCACCGAGCTCACCCTGGCCATCACACTGCCTGAAAACTAACATCCGCCTAGACTGATAAAACTGCCAACTACCAAGGATTGACTCGATAATGACCTCCGCTGGACCATGGACCGGACGCCTCTTGGGCGGTCGTTATGAGGTCCGCGAAGTCATTGGTCGCGGCGGCATGGCTGATGTTTATCTGGGCGTTGACGCCCGTCTAGGTCGTCAGGTGGCGATCAAGGTCCTCAAGTCCACGCTGTCTTCCGATGCCACCTTCCGCAACCGCTTCAGGCTCGAAGCAATGGCGGCATCCAAGATGTCCCACCCCTCCATCGTCCGGGTCTTCGATGCGGGCGATGAAGAAAACGGGCCCGAAGACGCTACTCCGCCCGGCAGCACCACGCCCTACATCGTGATGGAGCACGTGGACGGTCACCTCTTGAGCGACCTCATGAGACGAGGACGCCTGGAAGAGCGTCACGTTCTCAAAATCGCCGACGGGGTTCTCACAGCACTCGAGGTGTCCCACCGAGCCGGAATCGTTCACCGCGATATCAAGCCGGCGAACATCATGGTGACCGACGACGGCACTGTGAAGGTGATGGATTTCGGTATCGCTCGCGCCGTGTCTGATGCGACGGCAAATCTCGAGCAGACCGCCTCAATCCTTGGAACAGCGCTCTACATTTCCCCCGAGCAAGCACGGGGTGACGAACCCGACACCAGAACCGACCTCTATTCGCTGGGTGTTGTGATGTATGAACTCTTGGCAGGGAAACCCCCGTTCAACGCCGACTCACCGGTTGCTATCGCCTATAAGCACATCAGCAAGCCGGTGCCACCGCTCGCTGAAGCAAACCCGGCAATTTCGGGTGATGTGGCCTTGATTGTCGAGACGGCGCTGCAGAAAGAGCTGGACGATCGCTTCCCGACGGCCCAGGCTTTCCGTGCAGCCATCGAGGACATTGCCCAGGGTCGTGCACCCAGGCTGCCAAAAGCTGGCGTGCGAGCCTATGTCGAGCCGGCCGTGACCGGCAGCGTGCCCACTGCAAGTGTGGAGCCCGAGTACCGGACCAAGGTCGAGGGCTTCGACATCTTTGAGGCGCGCGGGATTCCTCAGCAGAGCGTGCCAAACCTTGCCATAGCGATGGGCTCAGTCCTCGCGGTCCTCCTCGTCATCGGAATTGTCCTGTGGGTGTTCACGCTGAACCCGGCAACGACCGCGACTAATGCCGCCCCCCAGCTTCCAGACCTGACCAATCAGAGCGAGGCGGTCGCTGTCCAAACGGTAACGTCCCTCGAACTCCGACCTCTCGTGGAGTACGAAGCAAGTAGCACTGTTCCCGAAGGCGTTGTCCTCAAGACCGTCCCAGGGCCTGGTATCCGGATCGGTCGTGGCGAGCCTGTGCGCATTATTGTCTCGAGCGGGCTGGCATCGTTCCAGCTACCCGACATAAGAAACCTCGACATCGACGAAGCGAGAGCCCAGCTTGAGCAGCGCGGGCTCGTGATCGAAAGTGTCATCGACACCTACTCACCGAGCCTCGCCGAAGGCTTGGTGATGGCGACCTCGCCAGAACCGGGCACAGCAATGCGCCCTGGCGACACAGTCACCATCACGATCTCGAATGGCCTCGTGCTCATCCCCGACGTGGTCGGCCTGACCGTTGGGGAAGCAAACCCTTTCCTGACCGGCCCATCAATGCAACTCTCGGTTCGTTTAGAAGTAGCGACCGATTGTGAAGGTCAGGTCGTCAGAAGCCAGTCCTTGCCAGCGGGAGAACACCCCCAGCGATCAGAAATCACCCTGGTTTACTGCGGTGGCGCCGGCGCCACTGCTCCAGTCGGTTAAGACTTCGGAGAGAGTCTGGGGCTCAGGCCCTTCGCGGCTTCAGCAGCGCCGACGAGGCCGGTGACCTCTAGCCAGTTAGCGACCATGGTGTAGCCACCTTCTGTCAGCACCGACTCGGGGTGGAACTGCACGCCAAATACCGGTGCGCTGCGGTGGTTGAGTCCCATAATGACACCACCCTCGGTCCTTGCAGTGACCACCAGAGCGTCAGGCACCGTGTCGTCGACAACAGCGAGGCTGTGATACCTGGTAGCCGTAAACGAATCGGGCACCCCGACGAACAGAGTGCTGTCGTCGTGGACAACCTGGGAAGTCTTCCCGTGCATCAGCTCTTCGGCATGTGCGACGGTGGCGCCAAACGCTTCAGCGATGGCCTGATGACCGAGACAAACACCCAGTAACGGAACCGACGCTTCGACCGCTTCCTTGACAATCTGAATGGAAATACCCGCCTCTGCCGGTGTTCCCGGGCCGGGTGACACCAAAATTCCGTCGTATTTGGCCACAAGGGCTGCCACATCGCTGACAGCGACGTCATCATTGCGGATGACGTCGGTCGTTGCGCCTAGCTGATGGAGGTATCCATTGAGTGTGTAGACGAAGCTGTCGTAGTTATCGACAACAAGGATGTGAGTCATTACTCTCCTAAGGTCGATTCTTCAACGAAGACAAGGTCTGCGATCACGGGGAAAACAAACGCCATCAATAGCGCGACAACAGCGACGGCCAGGACAAGAAGCTCAAAAACTTTGACCCACAATGGTCCAGGCAGCACCCTCCACAACGCGGCATACATTATGAGGCGAAGCCTACCAAGTGGGTGATTTCGCTGGGTGGGCCCGATTCCCTGGGATACCAACTCTCAAACACTGAGTACGCGATGATTCGTTCGGCTTCTGAAAACCGAGGGTGACAACTGGTCATCGTCAGTATGCGCTCTAGTGGCTCGACATCACTAAACCGGGGAACCTCGTTCAATACGCTCATCGCGGTCGGCCACACGTATTCGAGATTCCTAAACCGGTACACAAACCAACCCTCGCGAGTCTCGACATAGATGCGATCACCCACTCTCAACTCGCCGATGTCGGCGAAAGGCGCCCCATATGTTGTGCGGTGGGCAGCGATGGCGAAGTTGCCGACCTCGCCCAAATCTTGAGTCTCTGAGTAGCGTCCGACTCCGAGTCGTGGGTTATTCAGCACAGTGGCAAGGTCCACCCCCTCAGCAATGGGGCGGACAAAATCCT
>JAIOWV010000049.1 GCA_021741945.1 Pontimonas sp.
GGCGTTCTCGATCTGTTCGGGCGTTCCTCCCAGCAGTGCGGTGAGGCCCGCGGCAGCCATGGAGCATGCGGAACCGACCTCACCTTGGCAGCCCGCCTCAGCTCCCGAAATGCTCGCGTTTCGTTTATAGAGGCTGCCAATGGCGGCGGCTGTGGGGGGGAAGACGCTAATGATGTCCTCATCGGAGACGTTCTTGAATTCTTTGGCCCAATAGGCGACGGCAGGAATGATTCCAGCAGCGCCATTGGTCGGAGCCGTCACGACTCGGCCGCCATTGGCATTCTCTTCGTTTACCGCGATGGCGTATGACTGAAGCCATTGCGCGGAGAGGTCGCTCTGGTCATCAGCCCCGGCAAGCGAGGATGCCATGGCGTGAGCACGGCGCTTCACGGTGAGTGGGCCTGGCAACACACCCTCTGTTGTGAGGCCGCGTTCAATGCAGCTGCGCATCGTCTCCCACACGGCACGGAGTTTCTCTCTCACCACAGCCTCGCCGTGGATGGTGGAGTCGTTCGCCATAGTGAGTTCGGCAATGCTGAGCCCGCTGGTGTGGACGTGGTCGAGAAGCTCCACTGCACTGCGGAAATCGAAGGGAACCTCCTGGGCCTCATCTGGCGCTGATGATTCGCCCTCCCCTTCGATGAATCCACCGCCCACCGAGTAGTAGACGCTCTCGTGAAGGACTTCCCCGGCTTTGCCGAGCGCCTGGAACTTCATGCCGTTCGAGTGCTTGGGCAACATCGTGAGGGGGTGAAAAGAAATGTCGCCGAGAGCGAAGGGAATCGTCCGGCCGAGAAATTCCAGGCCACCTGAAGAGACTGCTTCGTCAAACGCGGTGCCGAGCACCTCAGGGTCGCACGATTCTGGTTGATCACCGGCGAGGCCGCGAACAAGTGCGTTAGTGGTTCCGTGCCCGGCACCGGTGGCGCCAAGGGAGCCATACAAGCTGATGTGAATCTTGGTGACCTCGGGCGTGAGGCTTAGGGACTCGGTCTCACGAGCGAAGGCGAGGGCGGCCCTCATCGGTCCCACTGTGTGGGACGAGGAGGGGCCTACTCCTATGCGGAAGAGATCAAGAGCGCCGACGTGGGTCACGGTCTACTTTCTAGGGGGTTCTGGGTAAAGGACAGTGCGGGCCGGGAGTTCTCCCGACCCGCACCGCGCTGTGACGCGTGAATTACTGCTCGTTACGAGCCTTCACTGCGTATTCCTCTTCTGGGGAGAGCACCAAGCGGTGGCGACCCCAGATGGCGAATCCGGCCAACATCACGATGTACACCGCCGCGATGCCAACAATCGCCGGCAAGAACGCTGGGTTAATCAAGAACCCAATGAACGCAATGCCAGAGATGATGAGGGCAGCCCAACCACCAAACACACCCCAGGGAGAAACGTAGGGGCGCTTGAGGTTGGGGAGCTTCTTACGGAGGATCAGGAACGCTGCTGCCTGCATACCGTAGGCGAGCATTGCACCCCACACGGCGATGTTGAGCACCACTGCGCCGGCCACAGCACTGGCGCCTTCGGCACCGAGGGCTGCGAGGGCGTCAATGAGGACCAACGCGCCGAATCCAATCGCTCCACCAACGATGAGAGCGACCAGAGGCGTGTTCCTCTTGTTCGTGACGGAGAGGCCACGAGGGTAGTAGCCGGCGCGGGAGAGCGAGTACATGTTGCGCCCGTAAGCGAACATGATGCCCTGCAGCGAGGCAAACAGACCAATCAGAGCCATCAAGCCCAGAACTGCGGCCAGCTGGTCGTTCTGAAGGATCACGCGGAAGCCATCGAGCAGAGGCTCACCCGAGACGCGAATCTCTTCGGCACCCACAACACCCGTGTTCAAGAACAGCACCAGCAAACCGGTGAGGATCAGGGTTCCACGAGCCCACACACCCGCGCGAGGGATGTCCTTTTCAGGGGTGTGTGATTCCTCAGCTGCGAGAGGCAGTTCCTCGATACCGAGGAAGAACCAGACAGCAAAGGGGATGGCGTACAGGATTCCCATCACGCCAAAGGGCAGGAACGCGTTGCCGCCTTCAGCGGGTGCGATGTTGAAGAGGTTGTCGAAGCTGAACAGGCCGGAGAAGACTGCCATGACCGAGAACAGCAACAGGATTCCAATCGCGATGATCGCAACGATCAGTGCAAAGCGGAACGAGACGTGTGCTCCAAGGGCGTTCAAGCCGATGAAGATCGCGTAGAGGATCAACCACCATGCCCAGCCGGGAAGCTCAGCTCCCGTGAGGGCTCCGAGCACGCTTTGCGCGTACGCAGCGGAGAAGAACACCACAACAGCGGTGGTGGCGACATAGGTGATGGTCTCAGCGAGGCCGGTAATGAAACCTCCCCATGGACCCATGGCGCTTCGTCCAAAGGAGTAAGCGCCACCGGTGTGTGGCATAGCGGCGGACATTTCTCCGATGGAGAAGATGAGGCCGTAGTACATCACTACCAGGATGAGGAAGGCAATGAAGAGCCCTCCGAATCCTCCGACGTCCAGACCGAAGTTCCATCCCGAGAAGTCACCCGAGATGACCGCAGCGACGGCGAGACCCCAGAGGCCCCAGACGCCGGCGGCGCGTGTCAGTTGGCGTTTGTCGAAGTAGGCCTTATCGACCTTGGTATAGGTGACGCCTGCCACCTTGGTGTTTTCACTACTCATGTTCGGTGTCCCATCTGTCGATGGAGACCCTCCGACCTACGGTGGCCGGAGACCCTCCCCACGACGTTGTGAAAAGGAAATTGCGAAGTCAGCGTATCGAAGTTAAAGGACAGATTGCTAGACCATTGAGCAATTAATTTTTCGGGCATTTCCCAGACAAAGATCGGTGCGGAAGGGGCACAGAGCCAATTTTGTGCCCAGTGCTTGACATTTAGCCTGATGCCCAGTTGTCTAAAGGTTGAAAAACCTACCTATTGTGAGGCGGCCTTCCGATGACGACCACAGGCTTTATTTCTCAGAGCGACCTTCAGCGGCTCTATGAGGCGGGTGAGATCGACACCGTTGTGATGGCGTTCACCGACATGCAGGGTCGCCTGATCGGGAAACGCGTTGCCGCGAGGCACTTCTTGGAGAACATCTCTCACCACGGTGCTGAATGTTGCAACTACCTCTTGGCAGTCGATGTCGAGAACAACACCATTCAGGGTTATGAGTTCTCCTCCTGGGACACCGGCTACGGCGACATGGTGATGGTCCCCGACATGACCACTCTGCGCATGGCCCCCTGGTTGCCTGGCTCCGTGATTGTCACCACAGACCTCGAGTCCACGAGCCACAAGGAAATCGCCCAGTCGCCGCGATCCATTTTGAAGGCCCAGATGGCGAAGCTCGAAACGATGGGCTACCAGGCTTTTGTTGGCACAGAGCTCGAATTCATCGTGTTCGATGACACCTATCGCGAAGCATTCGCCAAGGGCTACCGCGACCTAAAGCCCTCCACCGACTACAACGTCGACTACGACCTTTTGGCATCTACCCGGGTTGAGCCACTGCTGCGCGACATCCGCAACAAGATGGATCAGGCCGGAATGTATTGCGAGGGGGTCAAGGGTGAGTGCAACCTAGGCCAGCAAGAGATCGCCTTCTTGTATGACCAGGTGCTGCGCACCTGTGACAACCACGGCATT
Organism: Pontimonas sp.; assembly: GCA_021741945.1. GTDB lineage: Bacteria > Actinomycetota > Actinomycetes > Actinomycetales > Microbacteriaceae > Pontimonas. The sequence goes on from JAIOWV010000049.1 coordinate 3,631, forward strand.
TATAAGGCTGGCGCCAAGATGATTGCCGACGAACACGGCAAAGCCATCACGTTCATGGCTAAGTACAACGAACGTGAAGGCAATAGTTGCCACATCCACATGTCCTTCCGTGGACTGGATGGCTCGATGGTCTTCGCCGATGAGAAGGACCCCCGCGGGATGTCGGCGCTCTTCAAAAGCTTCATTGCAGGCCAGATTGCCCACACCAAGGAACTGACCCTTCTCTATGCACCTCAGATCAACTCCTACAAGCGCTATGTGGAGGGCAGCTTCGCGCCCACTGCGATTGCCTGGGGCATGGACAACCGCACGGTGTCCTTCCGTGTGGTTGGTCATGGAGCTGGCATGCGAGTCGAGAACCGTGTTCCCGGTGGTGACGTGAACCCCTACCTCGCCACAGCGGCAATGATTGCCGCTGGCATCTCGGGGATTGAGCAGGGCCTCACCCTCGAGGACATCACCGAGGGCAATGGCTACATTGCCGATAAGCCACGGGTTGCCACCTCGATGCGCGAAGCGGCAGATCTCTTTGAGACCTCCACCCTTGCCCGCAGCGCCCTCGGCGATGGTGTCGTCGACCACTACGTCCACTACGCCCGGACCGAGATGAAGGCCTACGAAAGCGTCGTGACCGAGTGGGAGAGGATGCGCGGCTTTGAGCGCCTCTAAACCCCTCATCGGCGTCACCACGTATCGCCAGCCCGGCACCACCGGCGTGTGGTCTGGCGAGTTCGCGATGATTCCAAGCGATTATCTGGAGGGTGTTGAAAGAGCCGGGGGCACCATCGTTCTCTTGCCACCCCAGGGACTAGACGCCGAGGGCGCCGCACGCATTGTCGCGGGGCTTGATGGCGTCATGCTCTGCGGCGGACGGGATGTGGAACCCGCTCGCTATGGCCAGGAGCCCCTAGAGACCACAGAACAGTCCGACACCCGCCGTGACAACACCGAGGATCTGGTGCTGGGCGCCGCGATCGCAGCCGGATTGCCGATTCTCGGCATTTGTCGCGGTGCCCAGATGTTGAACGTGCACCGCGGTGGCACCCTGATTCAGCATGTCCCCGATGTGATTGGTGACACCCGTTATCAGCGCGGTGGTGGCGAATACACGATGATGGACGTTTCCCTGGTTGAAGGAACGGCGCTACACGGTCTCTATGACGGCCGCACCTCGGTTGGCCCGTGTGCGATGTATCACCACCAAGCAATCAATCAGGTGGGCTCCGGCATGGTCGTCTCGGCGTGGAGCCCCGATGGGTTGATTGAGGCCGTTGAGCTTGAAAACTATCCCTTTGGGGTTGCTGTTCAGTGGCACCCGGAGAAGACCCTGGAGGACCTCACGCTGTTTGAGGCCTTGATTTCTGCTGCCACCACGTATCGAAAGAAGAACTGATGAGCTATCAACTGGTCAACCCAGCAACCGCCGAGGCCATGGAAACAATCGAGCACACCTCGCTCGAGCAGACCGATGACGCGATCGCGAACGCGAAGTCGGCCCAGCGACGCTGGGCTGGCCTTGCGCCCGCAGAGCGGGCCGAGATTCTTCGAAGCTTCGCTGACGCGGTGGCGGGAGATGTTGAGAACTTGGCGGCTCTGGAGGTTCGAAACTCGGGACACCCGATCTCACAGGCACGCTGGGAAGCAAACCATGTGCGCAACGTCCTCGAGTACTACGCAGGAGCTCCGGAGCGCCTGATTGGCAAGCAGATCCCGGTGGCTGGCGGCATTGACATTACTTTTCACGAACCACTCGGGGTCGTGGGGATCATTACGCCTTGGAACTTCCCCATGACGATTGCCTCCTGGGGGTTCGCGCCTGCGCTTGCCGCCGGTAACGCAGTCATTGTGAAGCCGGCTGAGTGGACACCACTGACAACCATGCGCTTGGGAGAACTTGCCCGCGAAGCCGGCGTGCCAGAGGGTGTCTTCCAAGTCCTTCCCGGCAAAGGCTCAGTAGTAGGGAACCGTTTTGTCACCCACGAGGACGTTCGCAAGGTCGTCTTCACCGGCTCCACGGAGGTGGGCAAAACCATCATGCGCGGCGCTGCTGATCAAATTAAGCGCGTCACCCTCGAGCTTGGTGGCAAGAGCGCCAACATCGTTTTCGCCGATGCTGATGTCGACAAGGCTGCCGCCACTGCGCCCTCCTCAGTGTTTGAGAATGCTGGCCAGGATTGCTGCGCTCGCTCGCGAATTCTGGTGGAGGCCTCGGTCTATGACCGCTTCATGCAAGGGCTTGAAAAGTCTGTTGCGGCCTTCAGTGTGGGGGACCCCACGAAGGACGAGACCGAGATGGGGCCTCTGGTCACCAGCGTTCACCGCGATAGCGTGGCCTCCTTCGTCGAAGACGACAAGGTTGCTTTCCGCGGCAGTGCCCCGACTGGTCCTGGCAACTGGTTTGCCCCCACCGTGCTTGCGCCGAGCTCTCTTGATGATCGGTGCATGCGGGAGGAAATCTTCGGGCCAGTTGTGGCGGTGGTCCCCTTCAAGGACGAGGCTCACGCTCTGGAGATTGCTAACTCCACTGAGTATGGGCTCTCTGGCTCGATTTGGACCCGCGATGTTGGTCGCGTGATTCGCGTTGCCCGAGGAGTTGAGAGTGGCAACCTGTCGGTGAATTCCCACAGCTCGGTCCGGTATTCGACACCGTTTGGTGGTTTCAAGCAGTCGGGCCTGGGCCGCGAGCTTGGACCCGACGCACCGCTGCACTTCACCGAAGAAAAAAACGTCTTTATCCCCAACGACTAACTAAGGAGACACTATGCCGAAATCCACAATCGACCTCACCCAGCGCCTTGCTGGCAAGGTGGCGGTGATTACCGGTGGAGGAAGTGGCATTGGCTTCGCCACTGCCACCCGTATGGCCGCCGAAGGCGCCACCATCGTCATTGGCGATATGGATGAAGCCTCGGGCCAGAGGGCCGCTGATGAATTCGGCGGTCTCTTCGTCAAGGTGAATGTTGCCGATGAGGCACAGGTTGACAACCTTTTTGACACTGCGATGCAGACCTACGGTCGCATCGATATCGCCTTCAACAACGCCGGTATTTCCCCGCCTGACGACGACTCGATTGAAACCACCGAGCTTCCTGCCTGGCAGAAAGTTCAGGACGTGAACCTCAAGTCGGTTTATCTGTGCTGCCGGGCGGCCCTGCGCCACATGGTTGCTCAGGGCTCGGGCTCGATTATCAACACCGCGTCCTTTGTTGCAGTGATGGGCTCGGCTACTAGCCAGATTTCCTACACCGCCTCCAAGGGTGGCGTGCTGGCGATGTCTCGTGAACTTGGTGTTCAATACGCCAGGCAGGGCATTCGAGTTAACGCTCTGTGCCCTGGCCCGGTCAACACGCCACTGCTCCAGGAGCTTTTTGCCAAAGACCCCGAGCGGGCGGCTCGTCGACTCGTTCACATTCCTATCGGCCGCTTTGCCGAGCCTGAGGAGCTAGCCGCCGCCGTGGCGTTCCTGGCCTCCGATGACTCGTCCTTCATCACCGCATCGACCTTCTTGGTCGATGGAGGTATTGCTGGCCACTACGTCACACCAATCTAGGGATGATGGTGTCAGGAGCGGAGCCGACCAACGACCTTGATGGTCTTGGTCGTGCTTCTTTGCTCCTGACCCCCATCCCAGGCGGTAACACATACGAGCAGACGGTTGAGCGTTTGCTCCAGACGGTCCGTATGGGTTTGGTCAAGCCTGGAGAGCGTCTGCCCTCCGAGCGTGAGCTGGCGGTCATGTTGGACGTCTCCAGGGACACCATTAGGGATGCCACGGCATCCCTGGCCGATGCTGGCTTCCTGGATATTCGTCGCGGTCGTTATGGTGGGACTTTTGTTTCGCCAACCCTCACTGATGTGAGTGGCCAAGACTCGGCGTGGCGGGGCCAGCCAAGTCCCATGGGCCCCGAGGACATTAAGGACCTGTTGGTCTTCAGAGCGGTTCTGGAAGTCGGAGCAGCCAGGACCGCAGCGACTCTCGAGCTCACTAGCGACATCCGCGATGCTCTCTGGAGGGCTCACGTGGATAGTTCCACGGCCTCGCCGGAGAACTTCCGCCGGCTTGATTCGAGGTTCCACCTGCTGATCGCCCAAATCACGGGCTCGAGGCGTTTGATCGGCGAAGTTGCCTCGACCCGAATGCGAGTCAATGAGCTCTTGGACGAAATTCCTTTGTTGAGCCCGAACATTGAGCACTCCACCGCGCAACACGAGGAGATTGTCTCTGCGATCCTCCGCGGCCAACCCGAATTAGCCGAGATGGCGATGCGGGATCACTTGGAAGGCACGGCAGCCCTTCTTCGGGGCTTCCTCGGCTAATTGAGGCCGCCGTTGGAGGCGGGCCTTGGCGTGTAGCCTGGAGCCTCCCACCACTTGGATTGTTGGAGCAGATATGTCTCAGGAATTGACCGACATCGCCATCGCTCTCGCCCGCGAAGCGGGCGAACTCGTGGCGCTGCGCCGTCAAGGGCACATTGAAGTGGCCAACACCAAATCATCGTCGGTTGATGTGGTCACTGCGGTGGATCGCGAATCAGAGGAGCTGCTGCATAAGCGCCTCGGCGAGCTTCGGCCGAATGATGGTTTCGTGGGAGAAGAGGGCCAAGCCCGGGATTCGAGTACCGGAATTACGTGGGTTGTTGATCCGATTGATGGCACCGTGAACTTTCTCTACGACCACCCGCACTACGCCGTCAGTATCGCAGCGGTCACGGGTGAGCCAACCCCTGCCACTTGGCAGGTGGAGGCAGGTGCTGTGTTTAACCCGGTCACCGGCGAGCTTTTTCACGCGACCCGGGGCGGGGGCGCTTTCCTGGGCGATCGCCGCCTGAACATTGGCTCTCCGCCGGCGATGTCTCAGACCTTGTTGGCCACGGGCTTTGCCTACGCCAAAGCCGTGCGCCGTGAGCAAGCCCGCGTCATTGCTTCTTTACTGCCAGAGGTCAGGGACATCAGGCGTGCTGGCACCGCGTCTCTGGATCTCGCGTATGTGGCGGCTGGTCGCCTCGATGTGTATTTCGAGCGCACGCTGATGCCCTGGGATCACGCGGCCGGTGAACTGCTCGTCACCGAGGCGGGCGGGGTGATCGAAGGCATCGCCAATCGGCCTCCCGGGCACGATGGCATCTTTGCCGGGCACCCCGAGCTCGTTCACACCCTGAAGGCACGAATCTCTCAGCTGGGTGGCGACATACTGTTAGCGGACATCCCTGGGTGGGGTTTGGCCGAGGAGTAGGTCTCGGCTAAGTTAATCAAACTGTTACTTTTGACTGAGGAAAGCGTGGTTGCCGCACAGCGGTTGCATAGGGGGTGAGTCGGTGGCTGAAGACAACTACTCGACTACCCAAACCCTCACCCGCCGGCAG
>JAIOWV010000050.1 GCA_021741945.1 Pontimonas sp.
GTCGGGATTTGGCGTGACCACGGTGCCAGCACCCTGCCATTCGCGAATTGCTTCTGGCCCGCTGACAAGACCCGTAGCAACGGCTGCTAAGAGTGCGTCGCCATAGGATGCTCCAACGGTCAGGGGAGCAACCTTTTGTGGCACACCACTGATGTCACTCACACTCTGTAACCAGACGGGGTTCTTCGTTCCACCGCCCACGGCTTGAATGGTGTGGGGCGGTGCGCCAATGTCGGTGAACAGGTCCACGTGCTGCTTGATGCCGTGTCCCATGCCCTCCAGGGTGGCCCTAAACAGGTCACCTCGGGAGTGGGTCAGGCTCAGGCCAAAGATGACGCCCTTAGCCCTGGGGTCGTTCACAGGGGTTCTTTCACCGGAGAAGTAGGGCAGAACAATGACGCCGCCGGATCCGACGGCTGCTTCTGCAGCCTCGCGGGTCAGAATCGAATAGGCGGGTTCGCCGCCCTCAGCTTCGGCAGCGACCAAGTCGGCTGCGAAGCTGTCACGGAACCAACGAGTGAGTGCACCAGAGGTTGCCATGCCGGCTAGGAGACACCAGGTGCCGGGGAACAGATAGGGCGCAGCCCACAGTCTCTTGTCCCTCGCCTGGTCGTTATCCGTCACCTGGATGATGAAGATGGTCGAGCCATACATCAGCATCATTTCACCCGGCTCAGTCACCCCGACGCTGAGCGCTTCGGCGCCAGCGTCGATGGTTCCCACCGAGACAGGGGTGCCAATGTTGAGGCCTGTTTCTTTGGCAGCCCACTCGGTGATGCCACCGGCTAGTTCGTGGCTCCAGGCGAGCTCAGGAAGGCGTGAGGACTCGACAACACCGTCGAGGAGTTCCTCGTTCCATTGCTGCTTCCAGGGGTCGTAGGTGGGGTGGTGGGATCCAGCAGAGAAGTGGTCGACCACTACGCGGCCGGTGAGCCTTGCGACGATGAAGGTGGTGGCATCGACAAACCACCGAGCCTTCTTATAGATTTCAGGCTCGTTCTTCTTGATCCACATGATCTTGGGACCAGTGGCCTGTGACGACAAAGCGTTACCGCAGGCGTTGAAGATATAGTCCTCACCAAAGCGCTCATTCATTTCGGCGATCTCATCGACGGCACGGGTGTCAACGCCGTAGAGGATGCCATTGCGCAGGGGTTGGAAGTTTTCGTCCATTGGGAGCACATCAGGGCCTATGGCACTGATGCCAACCCCCTTGATCTGGTCGGGGGAGATACCCTCCGTCGCCAGCAATGCCTTGCTGACGTGGGTGACATCGCCCCACCATGTGCCCTCAGCATCGTGCTCGGCCCAGCCGGCACGGGGGAAGATGATCGTGTGGGGTTTAACCTCGGTCGCGACTACTTTTCCTTGGGGCGTGACCAGCACACCTTTTGTTTCGTAGGTGCCTACGTCAATGCCCATCAACAGGTCATCTGCCATGGTTTTCTCCCCTGTGAGTTAGCGCGCGGAGTCCCATGTGGCCGGGAACGATGACAGCATTTCGGTCACGAGCTTCTCGAGACCTGCTAAATCGTCCAGTGAACACATCTCCACGCCGGTGTGGGTGTAACGGGTTGGCCAACACAGATCAATGGATGGTGTTCCACCATTGACCAGTTGGACATACGACGCGTCAGTCAGCAGACCAACCGTCGCGTGACGCTGCAGAGAAACCTTGGCTTTCGCCGCTGACTTCTCTGTGTGCGCCACAAGACCAGGGTGCGGGATGACACCGTTTAGTGTTCCCCGACCGTGGAAGCTGTAGAGACCCATGACAGGTCCTGCCCCGACCTGGACACCATTGGGGGTGCCCATCTCGGGGGTGTCGCCGGCGGCGACCAGATCGAGAGAGATGGCAGCAACTGGCTTAATCTTCTCTGCCGCGAGCGCTGCGCCTCTGAGGTTGAACTCTTCTTGCACAGTGCCGACCAACACAACGTTCACGGCTACCGGGTTCTTGGCAAGGTATTCGCCGAGGCCCACCAGAACAGCGCAACCGCCACGGTCATCAACACTTGTCCCAGCAATTCGGTCATTAGCCAGCTTTTCAAAGCGGGGTTCATAGGCCACGTGGTCGCCAATCTCGATACCGAGATCGGCAACATCCTTGGCCGAGGTGGCACCCACATCGATATATGCCTTGTCGATAGTCGGCACCACATACTTCATTGCCTCTGGCGTGAGGTGGTGAGGGGGAGTGCCCATCACACCGGTGACCAGTGAGCCGTTGTGGGCACGAATTTTGACGACACTGCCGGGCAAGACGCGCTCGGGAACACCACCAAGGCGAACAACACGGATGAATCCGTTGTCTTCGACCTTGGTGACGATCATGCCGAGCTGATCGGTGTGAGCAAAGACCATGACCGTGTGGTCGGTGGGCTTTGCTGCCTCGAACCGTGCCATGACGTTGCCAAAGGAGTCGACCGAGATGTCTTTGGTGAAAGCACCGAGGTCAGCCTTGATGGCCTCGATCATCGCCTCTTCCCTGCCTGACGTGGCAATCGTCAGGCAGTACCTCTCTAAACGGCTTTCTAAGCTCACGATTCTTTTGGTGCCTTTTCTTTCTTGGCCTTGAGGCGGCGACGATCGAGGTAGGTGTTGAGCACCATAACCGCAATCAGAACGAAGCCCTGAGCGAGTTGGTAGAAGAACTGGCTGAAACGCAGGGCGTTGAAGCCAGAGGCCACCATCTGAAGAACCACGGTGGCCAAGATGACGCCGGTGACGGTGCCAAACCCACCGTAGGGGTTCACTCCACCAAGCACGACGATAACGATGGCGAGCAACACGTAGGAAGCGCCATAGTCGGGGTTCGCGCTCGCTGAGCGAGAGGCAATGATGAGGCCCGCCAGGGCGGACAGCCCACCGGAGAGCGTGTAGGTCATGTAGAGGACCTTCTTGACGCCAATGGCGCTGTAATTGGCTGCTGTTTCGTTAGCGCCAACGAGCACCGACTGCATGCCAAGACCGGTGCGGTTGATGTAGATGGCAACGCCCACAGCAGCAACCAGCAGAATGACCATCGGCATCGGGACACCAAACAGCGAGCCATTACCAATGGCCACGAACTCTTCGGGCAGACCGGTGATCGACTGGCCATTACGCAGACCAACAGCAATGCCGTTGTAGAGGGTCAGGGTTGCCAGCGTCGCAAGAATCGGGGTGACCCCGATTCCAGCGATGATGGCGCCGTTAGCAAACCCAGCGAGCAGACCCACAAACATTCCAATGAGGATGGAGACCACGATCCAGAAGTAGACGTTGCCACCGCCTTCGCCGACCTGGGTGACCAGGAGGTAGGACGTGGAGAGAGCAGCCAGGTTGGAAATCGACACCACCGAGAGGTCAATACCGGCTGTCAGCATCGCCAACATCACGCCAAGAGCCAACAAGGCAATTTCTGGGACCTGGAAGGCCATGGAGACGAAGTTCCTGGGCGTCAGGAAGAGATCGGGTGCCAACGCGCTAAAGAGCGCGAAGACGAACAGTGCGACAATAACAAGCTGAGTCAGCTTGCGGTCGCTCAGGAGGCGTCTGGTGAGATCCCGGCTGATGTCTTTCATGATTTCTCCTCCGAGACGGTCACGGCCTGTTTGATACGGCGCTTGTCAGAAATCGCTTGTGAACACACACCAATAAGGAGCATGAGGCCGACTGCAGCGCGCTGCCACGCACCGTCAACGCCGAGCAGAATCAGGTTGTCCTTGATCAGGTTGATAAGCAGCACACCCAAAATGGTGCCGGTGACGGTTCCGTAGCCACCCATGATGCTGGCGCCACCCAGAACAACAGCGGCGATGATTTCCAGCTCGGTGCCAGCCAAGTCATAAGGGTCGGCCTTGCGCTGGAGGGAGATGAAGAGAACACCAGCGACGCCGGAGAGCGTGCCCACCAGAATGTAGAGCTGCGCCTTTGTCCAGCGCACATTCATCCCCATACGCCTGGCTGATTCCTCGTTGCCACCAATAGCGAAGATGGTGCGCCCGAACATCGTTCGGCGCATCAAGAACGCTATGGCAACGGCAAGAATCAGCACGGGGATGACCAGGACGTGCAGGCGCGCCAAGGTGCCAGCACTGGTCTCCACCGAGATGAGGTCCGCTGTAGCGAACTGGTCAAGTCCCAGTGGGATGTTGGCCAGGAAGGCAGAGCCCACGTAGCTCAGCAGGAAGCCGCGGAACATACCGGCGGTTCCGAGCGTTGCGATCAGGGTGGGCAAACCAAAGCCCGCGATGAGCAACGCATTGATACTTCCGAGTATTGCCCCGACGATCGCCGCCAGAACCAGGGGAATCCAGAGGCTGTATGTGTCGAGGCCGTAGGTCTGCATAATGACCACGCTGGTATAGCCCGCGAAGATACCCACGATCGGGAACGAGATATCAATACCACCGCTCACCAAGACCAGCAGGAGCCCTAGGGCAAAGAGAATCTCGATCAGCGAGCTTCGCACCAGGTCGAACGGGGTCGCGATGCTAAAGAAGACTGGGTTTGAGAGTCCAATGATGAGCGAGAGGACCAGGATTGCTGCCACGAGGAATAGCTCGTTGGGAGAGCCAAAAAGCTTCAAGCCCTTGCGCTTGGCCATAGGAGTGACGTAACTCATGCTGCTAGCTCCTCGTAGAGTCGGGCCTCGCTAATCTCGGACGCCTGGAGTTCGGCGGCCGATTCACCTTGGTGGATCACGATGACGCGGTTGGCGATCTGGACGATTTCAGGGATGTCATCCGAAACGATGATGACGGCCATGCCCTCGAGTGCCTTCTGGCGGATGATTTCGAGAATCTCCCGCTTGGAGCCGATGTCAACACCGACCGTGGGGCCATTGAGAATCAGCACCGAAGGAGACATTGCCAACCATTTAGCCAACACCACACGCTGCTGGTTCCCACCAGAGAGTGAGGTGGCAACATTCTTCGGGTTATCGGTCTTGATTCTCAGGTCAGAGATCCAGCCGGTGATTGTCTCCATCATGCTCGCGCTCTTCACAATGCCCAAGGGCCCAGTGAAGTCGGTGATGGCTGAGGCCATCACGTTCTTCAGGATTGACTGGTCCAGGAACAGGCCCTGTGTCAGGCGGTCTTGGGGAACATAACCAATTCCTGCGTTTACGGCGGCTTTCGGACCAGAGAGCTTCACCTCTTTGCCATTGACGGACACGGATCCTGAGGAAACCTGGCCCATGCCAAAGAGTGCCTCGGCGATTTCGGACCGGCCGGAGCCGAGCAGCCCGGTAATACCGAGAATCTCGCCGGCCTTCACATCGAAGCTGATGTTCTTGAACTGGCCGCGGGACGTCAAAGAATCAACGCTCAGCACACTGGGGGAGTCCTTCGGAACTTCGGGAGCAAGGCGAACTTCGTTGATGTCGCTCCCCGTCATCGCCAAAGAAATAGCGCGACGGTCGAAGTCCTTCATTTTGCCCTCGGCTGCAACCGCACCATTGCGAAGAATGGTGATGGTTTGGGCGATCTCTTGAACCTCGTCGAGCTTGTGACTGACGAACACGGTGGCAACACCGCGTTCTTTCAAGTTGTTGACCACACCGAAGAGGTGGTCAATCTCTTTACGGGTGAGTGCCGTGGTGGCCTCGTCCATGAACAAGAGCTTGACGCCCTGGTTCAGAGCACGAGCGATGGCGACCAACTGCTTGGAGGACACCGGGATGGACTGCACTGTGGCATCGAGGTCGATGTCGACACCGATCAAATCGAGTGCCCTGGCAGCAAGCTCGCGGTTCTTCTTGGGGTTACTAAAGCGCTTCTTCTCGAGCACAGAGGTCGAGAGTGCGATGTTCTCAGCGACCGAGAGGTTCGGGATGAGAGAGAAGTCTTGAAAAATGACCTGGACGCCCTTGGCGACTGCGTCGCGGGGGGTCAATGACTTGAGGCGTTCTTCGCCAAGGAGAATCAGACCCGAGTCTGGTGTCTCTACGCCACTCATGATCTTGATAAGAGTGGACTTACCTGAACCGTTTTCTCCGGCTAAACAGTGGACGTCGCCTGGAGAGACGGTGAAACTTACGTCGGTGAGTGCTTTGGCTCCACCGAAAGCCTTGGAAATTCCTTGTGTCCCGAACATGGGCCCCCCTTGATAAGTCTTCGTTGACTGAGGTGGGGCGCCATTTCTGGCGCCCCACCCTTGAACTTCAGCTCTTGGCTTGCGCCAAGACTAACCCTCCTTAGAAGGGGTAGTCGCCGATGTTCTCAGTGTCAACGATGACCCATGCCTCGCCGTACCAAGAGGTAGGCGTGGTTGCGCTCTGCTGCAGGTTCTCGTAACCGGTGAGACCGAGGTCCGTACCGGCGGAGAGAGAACCACCATCAGCGAGGAGCTGGGCGATCTTCATCATGGCCTGGCCAGCAACTGCTGGGTCCCAGAACATGATCTTGTCGATTGCACCGGTCTCGAGGTACTTGCCAGCCATCGAGGGAAGCGAGGTTCCCATGACGCAGACAGAGTCCTGCAAGCCGAGCTCTTCGATTGCCTGGCCGACACCAACGACGTCGTTAGCAGAGGATCCCTGAATACCCTTGAGGTTCGGGTACTTCTTCAGGAGCTCCTTGGTCTGCTCGTAAGCGACGTTAGCGTCTTCCTTGGACTCGAGTGGCTCTTCCATACGGGTGATGCCGGGGTACTCGGCCTCAGCCTGTGCGAGAGCACCAGCAACCCACTCCATGTGGCTTGCAGCGGTGACCTGGCCGACGAATGCGACGTACTCGCCCTCGCCACCCATGCACTCTGCGAGGTTGTCCATGATGGTTGCACCATAGGCAGCGTTGTCGAATGCCTCGATGTTGGCGTCAGCGTTCTTCTGAGCCGAAGCCTCGTGGGTGACGACGATGATGCCTGCGTCACGAGCCTTCTGGAAAACACCCTCGAGGGACTCGGGGGAGTTAGGAACTACGGTGATGGCGTTTACACCCTGAGCGATGAGGTCCTCAACGATACGGACCTGCTTCTCGGGGCTTGCGTCATCTGCACCGGTCTGAGATGCGTCGATACCGGTCTCGGAAGCGAAGGCAACGATGCCCTCGTCCATGCGGTCGAACCAGCCGACACCAGTGAGCTTGACTACGTTTACGAAACGCAGGTCGCTCGATGCGGCGCTTTCAGCTGCGGGAGCCTCAGCGGCACCCTCAGTTTCGGCAGCCCCGCCCGCACATGCGGACAGAACCAGAGCGGTAGCGGCAAGCGCTACGCCGTACTTGGTCTTCTTCAACCTTGCCTCCTATGTTGGTGACAACCCAGTCAGGATGACCGAGTTGTTGGTTAGGTGAGTGAAACATTACACTCATCCCAACGGTTAAATGTTTCACAATGTGAGAAATCGGTCACAATAATGTGACGATTTGTTATTTGACAAAGGAGTCGCGATGCAAAAGATTTTGAACGGTGCGGTCGAATTCGTCGCCGAAATGCTCGACGGTATTTTGCTCGCGCACCCGAAAGCCCTTGATTCTGTGGGCGGAGACAATCACGCTCTAGTTCGTAAGGACGCACCCGTCAAGGGAAAGGTCGCCATCACCACCGGTGGTGGTTCTGGACACCTTCCGTTGTTCCTTGGATATGTGGGTAAAGGAATGCTCGATGGCGTTGCTGTGGGCGATGTCTTCCAGAGCCCCTCTGCCGACACGATGCTCGAGGTGACCAAGCGCGTTGATGGCGGCGCTGGCGTTCTTTACCTCTATGGCAACTACGGCGGCGACGTACTGAACTTTGATCTTGCTGCTGACCTGGCGGCCGCTGAGGGCATCCGCGTCGAGACCGTTCTCGGTGCTGACGATGTCGCCTCCGCTCCCTCTGGACAAGAGGCACGCCGTCGCGGTATCGCCGGCATCTTCTTCCTGTACAAGGTCGCAGGTGCTGCAGCAGACGCCGGTCACGATCTTGACGCTGTTGTTGCTGCCACTAAGAAGGCAGCCGAGCACACCCGCACTATGGGTGTTGCCCTTAGCCCCGTTACCCTTCCCGCCAATGGCAAGCCCACCTTCGAGCTTCCTGCCGGTGAGATGGAAATCGGTATGGGTATCCACGGCGAGCCAGGCATTAGCCGCACCAAGCTCGAGTCGGCTGACTCGATCACTCAGGCTCTCGTCGACAAACTCGAGGAAGACCTCAAGTTGGCAGCCGGCGACGAGGTCGCCGTGCTGATGAACGGTTTGGGTTCCACCCCTCAGGAGGAGCTCTACATCATGTTCCGCAAGGTGCACGAGCTCTTGAGTGCCAAGAAGGTGTCGGTCTACCGCACCTATGTCGGTGAGTTTGCGACCTCTCTCGAGATGGCTGGCGCTTCGATCAGCATGATCCGTCTTGACAGTGAGCTCAAGGGCTACATCGACCACCCTGTCCACACCCCGTTCTTCACGCAAGCCTGATGCAGGAGTTCGTCGACGCCCTCAACAAACTTGCCGATGGGCTGGAAGCAAACTCGGACGAGTTCACCCACCTCGATAGCGAGGCGGGCGATGGTGATCTTGGCCTGACGGCTGGAAAGATTGCCGCGGGCATCCGTTTGGCCTTGGCTGAACCTGGTGACTCTGTTAAGCAGCTGGTTTTGAACCTCGGGAAAGAAATCTCGAAGTCAGCCCCCTCCACCTTCGGAACGCTCTATGCCAGTGGCTTCTTGGCTGCGGGTCTCGCCATCAATGACGGCGACGACGCGCTGACTCAGTTGCGAGCCGGGCTCCAAGCGGCCCTCGACAAGATCGCGCTTCGCGGAAAGTCAGAAGAAGGACAGCGCACCCTGTTGGATGCGCTGGGTCCTGCCACCCGGGCTGCTCACGCAGCGAGCGACATGGCTAGTGCTTTGAGCACTGCTGCCGAGAAGTCCGGCGAAGGCGTT
>JAIOWV010000051.1 GCA_021741945.1 Pontimonas sp.
AAGCTCGCACAGAGCTTGCGGGGGAGCCTTACAAGCTCGAACTTGTTGAACTGAAGGGCAGCGCCGGTGTTGATGCCGCAGCTGAGGGCGTCGAGGTGGGAGAGGGTGAACTCACCGTCTATGACAACATCGACACTCGCTCTGGTGAGCGTGTCTGGGGCGACCTTTGCCGCGGCCCCCACTTGCCCAACACACGCCTGATTGGCAAGGGCTGGAAGCTGACCCGCGTTGCCGCCGCGTATTGGCGGGGCAGTGAGAAGAACCCCCAGCTCCAGCGCATCTATGGCACCGCGTGGGCCTCGGAGGAAGACCTGGCCGAACACGTCACTCGCCTCGAAGAAGCGGCCAGGCGAGACCATCGCAAACTTGGTGTTGAGCTTGACCTCTTCTCCTTCCCTGATGAAATCGGCTCGGGCCTCGCCGTCTTCCATCCGAAAGGCGGCGTCATCCGCCGTGTGATGGAGGACTATTCCCGCCAGCAGCACGAACAAGCCGGTTACGAGTTCGTCTACAGCCCGCACATCACCAAGGGTGAGCTTTTTGAGACCTCGGGTCACCTTTCTTGGTACAAGGAGGGAATGTTCCCGCCGATTCAGATGGATGAGCAGCGGGATTCCACGGGAGCCATCACTAAACAGGGCGTCGATTACTACTTGAAGCCAATGAACTGCCCGTTCCACATTCTGATTTTCCGCTCACGGCAACGGTCCTATCGGGAGCTTCCGCTGCGACTCTTCGAGTTTGGAACGGTGTATCGCTATGAGAAGAGCGGTGTTGTTCATGGCCTGACCCGCGTCCGGGGTCTCACGATGGATGACGCTCACATCTTCGTGACTCCCGACGACCTCGAATCAGAACTCACGAGCCTTCTTGATTTTGTGTTGCGACTGCTGGGTGACTTTGGACTGACCGACTTCTATCTCGAGCTCTCCACGAGGGATGAGAGCAGCGACAAGTTTGTGGGCTCAGACGAGCTGTGGGAGAGGGCGACCGGCACCCTCGAATCAGTGGCAACTCGTTCGGGCCTCACCCTCGTTCCAGACCCTGGTGGTGCTGCGTTCTATGGTCCAAAAATCTCGGTCCAGGCCAAGGATGCCATCGGCCGTAGCTGGCAGATGTCCACCATCCAGCTTGATTTCACCCTGCCCGAGCGCTTCGAGCTTGAGTATCAGGCAGCGGATGGAACCAGGCAGACGCCCATCATGATTCACCGTGCGCTATTTGGTTCGATCGAGCGGTTCTTCGGAGTCTTGACCGAGCACTACGCAGGAGCTTTCCCGGCGTGGCTCTCTCCCGTCCAGGTCGTCGGAATCCCCGTCGCTGAGGAATATGCCGACTACATGGGCGAGATTATCGACCGGTTGTCGAAGCGCGGTGTCCGGGCGGAGCTTGATGCATCGGATGACCGTATGCCCAAGAAGATCCGAACCCACACCATGCACAAGGTGCCCTTCTTGCTGATTGCTGGAGAAGACGACAGAGCGAGCGGAGCGGTGAGCTTCCGCTACCGGGATGGTTTGCAGAAGAACGGCGTTCCGATTGAGGATGCAATCGACGAAATTGTTGCTGCCATCGAAACCAGGGCGCATGCCTAGCTCGCCAGAGGATGGCTTTTCTACCCTCGACGCGGCAGCACTTCCGGGCGTTCCAGACGCTTTCCAACGTCTATGGACGCCTCACCGGATCGCCTACATCCAAGGGGAGACTGCTCCCATGGATGGTGGCTGTGTCTTTTGTATCGCACCGGAGATGGACGAGGACGAGTCTCTTGTAGTCGCTCGAGGGAAGCACGTCTACGCCGTATTGAATCTCTACCCCTACAACGCCGGTCACCTCCTGATCTGCCCTTTTCGCCACGTTGCGAATTATGACGAAATCACACCAGACGAGATTTCTGAGATGGGGGAGTTCGTCCAGATTGCGATGAAGACCCTGCGCGCAGTCTCCGGGGCGCACGGGTTTAACCTCGGGGTGAACCAGGGAAGCGTTGCTGGTGCTGGGATCGAAGCCCACCTGCACCAACACGTCGTGCCGCGCTGGTCACAGGATTCCAACTTCTTCCCGATTGTGGCGAGGACCAAAGCGATGCCCCAGTTACTGGGTGACATGCGTACAATTCTGAGGGACAGTTGGCCCACAGGTTCGCCCGGTTAGACTTTCGCTCTAGTTTTCATCACCCCACTGTGCGCAGCACTACGAGAGGAACCTCAGTAGCTCATGGCTGAAAAATCGAACTCCGCAGTATCAGGCACTGCCCGCGTTAAGCGTGGCCTTGCCGAAATGTTGAAGGGTGGCGTCATCATGGACGTCGTCACCCCCGAGCAAGCCCGCATCGCGGAGGACGCCGGAGCAGTCGCCGTCATGGCGCTCGAGCGTGTGCCAGCAGATATTCGCGCCGAAGGCGGCGTCGCTCGCATGAGTGACCCCGACCTGATCCAGGGCATCATCGACACCGTGTCGATCCCGGTTATGGCTAAGGCACGTATTGGGCATTTCGTGGAGGCTCAGGTTCTCGAAGCACTGAAGGTCGACTACATCGATGAGTCTGAGGTTCTGAGCCCTGCCGACTACGTGAACCACATCGACAAGTGGCGCTACACCGTGCCCTTCGTGTGTGGTGCAACCAATCTTGGGGAAGCCTTGCGTCGTATCACCGAGGGTGCAGCGATGATTCGCTCCAAGGGCGAGGCCGGCACCGGTGACGTCCCTGAAGCCACCAAGCACATCCGCACCATTCGTGGCGAGATCGCGCGTTTGAGTGCAATGTCGCCCGACGAGATTTATGTTGCTGCTAAAGAGTTGCAGGCACCCTACGAGTTGGTTCTCGAGGTCGCAACGACCGGAAAGCTTCCCGTCGTGCTCTTCACCGCTGGAGGAATTGCTACCCCCGCCGACGCCGCGATGATGATGCAGTTGGGTGCGGATGGTGTTTTTGTTGGCTCTGGAATCTTCAAGTCCGGAAACCCCTCCGAGCGCGCGGCAGCAATTGTGAAGGCCACCGCTCAGTACACCGACGCGTCGGTGATTGCTGATGTGTCTCGCGGACTAGGCGAGGCAATGGTTGGTATCAATGTCGGCGACCTTCCTGCACCTCACCGTCTCGCGGAACGTGGCTGGTAGCAGCGCCCCACGAATTGGGGTTTTAGCACTTCAGGGTGATGTGCGTGAGCACTCTGGTGTTCTCCGTGAGCTGGGTTGCGAAGTGGTGGAGATCCGCCTGCCCGCTCATTTAGAGGGTATCGACGGGTTAGTCATCCCTGGCGGGGAATCCAGCGTGATGGATAAGCTCTCGCGAATCTTTGGGTTGGCAGAACCACTGCGCGACGCCATCGCGCAGGGCCTTCCTGTGCTTGGCACCTGCGCTGGTCTCATCATGGTTGCCAATCACATTGAGGACGCCATCGCCGGGCAGGAGAACTTTGGCGGTCTGGACGTGACAGTTCGCCGTAATGCGTTTGGTGCCCAGGTTGATTCGTTTGAGACCGCTGTCTCCATCGAGGGGGTGACGGGGCCAGCTCTGCAGGTTGCTTTCATCAGGGCACCAGAAGTGATTGCTGTTGGCCCTGGCGCACGAGTGATCGCGACCCTCGGGGATGGCCGAGTGGTGGGGGTTGCCGGTGGCAACATCATCGGTGTTGCGTTCCACCCGGAGATCACCGGGGAAGACCGGGTGCACCGAATGTTTCTCGATGTTGTCGCACAGAGGGCGCTCCAACAGCCAACGACGGTCGACGCCTAAGATAGACAGGTAATCCGGGGGAGGGATATGTCCGGCCACTCTAAATGGGCGACCACGAAGCACAAGAAGGCAGTCATTGACGCCAGGCGTGCGAAGTCTTTTGCCAAGCTCATCAAAAACATCGAGGTTGCCGCGAAAGTCGGTGGGCCCGACCCCTCTGGCAACCCCACTCTGGCCGATGCGATTCAGAAGGCCAAGAAGACCTCTGTCCCCAATGACAACATCGATCGCGCCATCAAGCGCGGTGGGGGCCTCTCAGGCGAGACCATTGATTACCAGACGATCATGTACGAGGGCTATGGCCCGGGTGGCGTCGCTCTCCTGATCGAGTGCCTCACCGACAATCGCAACAGAGCCGCTGCCGAGGTGCGCACCATCATGAGCCGCAACGGTGGACAGATGGCTGACCCCGGCAGCGTTGCTTACAACTTCGCTCGCAAGGGAGTGGTGTCGATCACGAAGGTCGACGGGCTCAGTGAAGATGACGTGCTTGCTGCGGTGTTGGATGCTGGCGCGGAGGAAGTGATTGACCGCGGAGCGGGGTTTGAGGTTGTTGCTGAGCCAGCCGATTTGGTGGCCACTCGTGTTGCCGTTCAAGCCGCCGGGATCGATTACGACGCAGCCGACATCGAGTTTCTGGCCGCGGTCAGTGTCGCGCCCGAACTCGAGATCGTCCAGAAGGTATTCAAGCTCGTCGACGCCCTGGATGACTGCGATGACGTGCAGAACGTGTTCACCAACATGGAACCATCAGCCGAGGTTCTTGAGGCACTTGACCAGGACGAGAGCTAAGCCCTCACCATGACCACCATTCTCGGCGTGGACCCCGGTCTCACCCGATTGGGTGTGGGCGTCATCTCCCATGGTCCAGGGAGAACGGTCACCCTTGTCCACGTTGATGTTTTCCGCACCCCAGCTACTGACGAGTCGAGCGCCCGGCTCGGGAGCATGGCCAGGCTGTTAGCCACGGTTTTCGATGCGCACAAACCCGACGTTATTGCGCTGGAACGGGTCTTTGCTCAACACAACGTTCGAACGGTGATGGGCACAGCCCAGGTGAGCGGTGTCGTTTTGGCCCTTGCCTTCGAGCGGGGTATCCCTGTGTCGATGCGCACTCCTAGCGAGGTCAAGGCAGCTGTGACGGGCTACGGAAGAGCCAACAAGGCGCAGGTTGGCCACATGGTCCAGCGCATTTTGGGTCTCGCAGAAATCCCTCAGCCCGCCGACGCAGCAGATGCTTTGGCACTCGCGATTACCGAGGCATGGCGTGGGGTGCCAGCCCCTAGTGGCCAGTCCGGGTCTACGACGACTCCTGCACAGCAGGCGTGGCGGGATGCCGAAGCTAAAGCTAGGAGACCTAGGCTACAAAGGTGATTGCATCGATTCGGGGAACGCTCCTCAGGCGCACCGGTAGTGACCTGATTATTGATGTTTCTGGGATTGGTTACCGCGTCACGGTGGCTGATCGAATGGCCTTGGCGGTTCGTGAGGGCGAGGACATCGTGGTTCACACCGCGTACATACCCCGAGAAGACAGTGTTTCTCTCTATGGGTTCGATACCCCCGAAGAACTCGACATGTTTGACCTGTTGCGGAGCGTCACTGGCGTCGGCCCAAAATCCGCCATGGCGGTGTTGAGCCAGCTCTCAGCGGAGGAAATCTATGACGCCATTTCTCAGGAGAACGACTCTGCCTTCCGATCAGTCAGCGGAATTGGACCCAAAACCGCAAAGCTGATCGTTCTCTCGCTGCAAGGTTCGTTTGAGCAAAAGCCTTCTAGACCCCAGTCAGGTCGGAGTTCAGGCTCAGCGACCAACGACATCGTTCGGCACTCGGTTGTCCAGGCGCTGGTTGGCTTGGGCTGGTCTGAACGGATCGCAAAGGACGGAGTCCAGCGCGCCCTCGACGCGGACTCTGAGGGGCCTGTGGAGGCGAACAGCCTTCTTCGCCAGGCACTTACTATTCTTGGGCCTCACACCAACCGGGAGGCAAGGTAGTGACCGAGAACCCGCTGGAGCCCTCTCTGGGTTCAGATAACGAGGTCCAGTTCGAGGGTGCACTCAGGCCTCGTACGCTGGACGATTTCGTCGGTCAAGCCAAGGTTCGTGAACAACTTGTGCTTCTGCTCCAGGCCGCGCAGAAGCAAAATCGAACCCCCGATCACATCCTGCTCTCGGGTCCTCCTGGGCTTGGCAAGACGACTTTGGCCATGATTGTCGCCGAGGAAACCGGCCAGTCGTTACGTATCACCAGCGGTCCAGCAATCAACCACGCAGGAGATCTAGCGGCGGTGGTCTCCTCTTTGGTTCCGGGCGAGGTGCTGTTTATCGATGAAATCCACCGGATGGCTAGGCCCGCTGAAGAGATGCTCTATCTAGCGATGGAGGATTTTCGAATCGACATCATGGTGGGCAAAGGTGCCGGAGCAACGACGTTGCCGCTGGAGCTCGCACCCTTCACACTTGTGGGGGCCACAACCCGTTCAGGGCTGTTGCCCGGACCCCTGAGGGATCGTTTCGGCTTCACAGCGCACCTGGAGTTCTATTCCGAGGATGAACTCACCACAGTGTTGGAGCGCTCTGCGACGGTGCTGGGCCTGTCATGGCCCAGTGCTGCGCTCAACGAGATTGCGGGACGCTCGAGGGGGACGCCCCGCATTGCCAACCGGCTTCTCCGGCGCGTGCGCGATTATGTGCTGGTCCACGATGCAACGCCGACAATCGCCTCTGTCCAGGCGGCTCTCAAGGTCTATGACGTCGATGAGCTGGGCCTTGATCGACTAGACCGAGCAGTATTGGAAATTCTCATTACGCGTTTCGGAGGCGGTCCTGTGGGTCTTGGAACCCTGTCTGTTTCCGTGGGGGAGGAAGCAGAGACTATCGAGTCGGTGGTCGAGCCCTTCCTGGTTCGCCAAGGATTCATTCAGAGAACGCCTCGCGGCCGGCTCGCGACGTCTGCGGCCTATACGCACCTGGGTCATGAAGCTCCAGGCCGGAATGACCTATAGTTACTGGGTACCTTGAACCTCGTAGTGATGTGATCGAAAGGCTTGTGGTTCCTCATGGATCCGATTTCGCTGTTTATGATCGCAGTCCTCGGACTGTTGATTTATTTCATGATTCGCAATTCCCGCAAGCAGCGCAAAACCCAAGAAGAGCTTGCTGAAAAGCTCAAGCCTGGTGCCGAGGTCATGACGTCCTTTGGCCTCTACGCGACGGTTCTTGAGATTGACGACGAGAAGAACATTGCGGTCTTGGATGTGGGCAAGGGTGTCAAGGTACGTGTTCACCGCCAGACGCTCACCAAAGTGGTCGACGAGGAAGACACTGACGGCGCCTCCACCGAGGTCGCCTCAGACAAGAAGTCCTAAGCTCGCTCACCATCCGATAGAGAGAATTCCCTCGTGGTATCAAACTTCCGTGTCGCTGGAGCGTGGAAACGCTTCGCATGGCTTGCCGCCATCTTCGCTGTGCTTATTGGCGGTAACGCCTGGTCGGTCTGGCAAGAGGGTGGCTCATGGACGCCCAAGTTAGCGCTAGATCTTCAGGGTGGGACACAGATCATTCTGGCTCCTCAGCTTGCTGAAACCCAGACGGTGACGGAAGAACAGCTCAATCAGGCCGTTGCCATCATTCGCCAGCGCGTGGACGCCGGCGGTGTGGCAGAGGCTGAGGTGTCGACGCAGGGTGGCGCAAACATCGTCGTCGCAATTCCTGGGGCTCCGGATGCCGCAACTCTCGAGCGCATTCGCTCGTCCGCGAAGCTTGAGTTCCGCCCGGTGCTCCAGACAACTTTTGTCTCCGAAGAAGCACCGGCCGAGGGTCCTGCCAGTTTCAACCCCTATGACGAGCCTGCACCCGAGCGAACCCCTGAGAGCGCGAGCGATTTAGCGTGGATCACTCCAGCGATTGACCGCGCGTACAACGAATTGTCTTGTGACCAACTGGATGCACTCGGCAGCAATGTCGCTGACCCTGCGCGCCCCCTCGTGACTTGTTCCGCTGATGGCTTCAGCAAGTTCGTTTTGGGCCCCGTTGAGGTTGGTGGCGAGACTATCCAGGATGCAATTTCTGGTCTGGTACCCGGCCCCCAGGGCACGGTGACCACGGAGTGGGGTGTCTTCCTCGAGTTCGACGAGGTGGGCACCGAAGGTTTCCGCTCGGTGACCGAGCGACTCGTTGGCTTCGAAGGGGTCCAGAACCAGTTCGCGATTGTTTTGGATGGGCGCGTCATCAGTGCCCCGCGCACCCTCGCTGCAATCACTGACGGTCGGCCTCAGATCAGCGGCTCGTTCACTCAGGAGTCTGCGGAGGTACTCGCAGATCAGCTGAAATTCGGTGCTTTGCCCATTGGATTCGAAGTCCAGAGTGCAGAGACCATCACGGCAACGTTGGGGCTTTCGCAGCTTCAGAGCGGTCTTCTGGCCGGGGCAATTGGTCTGATTTTGGTGGTTGTGTACTCGCTCTTCCAGTATCGAGTGTTGGGGTTTGTGACGGTGTTCTCCCTGACTACCGCGTTCGCACTCACCTATCTCCTCATCACCTACCTCTCAAACGCTCAGGGGTACCGGCTTTCGTTAGCCGGTGTTGCCGGTTTGATTGTGGCGATTGGTATCACCGCTGACTCGTTCATTGTCTTCTTCGAGCGAATTCGTGATGAGTTGCGCGATGGGCGGGTAGTTGGCTCCGCTATTTCCGCGGCATGGAAACGCGCCTTTAGGACCATCATCGCCTCGGATGCGGTGGGCTTCCTTGCCGCTGCAGTGCTCTTCATCTTGGCTGTTGGTAACGTGCGTGGCTTCGCCTTCACCCTGGGTTTAACCACGATCGTCGACCTGATCATCGTCGCTCTCTTCACGCATCCCTTGATGCAGGTGCTGGGCCGGACACGATTCTTCGGTGAGGGTCACCCCTTGAGCGGTCTTGACCCTAAGGCTTTGGGCGCTGTTTACCGAGGTCGCGCGAAATTCCGCGACCCGGTTGATGTTGCGCCGCTCGCAAGAAAGAAGAGTGCTCAGGAGGCCAAGCGCAGGCAAACA
>JAIOWV010000052.1 GCA_021741945.1 Pontimonas sp.
AGTCCTTCGAGTTCGATGTTTTGGCAGCGCTGCGGCGAGCTGGCGAGCCCTACCGGATGAGTCCGAAGAACTTACTTCACGAAACTCTGGTGAGCTCGGGGGCTCTCACCCACCGCCTCACGAAGCTGGAAGCCAGAGGTTTCATCACCAGATCCGCCGACCCGGATGACGGGCGAGGGGTTGTTGTCACTCTGACGCCCTCCGGGGTTCAGGCGGTTGACACCGCCCTGTCACACCTCATTCATGCCGAGCGTTCACTGTTGTCATCGCTTGGCAAAAGCGAACAGCGCGCTGTTGCCGGGGCGCTCCGTCAGCTCAACAACGACATCACGCAACGCTAAGCCAGCTCTCACAGGGCCGTGTCATACTCGATGCGACCCCCGCACCCAGGAGAATCCTTGTTCGCTACATCATCGCGTCATCACCGACTGCGCCTTCTTACCGGGCTCTCCGCAGTTTTGGTGGTGCTGGTCGACCAGGCCAGCAAATGGTGGGCCGAAACCTCCCTCGAGCTTTTTGAGTACCACCCGGTCATCGGTGATCTGCTCGGCTGGCGCTTGGTTTATAACCCAGGCGCAGCGTTTGGAATGGCCGCAGAGTTCACCTGGGCTCTCACGATCCTCGCTGGCATCGCCGTCATCGCCTTGACGGTCTATGGCTTCACGAACCGCGTGCCCTCAATTGCAATCGGAATTGCAGCGCTCCTCGGTGGAGCGATTAGCCACCTCGGCGACAGGTTGTTCCGTGACCCAGGCTTTGCCGTGGGACACATTGTCGATTTCATCGACTACTCGGGGTTCTTTGTCGGCAATGTTGCCGACATCTTCTTAGTGGGTGGCGCTATCTATTTGGTGATTGCAAGCCTTTTCCAGAAAGATCCTACGAAGACACCAGATGAGCACCCCGAGCAGGTGAACTCGTAACCACTGCGTGACGACCAGCAGAACTGCAGAAGTTCTGAATGTCCGCAGCGTGCTTCTGATCGCGCGCGAGCATCGCGCAGGTTGGCCCAGAACCTGAGACCATCACCGCAAGCGCAGAGGCTTCGAGTCCGAGCTCAAGGGTTTCGGCAAGCCCTGGGTCAAGATCAATGGCCGCTTGCGCCATGTCGTTGATGAGGTGGGGGGCGAGTGCCTCGGCATCTCCTTGATAGAGGGCATCGATGAAGGCCTCTGGCAACGATGGTGGCAAAACGACGTCAACGTCTGCGCGGAGCTCATCCAAACGCCCGTAAACACCTGGCGTTGCCAGGTGTTCCATGGAGGGAACAATCACCCAGTGAAGGGGCAAGGACTTCACGGGTTCGAGAACCTCTCCACGCCCCCGACCAATCGCTGTGCCACCTTCGAGAAGGAAGGGAACGTCGGAACCCAGCTCCGCTGCGATGTCCAAGAGTTCAGCCTGCGAGAGTCCCGCGTGCCACAGCTCGTTGATGGCAATCAAGGTTGCGGCGGCATCCGCCGACCCGCCGCCCATTCCGCCACCGACAGGAACCTTCTTATCGATACGGATTGCGACGGCGTCAGTCCGGCCCGTCGCTTGTGCGACGGCAGCGACGGCTTTCATGGCCAAGTTGTTGGCATCAAGGGGAATCTCCCCGAGGTTCACATCCCCCGTGAGGGCAATGGAGAACTCGTCGGCTGGGCTCAGAGCGACGCTTTCCCAGATGTTGACTGCTTGAAAACAGGTCAGTAAATCGTGAAACCCATCGGCTCTCCTGGGACCAACCCGCAGGACAAGGTTGATTTTCCCGGGCGCCCTCGCGATGACGCTGGAGTCAGGCAAGTCGCGAAAGGGCATATCAGCAGACTAGCGAATTGCGCCTAACGACCCCAGGACGGAACAATTTCCGGCACTATCGATCGATAGACCAGCAGACCCAACACCTCGATACCGAGCTGAACGATAACCACGAGTGGCACCAACCCCCAGACATCAACCTCGAGCGCCAGGGCGATGGGCAACATGATGATCCCGCCTCGCCCTGCACCGACAATCATCATTGCTCGCTTCTCGGCCTGGCTGAGCGAGGCAAGAATTCCTGCCAAAAGCCCAATGGGAGCCAACAGCACGAGGAACGCGAAGAAGAGCGGCACCAAACGATAGAGCTCTTCTAAGTGCTCAAGTTGTCCTGGAACTCGATTCCACAGCACCACAGCGATGGTGACGCTAATCACCGGAACGGTGAAACGCGTCAGCAAAATCCGAGCACTGGCCGCTCTGGGAAACTTCTGACCAAGGCCTTGCCAGAGCAGGGCCAGCAGTGAGGGCGCAATGATCACCGCTCCGATGACGACGAATGTGGGCGGCAGATCCTCCAGTCGAAAAGCACCGGTGCTGAGCACCACGGCATAGAGGGGAACCACAATCAACTGGCCTACCAACAGCAGGGGCTTGGTGGCCAAGACGCTCTCGACGTCACCGCCCGCTTGAGCGGCCGTCGAGAGCGAGAGCGCTACCCCCGGTGCAAGGAGAACGAGGAGCAAGCCCACCTGCAACTCGGGTGCCTGCCACAACAATCTGGACAGGACAAAAGCGATTAGCGGAACCACAAGCAGATTGAGTGCAAAGAGTGGAACCAAGACGCGTGGCTTAGCGAGCGCTTTACCCACGGAGAGAAGCGGAAGGGAAGAAACCACCAGAAAGACCATCAGCGCCAGAGCGCCCCACTGAAGTCCAACCAGGACTGGGCTTTCAACTGGCGCATAGACACCGAGCAGTCCGCCAAGTGCGATGCCAGGAAGGATCCAGGCGATGGAATAACCCCCGGCCTTGGTCATTTCATCGCCAGCCAGGTCTTAGCCAAACTCACAAAGCCATCCAATGACCAGGCCTCACCGCGATCCTCGGGATTGAGCCCAGCCGCGGTGATGATCTCGCTCACTCGATCCGGCCCGAGGTAGGACGCGAGCGAACCTCTGGACATTTTTCGTCTGGTGGCAAACGCGTGATCAACCAGATCCCACACAACCTGGCGGACGGCCTCATCACCCGGGGCAGGCCTTGCTTCCATGGCAACCAGCAGAGAGTCAACGTTTGGCACTGGCCAGAACACTTGCCTCGACACACTTCCCGCGATCGACCACGTGCCATACCAAGCGGCCTTGACGCTCGGTCCGCCATAGGCCTTTGATCCCGGTCCAGCCGCCAACCGTTCAGCGACCTCCGCCTGCACCATCACCAACACCCGGGTCAACGAGGGCAGACTCGCGAGCAGGTGCAAAACAATCGGAACCGAGGTGTTGTAGGGAAGGTTCGCCACGATCACCCGGACATCCGTGGGAATCTCGGTAGTCGCCAGAGCGTCGGCGTGAATCACCTGAAGCGGCTTGCCAGGCTGCAGCCTGGCAGCCGTCTTTGGCAGCAGCTCTGCCAGCCGGCCATCAATTTCCACGGCGACCACGTCTGCGCCAGCCTCAAGAAGCCCAAGGGTTAGCGAGCCGAGACCTGGCCCCACTTCAAGAACACGTTCGCCAGGTTGAACACCAGCTTTGGCCACAATTTTTCGCACGGTGTTGGCATCGTGCACAAAGTTTTGGCCAAGCTTTTTCGTCGGTACTAACGACAGCTCTGCGGCGAGGCTTCTAATCTCGGTCGCGCCGAGAAGGCCACCGGCTGACTCAGTGGCGCTCATACTGAAGCCCGAGGGGCGACAGGGCTTTCATCCCACCGGCCATAGACCTCATAGGTGTTGGCAGTGAGCTGTGTTGCTAGCTCATTGACCCCAACGCCCAGAGTCTCGGCCATACTGCGCACTGTGTAGGGAACCATGTAGGGACTATTGGGTTTTCCTCTAAAGGGAATCGGGGTCAAGAACGGCGTGTCCGTCTCCACCAGGATGTGCGAGCGGGGCATCACTCGCAGAGCGTCCCTCAAACCCTCAGAGTTCTTGAACGTCACCGTGCCAGAAAACGATGCATACCAACCGTTCTCCGCAAGAATCTCGGCTAATTCACCATCCCCACTAAAGCAGTGGAACACGGTGCGCTCTGGCGCACCGTCAGCCTTGAGTGTCTCCACGACTTGGCGGTGGGCATCACGGTCGTGAATCTGAAGAGCCAGGTTGTGCTCCTTAGCCATGCGAATGTGCTCGCGGAAGCTGTGGCGTTGAACATCGTGAAGTGGCTCTTCCGTGCGGAAGAAATCAAGACCGGTCTCACCAATGGCCACGACCCTGGGCTTGCCAGCAAGCCCAGCAATGGCATCGAGAGCGGCAGAGAGTTCGCCGCGCTCATGAAGCCTCGGTGCTTCATTGGGGTGCAGGGACACAGCAGCGAGCACCCGGGGCTCGCTGGTTGCGAGTGCCACAGACCACTGCGATGTCTCAACATCGGTGCCCACTTGAACAACGCCTGCAACCCCAACAGCTTCTGCCCGATCCAGGTGTTCCCGATAATCCATCGGGTTTTCACCATCGGCAAATTCGAGGTGGGCGTGATTGTCATAGACCGCAATCTCCAGAGGTTCTGGATCTGGCGGATACGACAGGGCGCGATCGCCAGCCTCTAAATCGCCGCGTTGCCTAATGTGGGCGGGAAGGGCTTCCTCGCTGGGCATCGACGCTTACTTCTCCTGCTCAACCCTGGGGAACAAAGGCTCCAGTTCACCAAGGTGTGACCCCACCGGCAACACTCCCCGTGCTCCGGCTTCAAAGACCTTCTGGTCCATAAGAGCACCGAGGGACTCGTTGGCGCCCAAGGCGCTCCAGAGCTTCTGGGTGGCCTCTGGCATAAAGGGCGAGAGCACAACGGCCAAGGCGCGAAGCGCATCGGCCACTGAATACAACACAGCATCCAAACGCTCCGCGTTGGCGTCATC
This sequence comes from Pontimonas sp., assembly GCA_021741945.1. Classification (GTDB taxonomy): domain Bacteria; phylum Actinomycetota; class Actinomycetes; order Actinomycetales; family Microbacteriaceae; genus Pontimonas. The sequence continues at coordinate 4,819 of JAIOWV010000052.1, forward strand.
CTTTGCAAGCACCCACGGCTCTCGATCGGTGATGTAACCGTTTGCCTCTTCGACAATCCGCCAAATCTGGTGAAGGGCTTCGTGGGGCGCAAGCGCGTGCATGGCTTCATCGGCAGCAGCAACCGCGCTCTTCATGGTCGCTGCGAGGGTGTCCTCAGCCTCGGTGTTGCCAGGGGTGGGGTTTGGGACAACGCCATCGCGGTAGCGATGGATCATCGCGATGACTCGCGATGCCAGGTTTCCAAAACCGTTGGCCAATTCCGCTTCGTAACGAGCGGAGAGATCTTCCCAACTAAACGAGCCATCAGAACCAAAAGTGATGGCCCGAAGGAAGTAATAGCGGAAAGCATCTGAACCAAAGACATCGGTGATGGCGGAGGGGGCAATACCCGTGAGCTTGGACTTCGACATCTTCTCCCCACCGACAAGCAACCAGCCGTGGGCAAAGACCTTTGCCGGTGGCTTGAGCCCGGCAGCCATGAGCATGGCTGGCCAAATAACGGCGTGGAAGCGGGCAATGTCTTTACCGACCAGTTGGATTGCTGGCCAGCGCCTCTCGAAGTTTGCTTCGTCGGAACCCCAGCCAGTGGCAGTGATGTAGTTGAGCAGTGCCTCAAACCACACGTAGGTGACATGCCGGCTGTCAAAGGGAACCTCAATGCCCCAGTCGATGTTGGAGCGCGAGATGGAGAGGTCATCGAGGCCCCTGGTCACAAACGCCACAATTTCGTTGCGCACACTAGCCGGCTGGATGAAATCGGGCTGATCGCGATAGAGCTCCAGCAGGCGCTCCTGGAAGTCGCTCATCTTGAAGAAGTAGTTCTCTTCCTTCAAAACCTCCACGGGACGACCATGAATCTCGCAGACCTTGTGTCCCTCGTATTCGCCTTGGCCATCGTGAAGATCTCCGGGAGCCTTGTATTCCTCGCAGCCCACGCAATAGAAGCCTTCGTATTCGCCCTGATAGATGAAGCCCTTGTCGTGAAGGAGGGTGAGAAACTTGGTGACCGCAGTTTCGTGGCGCTCTTCAGTGGTCCGGATGAAATCGTCATTGGCCAGATTCAACGTGGCCAACAGTGGCTTCCAGGCCTGCTCGACCAGTCGATCAGCCCATTCTTTGGGGCTCACGCCATTAGCCATGGCGGTGCGCATAATCTTCTGCCCGTGCTCGTCAGTCCCGGTCAAAAACCATGTGTCAATGCCGCTCTGGCGCATCCACCGAGATAGTGCGTCAGCGGCAACCTCGGTGTAGGCGTGCCCAATATGCGGCACGTCATTCACATAGAAAATCGGTGTCGCAATAAAGAAGGATTCAGGGCGCGTGATTGCCATAGAACGACAATCCTAGCGACCGTCGTTGCGGGCGCGAAGGTACTGGGAGGGCCACCTGGCCTCAAGACCAAGCTCCACCGCCACGCGCCTGGCGAAGGTTGGCTCGCGCAAGAAAGCCCGGCCGGCGAGGACAACATCCGCGAGGCCATCCTTCACAATGCTCTCCGCCTGCGCAGACTCAGTAATCAGTCCGACCGCGGCCACAGGTATGCCCGCTTCGTTGCGGATTCTCGTGGCAAAGGGCACCTGATAGCCAGGGCCCAACACAATGTTCTGGCTGGGATCTAGCCCACCCGAGGACACATCCATCATGTCAACGCCAAGCTCCTTCAGCATGCGGGAGAGCTCTACTGACTCATCGATGTCCCAGCCGCCTTCAATCCAGTCACTCGCTGAAATGCGCACGAACAAGGGCATTGCCTCTGGCATCGCCTGGCGCACAGCCTGCGTGACCTCCAGCAGAATCTTTGCCCTAGAGGCCAGGTCGCCTCCATAGGCGTCGGTTCTTGTGTTCGAGATCGGGGACAAGAACTCGTGGAGAAGATAGCCATGGGCTGCGTGGATTTCTATGGCATCAAAGCCCGCCTCCACCGCGCGAGTGGTGGCTGTGGCAAAGTCGACAACTAATTTCTCGAGATCGGCAATCGTCATCTCTGCAGGAACTGCCATATTTCCAAAAGCGTGGGCGCTAGGGGCCAGGGTTTCCCACCCGCCCTCAGTTTCGGGAAGCGCGGTTGGTCCCTCATGCCAGGGAATCCTGGCCGAAGCCTTACGACCCGCATGAGCGAGCTGGATAGCGACACGTGACCCTTGAGCGTGGAGAAACTCGAGCACCCCAGCCCACGCATCGCGCTGTTCGTCACTCCAGATACCGGCGTCTCCCGGGGTAATGCGCCCTTCCGGGCACACAGCAGAAGCCTCGACAATGATGAGGCTCGCCCCACCCGTAGCGAATGCGCCTAAATGGATGTGGTGCCACTGGTTCACCACACCGTCGACGGCGGAGTACTGACACATCGGCGAAACCCAGAGACGATCTGGCACCGAGAGTGAGCGCAGAGTAATCGGGCTAAAGAGGCTGGAGTTCACCGGGCATCCTTTGGATAGTGACAACCCCTCGAGCGTAGCGCTCAGGTGGTTCTAGTCTTTGTCGCCGCCCACGCTCGCTCGGTAGAGCTCGCCCTTCGCGATACCCCACTCTTTCGCAACGCTCGCGCAGGCTTCCGAGCGCTTCACACCCTCGTCCATCAAGACCTGAACAGCCTGAAGTGCCCCGGTGAGGTCACCGCTCCTGCTGGGTGCACCACCCACCACCAGAACGACCTCGCCCTTGACGTTGCCGGAGAACCGCTCTGCTAATTCGCCGAGGGTGCCCCAAGCAATCTCTTCGAACATCTTCGTGATTTCCCGCGCGACACAGGCCGGGCGATCAGCACCAAAAACGTCGGCCATGTCCAGAAGCGACTGCCCAATCCGGTGCGGAGATTCGAAGAAAATCAAAGTCCGTGGTTCGCTCCCTAGAGACTCGAAATATCCGGTGCGACCTTTTTTGGGAATGAAACCCTCGTGAACAAATCGATCGGTCGGAAGTCCACTAACTGCCAGGGCGCTGAGGCCAGCGCTTGGCCCAGGGATCACCGTAATCGGAATGTTTCGAGCCCTCGCCGTGGAGACCAGCACATAGCCCGGGTCGCTCACCAGCGGCATTCCCGCATCGGAGATGAGCACCACGCTTGAGGCGATCGCCTGGGTCACAATGTCCTCGACCCCAGCGGATTCAGAGTGTTCGTTAGCTGAGATAAAGCGTGCGTGGGTGGTGAGGTCCAATGCGCGAATCAAGGATTTGGCCACCCTCGTGTCCTCAGCCACGATGACATCGGCCGTGGTCAGCGCTTCTGTGAGCCGCGGGGACGCATCACCGAGGTTTCCAATCGGGGTCGCAGCGACAATCAGCACGAGCCCTATCCTGCCAGGTGCGCCTCAAGCTGCTCGATTGTGGTGATCGGCATCCGACACACTCCGCCCTCACACAGATACGCAACGGGCACTGACCCATCAGTTCGGCCTTCAAACAGCGAGAACCCCTGCGCCACGAATTCCTGTGCTTTCGCTCCAGAAACCACAGCAACAACGGCAGCTGAATGCCAGAGCCCCTGCGCCCGAAGCACAAGATCATTCGCGTGGTCTGCGACCACGACGATGTCCCTGGCAGGCCTCGCAAGCTCCGAGAGGACCCGCAGTACTCCCCCGCTGCCCAGTGGCATCGCCATCGCGTGCGCGATAAACGGCGACACCAACTGCACAGCCCACTCGCGGTAGGAGCCCTCACCGGTGAGGCTGGCCAGCCGGAGAGAAGCGAGAGCGAGAAGCGCAACGCCCGAGGGGCTTGCCCCCTCGGAGATGTCTCCAGTCCCACTCATCCCGTGCTGTGACACCAGCGGGTCCGTGGTTGCTTCTGGTGGAAGCCCTCGATAGTGATCAAGAACCGTGCGACCCTTGGCCACCAAGTCGGGATCCGCCAGAGCAAGACCCAGCTCCAACAGACCGAGTGCCAACCCGCCGTAGTCCTCCGCGGTC
>JAIOWV010000053.1 GCA_021741945.1 Pontimonas sp.
CCTGCTCCTCGGGGAGCAACCAGGACTCCTCAGGGTTCTCAGCAGAAGCCGCCGGTTCATCCGCCTCGCTTGCCCCGCCAACGGGTGCGACTGGCTCGCTCTTGCGCTGGCGAGACTCATCAAAACCAGCAGCAATAACGGTCACGCGAACTTCATCCCCGAGTGAGTCGTCGATCACAGCACCGAAAATGATGTTGGCATCGGGGTGGACAGCCTCTTCGACAAGTTTGGCGGCGTCGTTGATTTCATAGAGACCGAGGTTCGAGCCACCCTGAATGGAGAGCAGGACGCCTTGGGCGCCCTCAATGCTCGACTCGAGCAGAGGTGAGGCAACCGCAAGCTCCGCGGCCTTGACTGCGCGGTCAGCGCCTCGGGCCGAGCCAATTCCCATAAGGGCGGTCCCCGCGTCCTGCATGACCGATTTCACATCGGCAAAGTCGAGGTTGATGAGCCCCGGAGTGGTGATCAAGTCGGTAATTCCCTGCACACCCGCGAGGAGAACGTGATCAGCCGTCTCAAAGGCTTCCAGCATGCTGATCGTCCGGTCTGAAATCTCGAGGAGCCGATCGTTGGGCACAACAATCAGAGTGTCCACCTCATCCTTGAGGGCTTGAACACCGACTTCGGCCTGGGACATCCGGCGTTTTCCTTCAAACCCAAAGGGCTTGGTCACGATGCCGACGGTCAGAGCGCCAATCGACTTAGCAATGCGAGCAACCACAGGTGCGCCACCGGTGCCCGTGCCGCCACCCTCGCCCGCTGTGACGAAGACCATGTCGGCTCCAGCCAGCGCCTGCTCAATCTCTTCCTGGTGGTCCTCTGCGGCCCGACGTCCGACCTCCGGGTCAGCACCAGCACCGAGCCCACGAGTGAGCTCGCGACCCACATCAAGCTTCACGTCGGCATCGCTCATCAGAAGTGCCTGGGCGTCAGTGTTGATGGCGATGAATTCTACGCCGCGCAACCCTCGATCAATCATGCGATTGACTGCGTTGACACCGCCACCTCCGACACCCACCACTTTGATGACTGCGAGGTAATTGTGTTGACCGGACACCGGTACTCCCTTTCGCTAAACCCTCAACCTCTACTTTAAGATTAGAGTTTTATTCACTTTTCCTGTGACACGAAGCTAAAGCGCAATGCCATCCACTCGGCGGAGGCTCTGGGCGTGTCGCAGAACCCAGAAAACAAAAGAAAACTCAGTCCTGCTGGCGAACAACCACGCTGTCAGGCGTGGTGACATCGATGACCTGTGGTTGCCCCGTGCCGGCTGCTCTCAGCGCGGCACCAAGAACGCGGGCTTTCTCCCGAGAGCGCTCCGCGCTCCCCCAAATCACTTCGTGGGAGCTCTCCCTCATGGTGAAACGCACATCATCGAGTGTTGACGCCGTGACGCCCTCGACGCTGCCGGAAATTTCCGGAGGAAGAGCCAACAGCACCCGGGCGACGGCCTCAAAACTCGGGGAAGTACGATCGGCCTCGACCAGAATGATGGGCAGGTCGGCCGGTGGCTCGGGCTGGGACCACAGTTCCACGGCGGCCGCGTCCACCACAATGAAAAGCCCGCCGCGCGAGACAGCCCCGAGCGCTTGGCGCTCATTCAGAATGATGACGAGCGTCCCCGGGGGTTCAATTCGCGTTTCAAAGGCCTGAATTACCCGAATCGACTTGAGTGCTGTGGCAACGCGGTCATTACTGATGCGGGCGAGCGGCTCGCCATAAAGGCCAGACAACGCTTCTTGAATCTCTTCTTCCGACACTGTGGTTGAGCCTTCAACCTGGACGTCGCGCAGAGCGAGCGCGGGAGAAAGCACCAAAACAACAGTGGCCAGAACGACCACAGCGATACTCGCCAGGGACGCAGCCCAGACACGCCTTCGGTGCCTCGTAGCTTGCGTAAACCCCTTGAACTCCGCCTTCTCCGCCTTCTGGCGACGTTTTGTGGCTTCTCGTGCAACCGCCTGAGCTTTGGCCGGGCGACGCGGACCGCCACCGGAGCGCGGCGTCGGTTGCTTCTTCGAAGAAAAATCGTCAGGGCGTCGCATGCTGGCTCTCATCCCATGCTCGCTTCGTTGCCAACAACTGCGGAACGATTTGATAAAGGTCGCCGGTGGACATCGTCAGGACGATGTCGCCGGGTTGCGCAAGCGCGACCGCCCTCTCGCACGCCCTCGTCCAGTCCGGTTCGTAATCGAAGGAATACCCGGGGGGCACCTTCTGCAGGATGAGATCCGTGGTGACGCCCTCGATGGGGTCCTCCCTCGAGCCGAAGATGTCGAGAAAAATAGTGTGGTCGCTGCCTGCAGCAAACGCTGCAGCAAGCTCTGCAGCCATGTACTGGGTCCTGGAGAACAAGTGCGGCTGGAACATTGTGATGACGCGTCCGGTTCCGACGACCGCCCGGGCGGTTTCCAGCGCTGCAGCGACCTCCGTCGGGTGGTGCGCGTGATCGTCAAAGAATCGAACGCCACCAATCTCCCCGTGGAACTGGAATCTGCGATCTGCACCGCTAAAACCGCCCACCGCATCCGCCGCTTCGGCCAGGGAGAGACCAGCGTCAACCAACATCCCAGCCACGCCGACCGCGTTGAGAGCATTGAGGCGACCCGGAACCGCCAGCACAATCTCGGCCTGCTCACCGGCGTAGACAATCTGCGCGCGGGCAACGGGTGCGGGATCGACACTAACGATGTGAAAGTCAGCTTCTAAGGAGAACCCGTACGTCTTCACCGAAGAGAGATCAGACAGTCGGGTGGCCAATTCGCGCGTACCCTCATCATCGGCGCACAGTACGACGCCGTGCGTGGCGGATCTCGCAAAGGCTTCAAACGCTTCATAGATTGCGTCCATTCCGCCGTAAAAATCAAGATGATCAGGTGCCACGTTCGTAATCAGCACTGTCGAGGGGTGATAGGTCAGGAACGAACGGTCAGACTCGTCAGCTTCAATCGCGAAGAGATCCGCCTCGCCGCTCCGCGCGGAAACGCCCCACTGGCTAACCACACCGCCATTGACGAAGCCAGCGTCAATTCCCGCGCGATGGAGTGCGCTGGAAAGCATCGCGGTGGACGTTGTCTTTCCGTGAGACCCCGCCACAGCCAAAATGGTCTTGCCCCTCATTACCCACCGCAGAGCACTCGAGCGATGGATGACCGAAAGTCCCCTGGAATAAGCCTCCACCAGTTCGGGGTTCGACTCTCGCACCGCACTAGAGGCCACAACAGTGTCCGCCTCGCCTAAGTGGTCGGTGTCGTGCCCAATGAAGACGGTGATGCCGGCTTCTCGGAGCGAGGCAACAACCTCAGAGTCGGATCGGTCTGAACCGGTAACAATCACACCCTGCTCGGCCATGACACGTGCGATACCGCTCATGCCGGAGCCAGCGATTCCAATGAAGTGGGCGCGAGAGATCTTCTCGGGAAGGTCTCCGCCGGGTAGTGGCTTCACGCGTCCTCACTCTCTCGCGACGACAGCGCCTCAAGCATGACTTCGACAAACGCCTCCGTAGCTCCGGGCCGGCCAAGGCCAGCAGCACTCCTGCGCATCCGCTCGAGCGCCTTCTCATCGCCAAGCAACGGGAGAACAAATTCCCGGACTCGCTCTGGTGTGAAATCCCGATCAAGAATCAGCACGGCTGCCCCGGCAGCGAGGCTGTCAGCGGCGTTCTTTTCCTGCTCACCGTTGCCCACGGCATAAGGAACAAAGATCGCAGGCAACCCCAGTACCTGGAGCTCCGATACGGTGGCCGACCCCGCACGAGAAATCACCGCGCTGGCGGCAGCAAATGCGAGATCCATGCGATCGCAGTATGGCAGTGCAACATATCCGGGGACAGATGGGGGCAGGGGGTTTCTAGTGCCCACAATGTGCAGAATCTGCCAACCGAGCCCAAGAATATCCGGCACGACCTCGGCAAGGACCCTGTTGAGCGTCTGCGCGCCCTGAGAACCACCGGTGACCAGAAGGGTCTTCTTCCCAGGCTTCAAGCCAAACGCGGTGCGAGCTGCTGACGCGGTGGGTGCTGTGTCGGGATGAGTAATGCTTCTGGCCAAGGGCATTCCCAACACGGTGGCATGGGGCAACGGAGTGTGGCTGAATGTCGTCACAACAAACCGAGTAAGCCGCGAGCCGAGTTTGTTGGCGAAACCCGGTACGGCGTTTGCCTCGTGAATGACCAGAGGCTTCCTGGTCAGCCACGCCGCGACATAGCTTGGCGCCGAGGCGTACCCACCGAATCCGGCCACGACTTCAGCCCGGTGGCGCACAATTAGCCAGACAACCTTGCCCACGGCGATAGCGAAACGTGGCCAGAAGAGCACCGCGTTGACGCTCATCCTTCTCGGCATCGGCAGCCTTGCGGTAGTGGCGAGGGTGAATCCCGCCGCGGGGACCAGCCGCGATTCAAGCCCTTGAGCTGTGCCCACCACGAGGATGTCCGAGGGTGCGCTGTGCCCCTGCCGCACGAGTTCGTTGGCCACGGCGAGCAAGGGGTTGACGTGGCCGGCGGTGCCACCGCCCGCCAGTAGAACTCGAGTCATCGAGTGGTCGCCCTTCGTCGTGCTCGGTACTCCGTCACTGACTCAGACCCGGTTCGATTGAGAGCCATGACCAGACCAATCGCGATCAAAGACGAGAGCAATGCTGAGCCCCCCATCGACATGAAGGGCAGGGGGACGCCCAACACGGGCAGAAACTCAAGCACAACGGCGATGTTGACGAGCGCCTGACCAATAAGCCAGACCATCACACCGCCGGTAACAATTCGTGCGAAAGGGTCTTGCTGAGCACGAACCATGCGAGCCATTGCGATAGCGAGGACGACAAAAGCGGCCATCACCAACGAGGTGCCCGCGAGCCCCAACTCTTCGCCGACGATGGCAAAGATGAAGTCCGTCTCGGCTGCAGGCAACCACGACCATTTGGCTCGAGAGTTACCAAGTCCCACACCCAACAGGCCTCCCGAGCCCAGCGCAAAAGTAGAGTGAACGCTCTGCCAACACGTGGTCAGATAATCGGCTTCGGTGCAGCCCGAGAACCAGGTCATGATGCGCGAGACACGAGAAGGGCTAATCACCGCAAAGATTGCGAGGAAGGCGCCGAGCACTCCCATCAGCGCAGCCAGGTGAGACAGGCGAATCCCTGCCAGGAAAGCAACCCCCAAAGCAATCATGGTCATGATTCCCACAGTCCCCAGGTCGCGACCGGCTACGACCAGAGCGAGCGCGACACCCACGCCCACCGCGAGCGGGCTCAGAAGCACGCGGTAGTCGTGCAGATGATCGAGGCGATTGGAAAGGATTGCTGCCATCCAGGCGATCAACGCGACCTTCAAGATCTCTGAGGGTTGCCCACTGAAACCCGCGATGCTCACCCAGGCACGGTTGCCGCCCTCGGTAATTCCAAACGCCGTGAAGACCAAGGCCTGAAACACCAGCGCGGCAAGGAACACCGCCGGGGTGGCCTGTTTGATTTGGATGGGCTTCAGACGAGACACCATCAGCATCAGGGGAATACCGAGCAGTGCCCAGAGTGCTTGTCTCACGAACGTCGCGAAGAAGTTTCCGTCATTGCCCAGCGCAGAGCCGACGAAGGATGAGGAAAGGACCATCACCAAGCCAAAAACGACCAAGAACAGGACGGTCGCCACCATGACAACGTACTCACCAGATTCAGCTCGGAAGAGGCGCTTCACGCTGACAACGGTGCGCGGTTTGCCAGCCGGCGTCGAAGAAGGCTGCCGCAGAGTTGTCGTCACGACGCCCCCTTTCTCACACTCAGCGCGCACGGGCCCACGGGGCCCAAGTGTCCATCTCTAAGTCTGAACCTGGTAAAGCCTTAGGGCCGATAGGGCGCGCCGGCATGTCACCAGGCCCGGGGTCGCTACGGGAGGGTGACAACACCGGCGATGAGAGCCGGAGAGACATCAAAAGAGCGAGCAATTGCGATTGCGGCAAGAACAGCGGGCAAATCGTCCGGAATTGCCCACCCTGCCTCCTGAAGCTCCTCGGTTGTGGAAATCTCAAGTGCCTGGTGGGCGCGGTCATCTAGAAAAGCCCGGTCGCAGAGAATTCCTTCAACGAGGCCCAGGTCACTCATCCCGGGCGAATCAAGGCCGATTCCAATCGCCCTTGCTCCTTCAAGCACATCGGCATCCTTCACCATGTCCTCCGTGGGCCCAACGCTTCGCCGATAGATACAGGCGTTGGTTGTGCCATCGAAGCGTGTGCCACTGGGGTTACCCGCACCATCACCCAGCGAGACCGTGAGAACCGGCCTGCGCAGCGCCTCCGGGTACCGTTGCCACCATTCCACGCCAGTCGAGCCAGCAGCAATGACCAAGGTTGTGTAGGGCTCGGGGTCACGCAAAGCATCCAGCAGCGGCGCGCTCCCCAGCCCAACATGGCGCGCGATGCGACCATCCGCTATCAGAATGCGCGTCGCCAAGTCAGCAATTCGGGGCGCGTCAGTCTCACCCACCACGATGACCCACTGCGCTACTACTTCCTCTTTGTCACGAACCCGCCACGCAAAATCCACATCTGACCACACCGGGACTCCAGCGTTGGCAAGGGCACGCGCAACGACATCGTCGCGCGTTATCGACGGAGACACCACAACGAGATTCGCCAGGTGGCCAAGAGCTGCCTCCACCCTCGCTTGTTCGTCGCTCGAGACGAGAACCTGGGCGCCGATGACCTCGGCTATGCGCACAACATCGTCTTGCGCTTCAGGCGCGAGGGCCAACACCTCGGCGCCGAGCTCAACCAGAGTGTCGACAACGGCAAACCCGGTGGCATCGAGGCCCAGAACCACTACCCGGAGGCCCGACCAATCACTGTGCCAACTGGTGAGGGTGTCAAGTGAAGCGGCCATCAACGGCTGAGCCACTCCAAATAGAAGAGCCCCGCACCAACAGCAGCAAACAGGCCGGCAATAAGCCAGAACCTGACCACGATGGTGACCTCAGCCCACCCCTTAATTTCGTAATGGTGATGGAGCGGTGACGAGTAGAAGACGCGTTTCCCACCGGTCGCCTTGAAATACAGGCGCTGGATGATGACCGAACCTGTCAAGATCACGAACAGGCCCCCCACAATCGGTAACAACACTTCGGTGCGGGAGAACAACGCAAGCGCCGCCACGCCACCACCGAGGCTCAAAGAACCCGTGTCGCCCATGAAGATTTTTGCTGGCGAGGTATTCCACCAGAGGAACCCGATTAAGGCGGCTGAAATGATCGCAGCCACCGAGGTTAGCTCCAGCGAATCGCGGACCTCGTAGCACTTATAAAGGTTCTCCTCATCAACGACCCCGCGGAAACACGACTGGTTGAACTGCCAGAAGGTAATCATCACGTAGGCGACAAACACGAGGATTGTCGAACCACTGGCGAGGCCATCCAAACCATCAGTGAGGTTCACCGCGTTGGATGTTCCCACGATGATCAAGGTTGCCCACACCGCAAAAGCAATGAGGGCGCCTATCTGACCGAGCCCCACGAACGAGACGATGTCTGCGTTGCGAATGAGGGAAATACCGAGCGCCGCAGGGGTTTGGTTGTCTTCATCCGGGAAAGACACAGCCAACACCGCGAAGCCCACAGAGGCAAGAATCTGGCCTATAACTTTGGCTCTCGGGCTAAGGCCCAGAGACTGCTGTCGGCGGACCTTAGAAAAGTCATCGAGAAACCCGACAATTCCGAGGGCGACCATAAGCCCAATAACCAGCACCGCTGACTGGGTAACGGGCGCGCCTTCGATCAGGTGAGCGCCGAAATAGCCGACGACTACGGCCAGCAGAATTACGATGCCACCCATCGTCGGCGTTCCGCGCTTTACGAAGTGGGTTTTGGGGCCATCCTGGCGAATGAACTGTCCCCAACCAATCTTCTCGAAAAGACGAATGAACAGCGGTGTCAAAAACAAGGAGAAAAAGAGCGCGATAGCGCTACCCAGTAACAGAATCCTCACGAGAGATCCTCCGCAAGTCGATTCGCGAGAGGGAGAAGCGACGGTCCTGTCGTACCCATCACGAGCACAACATCTTCCGGCCGGATAAACGCACGGATGTCATCGTACGCGTCATCAACGCTGACGCAGTGCTGCGACTCTCCATCCCAGGAACCCTCCCGTCCGACCGAGAGAAACAATGCCCTGGCCTCAGGCCCCACCGCGAAAACCTGGTTGACATTCAGGCGCACCATGAGCGCGCCAAAGGCCCCCAGGTCGTCATAGTCCGAATCCCCACCAAAATCCAACGCTCCCGCAGCGACGACGACGCGCCGCTGCCTCGCGGCTAAGCCCGTCACCAGCTTGAGCGATGTGGCCGCATTGTTGACCCCTTGAGTACCCGTGTCATCAATGACCATCACGCCCTCGCCCACGTGATGAACCTCAAGGACGTGGGGAACACGCCTCGCTCCCGCGACGGCTGCAGCTT
>JAIOWV010000054.1 GCA_021741945.1 Pontimonas sp.
GACCGCGGAGGCCCCACCGGCGGCCGACCCTGCCCTGGTCTATGACGAGGAGCTCATCCGCGAGATGATTGCCCAGGTCCCAGAGGGCGGGGATTGGGAGAGTATCGCCCAACACATCAGGGACATCAACGAGATTGCCAGCCTGGGGCCGGGAATCCCTCTCGAGGCAGCTCTCTCGCCGACGGTAGACCCTGAGAAGGCAGCCATCACCATCGATGCCTACAGCAAGGCAATGGGCATGTGGTCGTTCTTTGAGGTCGTAGAGGTGCCCATTGTCTGGTCGATCATGAGTGAGAGCGATTATGACTGGTGGTATCAGAGGGTCCTAGACATCGAGACTCCACGCCCTTCGTTGGACGTGTGGAACCCGGAGAACAACCTGATGGGCCACTGTTACCTGGACGCGTATTCCTACTGCGGCTATGGGAACCCCACGGAATCAGGCTTCATGTTTCAATACCTGGTGATTGGGTCGAGCTATGAGGGTGCACCAAACCGGAACACGGTTCACCATGAAGCCGCCCACTACTACCAGGCTGCAATACCGGGACATTTGGAGGCGGATCGCATACTCCCGTGCTGGTTCATTGAAGGGCAGGCAAGTTTCATCGGTAACTCGATTGCCGCCACCTACAACCCAGCAGATCCTTTAAGCCGCTTCAACGAAGCCTTGCCCGGTAATGCGACCTGGAGCGTTGACGACTGGGGCGCCCTCATGACCGACCTGACCACTGACGACGCGGCTAAGGACGAGTGCCGGCAATCCGGAATCAACTACACCCTGGGTGCCGCTGTCTTTGAGTACCTCTATGGCCACTACTCGATGCTCAATATCCACGAGCTCTATCTAGAAGCGGTCCGCACGAAAGACTGGAACCAAGCAACCACAGCTGCACTCGGTCTGACCGCTGATGAACTGAATGCTGAACTTGCCATCTATGTTCACGATCTAGTCCAGGAGGGCTAGCGCCCAAACTTTTCCTTGAGATTGTTTCGACTCTCTGAAACACTCGCTCCAAGCGCTCTTTGGCTTCGACAAATCGCTCACCACGGGTTTGTTGGCACGTCGTGTTTGCCACAACCCCAGGAGGCGGTATGTCTCGTTCTTTTCGCACCCTCACCAGCGTCATCGCTCTGGCTCTCGCCCTCTCACTGGGGCCACTAACCGCTGCGCAGGCCAGCAACACGTGGGACGCGATAGGTTCTCCGATTACTGGCCCGGCGGGCTCATCTTCTGGCACCTCGGTCGCGATGAGTGCCGACGGTTCGATTGTCGCGGTTGGATCGCCGGAAATCGACCCAGTAGCTCCAGGCAGAGTGAAGGTGTATCAGCTCAGCTCTGGCACCTGGACTCAGTTAGGCGCCGACATCGTCGGCGCCGCTAACGGCGACCACACCGGCTGGGCTGTGGCACTGAGCTCTGATGGTTTGACGGTGGCAGTCGGCTCACCACGGGCGGACCCAGGCGGCACGAGTAACGCGGGAGTGGTTCGGGTCTATCGTTTCCAATCAGGTGCCTGGGCTCAACTGGGTGCGGACATGTCTGGCGCGACAGTGTCTGAAACCTTCGGGTCTTCGGTAGCGCTTAGCGCTACTGGCAACCGCGTGGCCATCGGAGTGCCCCGCGCCACTGGAGGTACTGGACCTGGTCGAGTACTGGTCTTCGATTACTCCACCGGAGCAGACTCTTGGTCGCAGATTGGCGCGACGCTCCAGGGCGAGGTTAACTTTGACATGTTTGGGAACTCGGTTTCGCTCAGCGACGACGGTGCTTGGCTCGCAGTGGGTGCCCCAAAGAACGATCTTGGTGGCACGGCCACAGACGCCGGTCGGGTGAAGGTTTTCGAACTCGTCACCACGACTTGGACCCAACGAGGTGCTGACATCGATGGCGAAGTCGCTGGTGATATTGCGGGCCAATCTGTGTCGCTGAGCGCTGGTGGTCAGCGATTGGTTGTTGGCTCCCCGGAGAGCAGCGTCACAGGATTCAAGGCGGGTCGAGCGAGGGTGTTCGATTACACCGGCTCTAGCTGGGACCCGATTGGTGGTGCTGTGAATGGAGAGCTTGCGGGGGACACCTTTGGGTGGGCTGTTGACATTAACGGCGCAGGCGATCGCATTGCAGTGAGTTCTCGCTTTAGCGATGTGCCAGGCGCCAGCGCGGGGTCGGTGACCGTCTTTAGCCTCATCTCAGGTGCGTGGAGTCAACTGGGTCAGACCGTGACGGGCACTAATGCATCAGACCAGGCTGGTTATGCCTTGGCAATGAACGCATCGGGCGACCGCCTAGCCATAGGAGCACCGGTAGCGTCCTTGCCTAGCGACGGCAGTGGCCAAGTGCGAATCTTTGGTTTCACCGCCGCAACCTCACAAACCGCAGAAGCGAGCCCCGGGCAGCCCGGTATCTATATGCACATCGCGGGCCCTGTGGGCCGATCGGTGGAAGATTCACCAATCTACGTCGGTTCTGATCGTGTAGCTAAGTCCTCCAACTACACCCTGATGTTGCGTCGGGTGGGTGGCCTCTTCGTCACGCTGGCTGCAGGCCAGGTCGACGCCAGGGGTAATGCTGAAATGCGCATTACCCTGCCGACACTGGCGCCTGGTGACTACATGGTCACCTTCAGGGGAACCCACGCCAATGGCACGGGCCTCAAGCTCACCAACTACATCACCGTGGGTTCAGGCGGCACCTACCTCGTGATTGAAGAGAATCAACCGGGGACGTGGTAGCAAAACCCAGGTTTGCTCTCTAGATTTAGGCCATGGCCAGCTATAAAGACCTTCGTCAGAGAGCGCGAGTGCTTGATGACACGATTGTCGAGCTCATGGGCAGAATCGGCATGCCGTTTCTGCGCATTGGCATCGGTGTCATCTTCATCTGGTTTGGCCTTCTGAAGCCTTTGGGCCTCTCGCCGGCAGCCGAGCTGCTGGCAAACACCGTCTACTGGTGGACCCCGGAAATTGTTGTGCCAGCCATTGGCTGGTGGGAAGTAGCCATTGGCATTACCTTCCTGATTCCCCAGCTCACTAGGGTGGCCATATTTCTCTTGGCAATCCAGATGCCAGGGACCTTCTTGCCCCTGGTTCTCTTGCCGGAGGTCTGTTTCACCGTTTTCCCCTGGGGATTAACCCTCGAGGGCCAATACATCGTCAAGAACCTCGTGATTATTGGTGCAGCACTCGTGATTGGCTCCACGATTGAAACCAAGCGCCGCTTGAAAACCCAAGCAATCCCGGTGGTGAAGGCCTCATAGCCAAAAAACAAGGCCCCCTCAGTGAGGGGGCCTGTGCCCGGTAGTCGAAACATCCGGGGGTGTAGAAGGAAAGCTAGCACAGTGGGGCCGTTGCCGCCGTCGTTAGCGAGCGAGCTAATACATCAACAGTTTCGAGCGCAGTATCTGCTCGAACTTGGCAACATCACCAGCCGCTAGGTCCAGATCGTTCCAATCGGCGATCATGCTAAGTCGCCCACTACCGTCATCAATCAACACACAGGGCTCGCGGCCATCACTGGCCGCGATCTGCTCCGTACTTCTCTGGTTTCGATACACCACTACCAACTCATGGCCTAAGTCAGCGGCCAGCCTCGCGCGCAATGCTTTCCACGCGGGACTGGGGTTCCCTGGAGATCGACAGAGGTGAGACAGGGCGCAGGCATGAAGGCCAGTGAGGCGACCGATGCTTCGGCCGAGTTCCCGAAGCACGCCACTATCTGCCTTGACCACACCAATGAGCTTGACCACAGAACCCCCGTTTCAGGGGAGCGTAGCAAGTCATGGCCGCTGGCGCCTGGGCGCCAGAGGCCATGAGCAATGCGTGCTACTTCTTGTGGCCGCCCACGGCGAAGAGCGCCACGAGTGACAGCAGCGCTGCAGCCGGCAGGCTGACGTCGACCCCGAGCGCCAGGTTCGCGAGTGGGCCCACATAGTCGATGCTTGAAATGCCGAGGATTCCCCCGACGCTGCCGACAATCCAGGCGAACACCGCGCGGAGGTTCCAACCACCGGTGTACCAGTAGCGTCCGCCACTCTTGCGCTGGTTGAAGATCTGGAGATCATCCAGGTGGAAGACACCCTTGGTCTTTGCGTAGAAGTAGAGGCTCAGCGTTGCCCAGGACGTTGCCAGCGCGGTGAGGAACAACACAGAGTTGGTCACTGCTGCCTCTGCATCGAAGACAAACTTGCCAAGGAACACAAGACCGGTGGCAGTCAGGGCAACCAACACTGTCGATTGCAGACGGCTCAGGCGAGGAAGGATTGCATCCAAGTCGCGCCCCATGCTGTACAGGTTGATGGCACCCTGACCAAGAGATCCGATGACACCCACAAGCAGGAGCGGGATCAGCAGCCACGCGGGTGATCCCGCGACATAGCCGGCTGCGAAACTGAACTCGTCAAAGGCCGCCACAGCCACAAAAGCGCCAAATAAGGTGGGGATGAGCAAGCCGACCATCATGGCCCCAAAGGTGGAGCGGACCACGTCGGCTTCAGTCTTTTGGTCTGAGATGTAGCGCGACCAGTCACCCGTTTGGGTCACATAGGAGATAGGACCAGAGACGCCGGCGGTCAGCGCTGCCAACAACCACGTGGGCCAGAAGGAGCCCAGCGCATACAGCTCTGGGTCACCGGCATAGCCGGCGTCGAATGAGCTCCAGAGTGCCACGATGCTCAGCACGACAAGGATTCCCATGGCAGGGGCAACAAACGAGTTCACGCCCACAATTGTGCGGTATCCCATGACCGCGAAGACCACGACGATCAGCGCGATAAGCCCATAGCTGAGGCCCAAAGTCACAGCGTCGGGTTCAAAGCCTGCAAGGCGACCGGTGCCGGAGGACAGCACTTCGCCTCCGGTCCAAATCGTGAGTGCCACATACTGCAGGGTGATCAGCAGGCCAACGAACGAGCCGACCAATCGGCCCCTCACCCCAAAGTACGCGCCGGAGGCAACAGAGTTATTGGTCGAGGCTTTCCACCCCAGCAGCGCAGACCGTGCCACAAAAAGTGACCCGACTGTGGTGCCGACAACAATCGCGCTCACTGCCTCCCACCAACCAAGGCCGTAGAGAATCGTGAGCCAGCCAAAGACCATGACTGAGACCGACAGGTTCGCACCCAAGAAAACCGTGAAGAGAGAGGACGGTGTTGAAGTCCTCTCGGAGGCCGGGACTGTGTCCACGCCTCTGCGTTCGATTACATCCGCCATTCCGACTCCTTTGTCAGCGCTAGGGCACCTCACGCGAGCGCCTGAGGTGCCTCTATCGTAGTCACCGCTGTGACCCACTCAGCGTCAGCTGTTACTGATTCCACTCCGCCTCTTCATCAAAAGCACTGCCGTATTGGGTTTCCGGGTAGGCAGTGTTGGGGGAGTAGCCATAGCGACCAGAGTGCACATCACCCTCGTTCATGAGTGGCTCACCGCATCCCACACAAAAGTCATTGCCCGACACCCACGGAGTGTTGCACTGAGGGCAGTATTGAGGCTCTTTCTCTGGCATTACTTCTCCTCCTTCATGTAGGTGTTGACCAAGACAGTGTTCTTCTTCTCTTGGATACTCGTCATCAGAAGCCCCAACTGTGAGTGGTAGGGCAAACCCGGGCTGTGATCGGTGAAGTATCCATCGGATCCCGGAACATTCGGGTGCTGCACGCTCCCGCTCAAAACCCAGCCGGTGAGGATGGCACCATCATCACCGGTTGCTCGCACGTAGTCGGCAATCGCATCATCAAGTCGCTGCTTTGCTGCCTGAGGTTCCATTGGCACGCACTCCTTCTGGCTAGGAAACCCGGGGCCACTACCCCGGAATCAAGAACCATAGCCCCCACCACTGACACGACTCGTGTCAGTGGTGGGGTGTAATGTCGGCGGTCCTCTAACAGACAAGGACCCTATGCAGCAGTATTCCTATGAGCTCCACTTCGCATCAGACGCCCACATCGAGACCAACACCCTCTTCGCCGAGAACCTCACCATTGCCATGGATTTCTTCGATGGCCTTTACCTCGAACTCCACAGAGACAACACCCGCCACCCGAACAGCCTCAGGCTGCTCGACCAGGCCGGCGAAGAAGAACTAGCCCGTTACACCACGCACTTTGATGCCCTGGCGCGCTAGCTCTCGGTGTTCCTCGGCACGGGCAGCGGTTGCGTGCCGTAGTCAGAGTCACTGTCTGTTTCTCTGACCTCAACGGTGAACTCAGCTCCGATTGCTAGAGCGTAACGGCGAATGCTCGCCATGCGGGGGTTCGCGTCATAATGCTCAAATGCCGCCACCGCTGGTTGGGAAACCCCCATCCGCCTGGCGACCTCAACCTGGGTGATGCCGCGCTTCTTGCGGATTGCCTTGAGGGACTCCATGAGGTGCCGCTCGGAATCAAGCAACACTCGAGCCTGTGCCACAAGCTTTTCATCCCAAGTAATCATAAAGAAAACTTTATATTAGAGGACTATCTGCGTCAAGAGCACGCCACTAGTGGCCGAGAAGCGCAAGCGGGATGACCGCTATGCCATCCTTCCGATAGGCGAGTGGGCCGGTGTTCAGGACGACACAGTCGACCAGATTTTCGCCGAGCTCAGCGCGTAGCCAGCGAAGGTGCTTTGTGTCTGCGTCGCTCACGGTGTTGCCGAGCTTAACCTCGATGGCAAGGATCTTGCCGTCCTCTCTCTCGAGAATCACGTCAATCTCGTGACGCCCGAGGGCGTCACGGAAATGCATCGGTTTGGCGAAGCACGCCTCGGCATAGGTTCTCACGCTGAGCACGGCGAGGGCTTCGAACATTCGGCCGAGTAAGGGGCGGTCGAACTGTTGGGAGCCAAAACCCTTGGCGCCCTGGATTGACTCTGCGTCAAGGTTCATCAGCCGCATCGCCAGTGCGGGATCCGCAAGAAAGTGCTTGCTAGCAAGCGATGATCGACGCAGCATGTTGTTACTCGGCAACCAGGGGGGGAGCTCGTCAAGAATTCTGAGCCGAGTCAGCGCATCCCGGTAAGGGATGGCGGTCGTTTTGGCTGGCACTTCTCCCGAGCCCGGGTTAGCAGCGTCTCGAATGGTTTCCCACGACGCCACGGTTGCGGTGGCCGCTGCGTAAGCGGTCATCCACGCCTTGAGCAGGGCCGGCTTTCGAACCGCCAAACCTAGTTCTTTGACGTCGGCGTCGATAACTCGCTCGAGATAGCCATCTAGGGCGCTTCGCAAAGCCTTGCCCTCTAGCTGCCGGAAGGCGGGGAAGCCCGAACGCATGAGTTCTCGGCTGTAGTCCACAAGGCCGATATCGGTTTCTCCCAAAATTTCAGCATTTCCGGCGAGTAGTGCCCCAAGGCTCACGGTTGTTTCTGAGACGCCACGCTCGGCCAAGGACAACGGGCGCATTCTCACGTTCGTGATTCGGCCGGCACCCGAATGGGTGCTGGTGTCCGGCATCGAACCGGTGAGAATGAATTGCCCGCCGGAGTAGTCGGCGTCCACGGCACGCTTTACCATCCCCCAGGCGCTGGGGACGCTGTGCCAGTCGTCAATCAGTATTGGTTTCTCGCCCGTCGTGAGCCAGTCAGGGTTGACTTCGGCCCGCAAGCGATCTGTAGTCGTGTCCAGGTGGCGAACGCTCTTGGCTCGCTGCAGCGCCGTGGTTGTTTTGCCCACTGCCTTGGGCCCGTCCAGCAGAATGGCGGGCAGAGAGGGCAATAATTCGTCAAGAATCGTATCGACGGCCCGCCGGCGATATTTCATGTTTTTACACCCTTCTGCGCATCATTCCATGCCACTACACTACCAAAATAACAGTCTATACACTACCAAAATAACAGTCTATACACTACCAAAATATCAGTCTGTGCACTTCCGAAATATCGCGGTGTGAGACTACGACTCAAACGCCCCCTTGCCGGGACGACCTAGCGCTCCGACTGCCCTTCCGGGGAGAGTGCCCCTGCATCTTCTCGGGCCACCGTGACTACGTGGTCAACATGCGCGCCAATGGCCAGCGCATACCGCCGGAGCGCAGCAAGGGTCGGGTTTGAGTCGTGAGCCTCGAACGCAGCGATTGCCGGCTGAGTGACGCCCAAGCGCTTGGCCACCGTTGCTTGGGACAGCCCCTGCGCCAACCGAAGTTCCCGCAGATCGTGAAGCAGCCGATCATCAGAGTGTGCGAGTGCGCGGGCTTTAGCAACCAGTACAGGATCTACATCTAACATAAACGATA
>JAIOWV010000055.1 GCA_021741945.1 Pontimonas sp.
ATCGTCATCGATGCGCAGTTGAAGGCCCTGGGCGGTCCAGGACATAGAAACCTTCACTGTTGTGCCCGGACCGCCGTGGGTCCTTGAGTTGTTGAGCCCCTCCTGCAGGATTCTAAAAATTGCGAGCTCAGCACTTGGCGCAATGGCAAATGCTGTTCCGCTTTCTTCAAAGCGGACCATAATTCCCGACTCGTTCATGGCCTCGAACAAGTCGTTGATGGAGGTAAGACTTGGCATGTTGTCGGCCTCGGCCACTCCATCACGGGCAACATTCACCACGCGACGCATGTCATTCAGCGCCTGGCGGGCTTGATCTGCAATGGATGCAGCTGCCCTGGATGCGACCTCGGGGTCAGAGGTGGCGCCAAAACGAGCACCTTCGGCTTGCGAGATCAAGCCGGTGATAGTTGCCGCAGCCGCATCATGAACCTCGGCAATGAGCCGCATTCGGTCTGCCTGCTCGGCTAGACGCAGCTCGAGCTCCGCACGATCGGCAATCGACTGCTGAGTGTCATCAGCCCGGTGAACAAGGGCTGCTCTGGACGTCTGGGCCTTCCGAGCAAAGAACACAGCAGCGCCGACTGACGCCGCCGACACGACAACCATGGTGGAGATGATCCAAAGGAACTGTGTTGCCAGGAAATCCAGCACTCGCCCCTCGACTCTCCATTGCGACTAAGACCCGGGAGTCCCGGGCACTGTGGCTCCCCGACTTGGACTCGAACCAAGAACCTACCGGTTAACAGCCGGTTGCTCTGCCAATTGAGCTATCGAGGAATGCGATGCTACGCCCCGATGTTAGCAGAGCGTCTAGAGCCATTTTATGCCGGTAATGAAGCCCACGACAACCAGGGCAGCACGCACCTAATCCTCGCGCAATGCCCTGCGCTCAGCCTCTATGGCAACCAGCTGCTCTTGCAGTGTTCGGTAGCCCTCAGCGTCCGCAGTCGCATCGCTGCGCTGCAGCACACTCATCAACTCGGCTTTCTTGCGCAAAAGTTCGCGATCCAGCAACGACGCCGTGACCCCCTGCGCGTAGCGCTCCACTTGATCAGGTTTTTGGGGCAATGGCGCAACGGAGAGTTGCCCCACCAGCGCGGACAGCGCGGGTGGGGTTTCCTCGGTCACCTTGGTAACCCAGGACGGGGTGTTGTAGTTCTCGAACGCGGAGACCATCGCGTCCCGCACCAGCGCCAAAGCACCGTGGGAGAAGTGCGTTCCGAGCACCGCCCGGGCGCGCTGTGCACCGACTGCATCGGGGTGCTGAAGCATCACCATCAAGCCATCACGCTCTAGGAGCGTGACCGGATCATTGGAGAGCGCAGAGAGGTTATAGGGCGCATCGGTGTCCGGTTCAACAGCAGTCGGCGCGCTGGCGGCAGGGCCACTCGACTGCGACTTCGCCGCTTGGTTTATTTCCCTCGCAACATCAACCGGGTTCATCCCGAGCCATCCGGCGAGCTCCCTGGCATAGCCATCCCGGATTACCCGATCTCGAATCTTGTGGACGACGGGAACTGCAGCACGCAGCGCTTGCGTGCGCCCTTCAACAGTGTTCAGGTCGCACTGGTCCATGACCCGTCGAATCATGAATTCATACATCGGTCGCCTGGAGCGAATCACTTCTCGAAGCGCCTCGTCTCCCCGGGAGATGCGCACATCACAGGGATCAAGACCCTCAGGCGGCACAGCCACAAAGGTTTGGGCCGCAAAGCGCGACTCTTCGGCGAATGCACGAGAAGCCGCCTTCTGGCCCGCTTCATCCGGGTCGAAGGTGAAGATGACTTCGCCTTTGCTCGCCTGTGCTGGATCATCGGAATCACCGAGCACCCGACGGACAACGGTGACATGATCCGACCCAAATGCTGTGCCACAGGTCGCAATCGCTGTGGTGATGCCTGCCATGTGGCAGGCCATTACATCGGTGTAGCCCTCGACGATGACAACCTGCCTGGACTTCGCAATGTCTTTCTTGGCCAAATCAAGCCCGTAGAGCACTCTGGACTTGTGATACACCGGTGTCTCCGGGGTGTTCAAATACTTGGGGCCTTGATCATCATCGTGCAGCTTCCTCGCGCCAAACCCGATGGTGGCACCGGAAACATCCCGGATGGGCCAGACCAGTCGACCTCGGAAGCGGTCATATGTCCCCCGGTCACCCTGGGACACGAGACCCGCCTCAGTGATTTCGGCGATGGTGAATCCAGCGCCTGTGAGCTTCTTCGAGAGCGCGTCATAGGACTGTGGCGCATAACCCACCCCAAACCGCTCAGCCGCCAGAGCATCGAAGCCCCGCTCCCCCAGGAAGACTCGGCCTTTTTCGGCCTCGGGGGTGAGGAGTTGGGCCCTAAAGAATTCTTCGGCCAGCGCGTTCGCCGCCAGCAACCGGGTTCGATTACTGGTGTCGGCGGCCTTGCCACCTTCCTCATAGTGAAGGGGGTAACCGATGGTTCCCGCTAGGCGCTCGACCGCTTCTTGGAAGCTGATGTGGTCCATCTTTTGCAGGAAGGTGTAGACATCGCCGCCTTCACCGCAACCAAAGCAGTGGTAAAAACCTGACTGGCTTCGAACATGGAAGCTTGGGCTTCTCTCGTCATGGAAAGGGCACAACCCCTTCATGGACCCGACGCCAGCGGACTTGAGCGTCACATACTGGCCAATAACCTCAGCAATGTTGACGCGCTGGCGCACTTCATCGATGTCACTGCGCTTAATCAACCCCGCCACAGCCCAAGTCTAGTTAGGCGGTGCGACCTGCCACACAGCTCACACAATCCTGTGGAGAAGAACTAGGAACACAGCCGCTCGTGGAGCACGGTGGCTGACTGGTCGGTCAGCGAAGCCACCTGGTCCACGACCACACGCTTTTTCGCATCAGCCGTTGTCGCGGTCGCCCAATCGCTGCCAAAAACAGGATCCAATGACTCGGGGTGCGCGTATAGGTGCTCAGCTAGCGCAATCAGCATGGTGCGTTGCGCCAAGTAGATGGGCTGACGCGCGGTGTGAGACATCACGTGAACAGCGACAATCCCCTTCAAAACCGCGATTTCCGCGGCCGTGTCTGGGGGAACGACCAACGTCCTTCGAGCGTCATCCACGGAGGCGCTGAGGGCAAACCGACCGATCAGGGTGCTGGTCAGGTTCTTGAGCCTTGCCAATTCAGCGCGCTGTGGTTGGAAAGACATCACCCAGCCGGTCACACCGGTCAGTCGATCCCACGCGGCACCCAAGGATTCGGCTTGATCCTGCCCGACCCACGAGACCATGGTGTGCAGCACCTCGTCACGGTGCGCCGATTCAGCCAGCAGGGCCGGATCGATAAAGCCGTTAACAATCGCGTCTTCAAAATCATGAACCGAGTAGGCAACATCATCGGAGAAATCCATGATCGTTGCCTCGAGGCTGAGTGAACGCTCTGGCATGCCACTTCGCACCCAGTCGAAGACATCGCGGTCGTCCTCATAGAATCCGAACTTGTCACGACCGCTCGGGTCGACCTCAGCAGTGGTGGCGTCCCACGGATACTTCATGCTCGCCAACAAACTGGCCCGTGTCAGGTTGAGGCCCCTGGGGACCCCGTCGCCATCCACAGTCTTTGGCTCTAAACGGACCAGTAATCGGAAGGTTTGAGCGTTGCCCTCAAATCCGCCAGCATCCGCTGCCCACTCGGCGAGCGCTCGCTCGCCGTTGTGACCAAAGGGTGGGTGGCCGATGTCGTGGGCCAAGCAGGCGGTCTCGACAACATCCGCGTCAACACCGAGGCGACTAGCGAGCTCACGGCCAATCTGGGCAACCTCAAGGGAGTGGGTCAGGCGGTTTCTCGCAAAATCCAATCCTTGAGTGGGCGAGAGAACTTGTGTCTTTGCTGCAAGGCGTCGTAGAGCCGAGGAGTGCAGAAGACGCCCGCGGTCCCTCGCGAAATCACTGCGCCTGGACGAGTGCACTTCTGGCACAAAGCGTTCGGTGTCCCAGGTGGAATACTCCCTAGCCACCGCTGGTATCCAACTCGGCTAAGTGCAAAGAGGTTCTCTGGTCTTCGCTCAACTCTTGGCTCTCCAACCAACGATCCGGTAGGGCCGGGCGCTTAGGAGTTCCCTGACGGCCCCTGGGGCCTTCAACTCCTTCGCCTGGGTAAGGCTGGCTGCGATCGAGCTCACCCAAGAAATCGTCAATGTGTTGCAGGGATTCAACGGTGGCCAGTTTGGCTCTAATTTCGCCACCGACCGGGTAGCCCTTGAAATACCAGGCAACATGCTTGCGGATATCTCGGCACGCGTGGTTCTCGTCATCGTCAAAGAACTCCACCAACAACTCGGCGTGGCGCTTGAACGCATCGGCGACAGCGCCAAGCCCAGGCTGAACCTTCACCTCTTCGCCCCTAAATGCCGCTTGCAGGTCGGCGAAGATCCAGGGCCGCCCCAAACACCCGCGGCCGACAACCACCCCATCACAGTCGCTCTGCTTGACCATGGCAATGGCATCCTCGGCGCTCCAGATGTCACCATTACCCAGCACAGGGACCGAAGAAATGCTGCTCTTGAGCTCACCAATGGCATCCCAGTCGGCGTGCCCCGAATAGAACTGGGCTGCGGTCCTGGCGTGAAGCGCAACAGAGGCGACACCGGCGCCCTCGGCGGCTTTGCCCGCCTCTTTATAGGTCAGGTGGTCTTCATCGATGCCCTTGCGCATCTTCACGGTGACAGGAATGTCACCAGCAGCACCGACAGCACCTTCAACAATCTGGCGAAACAGACTCTTCTTCCAGGGAAGGGCGGCGCCGCCGCCCTTCTTGGTCACCTTCGGAACAGGGCAGCCGAAGTTCAAATCGATGTGATCACAAAGATCTTCGTCCACCAGGAACTTGACCGCCTCAGAAACGGTCTTGGGGTCAACGCCATAGAGCTGAATACTGCGAGGGGTTTCTGACTCGTGGTGTTTGATCAGGCGCATGCTGGTGGGCGTGCGCTCCACGAGAGCCCTCGAGGTGATCATTTCGCTCACATAGAGCCCTGCCCCATATTCGCGACACAAACGACGAAACGCCGTGTTGGTAATCCCCGCCATCGGAGCAAGGACGACCGGTACCGTCAGCTCCAGTGGGCCAATGCTCAAGGGCCGCTGCGCCGTGGCGCTCGCCTGAGACATGACTAAGCCCCCACCAGCGCTTCCGCGAGGTAACCCTGGATGCGATCGAGTGACACCCGCTCTTGAGCCATGGTGTCGCGCTCACGAATCGTCACGGCGTTGTCCTCAAGTGAATCGAAGTCAACGGTCAGCGCGAAGGGCGTCCCGATTTCGTCGTTGCGACGATAGCGGCGACCAATCGCCCCAGCGTCATCAAATTCGACGGACCAGTACTGCCGCAAATCCTGGGCAATCTTCTGAGCAAGCGGCGAGAGATCTTCGTGGCGCGATAGCGGCAACACAGCAACCTTGACAGGAGCAAGTCGGCGATCCAGGCGAAGGACCGTGCGGGTCTCCACTCCGCCCTTGGCGTTAGGCGCCTCGTCTTCGGCGTACGCATCGACCAAGAAGGCCATCAACGAGCGGGTAAGTCCAGCTGCAGGCTCAATCACGTAAGGCGTCCAGCGCTCCCCCACAGCCTGATCAAAGTAGGACAGGTCCGTGCCGGAGTGCTTGCTGTGAGTCATCAGGTCATAATCGGTGCGGTTGGCAACGCCCTCGAGCTCGCCAAACTCTCCTGAGCTAAACCCAAAGCGGTACTCGATGTCGACGGTGCGCTTGGAATAGTGCGACAACTTCTCTGGCGCGTGCTCGTAGAGCCGCAAGTTATCGGGGTTGATGCCCAAGTCCGTATACCAGCGGAAGCGCTCGTCAATCCAGTACTGATGCCACTGTTCGTCTTCGCCAGGCTTCACGAAGAATTCCATCTCCATCTGCTCGAACTCACGGGTCCGGAAGATGAAGTTTCCCGGCGTGATTTCATTGCGGAAGCTCTTGCCAATCTGGGCAATACCAAAAGGCGGCTTCATTCGTGCGCTGGAGACCACGTTGTTGAAGTTCACGAAAATGCCCTGGGCAGTTTCAGGGCGCAGGTAGTGCATCCCGGCTTCGTCATCGAGCGGGCCCAAATAGGTCTTCAACAGACCACTGAAGGCACGGGGTTCAGTGAACTTGCCCCGGTTGCCGCAATTCGGGCACGCGATGTCTGCCAGGCCGTTTTCTGGTGCACGGCCCTTCTTCTCTTCAAACTCTTCAAGGAGGTGATCAGCACGGAAGCGTTTATGGCACTCGAGACACTCGACTAGGGGGTCGGTGAACACTTCGACGTGGCCAGAGGCCTCCCACACGGCTTTCGGCAAAATGACTGCCGAGTCGAGGCCGACGACGTCGGCCCTCGAGCTCACCATCGAGCGCCACCACTGGCGCTTGATGTTTTCTTTGAGTTCAACGCCCAAGGGGCCGTAGTCCCACGCGGAACGGGAACCGCCGTAGATTTCGCCGGACTGGAACACAAAGCCCCTGCGCTTGGCCAGCGCAATGACGTTGTCTAGTTTGCTCGCTTGAGCCACGCTTTAGCTCCCTCATCCAGCCCGATTAGTGGGCACAGACCTCTTATCTTAGCTAGCGCCCTGGTCTTTCCCCGCAGGGGCGTCCACAGCCCCACCAAAACGCCTCGTGCGGCGCTGATATTCGGAAATGGCCTCCCAGAGCTGGACTCGGGTCATCTCGGGCCAGAGGGTCTCCAGAAAGACCATTTCGGCATAGACGCTCTGCCAGGGCAAGAAATTACTGGTGCGCTGCTCTCCAGAGGTCCGCACAAACAAGTCAACATCCGGGGCGTCTGGAACATACAAGTGTTTGGCCAGCGTTTTTTCCGTGATTCGCTCGGGTGAGAGCTTTCCGGCCTTGATGTCTCGGCCGATGCCGCGCACGGCATCGATGATTTCAGCCCGACCACCGTAGTTGACGCACATCGTCAAGGTGAGCGCAGTGTTCGCACGGGTCACACGCTCTGCGGTCTCCAGGTCGGTGATGACGCTCGACCACAGCTTGGGCCTCCGACCAGACCATCGGATCCGAACGCCCCACTCGTTGAGCTGATCACGACGCCTGCGCAAGACATCCCGGTTGAAGCCCATCAAAAAACGCACTTCATCGGGCGATCTATTCCAGTTCTCCGTGGAGAACGCATAGACCGACAGGTGCCTGATGCCAGCCTGCAGGGCGCCGGCAACAACATCCAGTAGAGCCGCCTCCCCCGCGCGGTGGCCTTCAATACGAGGCAAGCCCTGCTGGTTAGCCCAGCGGCCGTTGCCATCCATCACCAGAGCAACGTGCGCTGGCAGGCGGGATTGATCAAACGCTGGCGGGTACTGCTTGGTCCAATCCACTGGCAGGAAAGCGGTCTCGGTCACGATGCCACCTCGGCTCCCGATCGATCCAGGTGCACGAGTGATTTCACGTGGCGCTCGAGGTGATACTGCGTGTGCGCGGCAATGAGGCCAGAGGCCTCCTGTTTGTTCTTGGTCGGCGCCGCCTCAACCACCGGCCAATTCCCCTCCAGCAGTGCTGCGAGAACTTCTTTCGTGCCACTAGCAAGCCTGGGCGACCCCGCTGGTGCGACCTCGTCCGAGACGATGCCCCCGAGGGATACGACAAAGGCCCGGTGATCACCAGGCTGACCTGTAACAGCACACTCTTCAAGACTTGGTGCCCAGCCCGCAAGCGCAAGTGCGCGCATCAAATAGCTATCCACGGTAATTCCCGGCTCGTGCTCACCAGCGGCTAGAGAACGCAAACCGCCCTGCAGAAGGGTGTAGTGGGAGGGCTGATAGTCATGTTCAGTGAGACGATCCGCGGTTTCCACCATCACCATCGCTGCCGTGTAGCGGGGATAGTCGTGGCTGATTGCCTCGCTATACGAGGCGATCGTGTCTGCCTGTTGGACGATGTCGAGGCTTTTGCCGACATAGAGAGACACCTCTACGACGTTGAAAGGCTGAAGGCGTGAGCCAAAACGACTGGTCGTTTTGCGCACGCCCTTCGCTACAGCCCGAACTTTGCCTTTGGACTTACACAACAACGTGACAATTTTGTCCGCTTCACCCAAGAGATGGGTGCGCAAGACAATTGCATCATCGTTGTAGCTTGGCACCCCTCTAGTATCGCGCGGCAGGGCTCCGCTACCGTGCCCCCACGAGCGACGTTACTGGTGT
>JAIOWV010000056.1 GCA_021741945.1 Pontimonas sp.
CAGCGTCATTGTTCCCTCACTTGAGCGTTGGCGACAACATTGGTTTCGCTCTCCCCAAGGGTCGCCGGCGTAATGAGCGGGTCGAAGAACTTGCGCGTCTGGTTGGCCTCGAAGGGTTCCTCAATCGATCACCTGGTCAACTCTCCGGAGGGCAGGCCCAGCGCGTGGCTCTCGCTAGAGCGCTCGCCCCTAAGCCCGATGTGTTGTTGCTGGACGAGCCCTTTGGCGCTTTGGATAGCGTTCTTCGGCACTCACTCGCTAGAGACGTTGCTCGCATCCTGCGGGACCAAGAGACCACCGCTATTTTGGTCACTCACGACCGCGAAGAAGCTCTCGATCTCGCTGATTTTGTTGCAGTGATGGATGGTGGACGGATTGTTCAGGTCGGCACACCCCTTGAGGTCTATGAATCACCGGCGACCCCCTGGGTCGCCTCGTTCGTGGGTGACACCGTCGAGCTCTCTGGTGTGTGGCGGGATGATGCGCTGAATTGTTCCTTGTGTGGGGCTAAAGACTTTTGTGGTCCAGCAGAGAACCGTTTGGGCTGCACCGGCCACGTTCTCTGCGCCCTGGGTGATGTAGCCGCGACTTCGCAGGTTGGCGATCCGCGCGATGGCGACCAGGTTCGCGTTGTCGTGAGACCCGAGTGGTTGGTCCCCTCGCAACAGGGCATCAAGGCCAAGGTCGAGACCGTCGCGTATGCGGGCCACGACGCTCTGGTCGAGTTCTCTCTAGAGGGCCACAGCGAGCGCGTCCGCGCTCGTATTGCAGCGCCTTTCTTGCCAGCGGTCGGCCAAGACTTCTCCTTGGCGCTGCGTCATCCGGCCTTGGTTTTCCCAGCGCATGAGGCACTCACCGCGCTACCCTAGCGTCGTGCCAGCACAGTCCGACCTTCGTGAATCCTCGGTCCTGACCGAGGGCGTTCTCTCACGCATTCGGTCACGCGCTGGCACCTACGACAAGAACAACGAGTTCTTCCAGGAAGACCTAGACGAACTCCGCGCCATCGGTTACCTCTCACCCCGTTCCTTGCCCCAGATGATTGCTGATCAGCGCTTGCTTGCCGCCCATGCCCCCGCAACAGCGCTGGGCATTGGGATGCACCTGACGTGGATGGGGGTCGCCAGAGACATGGTGGCCTCTGGCCATAAGGAACTGCAGTGGGTCCTCGATGACGGGGCTGCCGGGGAGTTATTTGCCTTTGGTGTGAGTGAAAAGGGCAATAACGAGGTCCTTACTGATTCCACGACCCGGGTTGAGGAGGTCGAGGGCGGCTTTGCCTACTTCGGCACCAAGATTTTTGTGTCATTGTCACCCGCGTGGACGCGGCTGAGCTTGCTCGGCCGCCACGGGGATGACATTGTTCACGGCTTCATCACCCGCGATCAGCCAGGCTGGTCGAACACACCTGATTGGGACACGCTTGGCATGCGAGCCACCCAGAGTTACACCACTTCGCTTGAGGGCGTTGTTGTTGAATCTGCGCGCGTGGCCAGGCGAATCCCGGTTGGCCCGAACGACGATGCGTTCACGGTCGCGATTTTCCAGAACTTCCTCCTGCTGGTCTCAGCTGTGTACGCGGGAATTTCTGACCGTGCTTTGGAGCTAGCAATCCAGGGCGCACACGCGAAGACCAGCAGCATGGGTGATGGGGCAGTCGCCTCAGAAGATCCAGCAATTCGCTGGCAAGTGGCTGACGCCGCAATTGCCCTTGACGCACTTGGTCCTCAGCTTGAGACCTACGCCAGTTGGGTGCAGGAGGCGAAGCCCCCGCACCCCCACTGGTTCCGTTTGCTCTCCGGGGTGAAGCACAACAGCGTGGAAACAGCGCGGAGGGTGGTGGATCAGGCGATGCGGGTTGCTGGAGGCAGCGGGTATCGCGCGGGACACGAACTCAGCCGATTACAGAGGGATGTTCTTGCTGGGGTTTATCACCCGAGTGACACCGAGGCTGTTCACCGCACTGTTGCCTCTGATCTATTGGGTCCACTCCCGTAGACCGGGGTAGCGCACTGGCCTACGATGAAACCCATGGCCTCCAAGCGTACTGACGACATTTTCATTGACTCCCTCGGGGTCACCATTCACTATCACGTGTGGTCACCCGCCAAAAAGCCGAAGGCCATTGTTCAGTTGGCCCACGGTCTTGGTGAGCATGCGCTTCGGTATCAGGCACTCGTTGACACACTGGTGAAGGCCGGCTATGAGGTCTGGGCTGATGAACACCGCGGACACGGGGCTACAGGACTTGAACAGTGGGAGGGCAATTACGCCAAGCTTGGCAAGCTTGGCCCGGGCGGCTTGCCGGCCACCATTCAGGCGGTGCGTAACTTCACCGATGTCATCACAGAGAACCGCCCCGAGGTCCCCGTGTTCTTCCTTGGTCACAGTTGGGGCTCGCTAATTGGGCAAATTCTTCTGAACAAGGGTGATGCCCCTCGTTATGCCGGGATGATCATGACCGGAACGGCATACCGGGTCCCCGGATACATGAACGCTGGTGACCTAAACGCCAAACACAAGCACCTGGGCACAATCGGTGCTGAGTGGTTGAGCCGTGATGTGACCGTCCACGAAGCGTGGCGCAAAGACCCACTCACGTTTGTCGCCAACACGATGAAGCTCTTTGGCCCCATTGACGCAGCCAGGCTCATTGGCGTTCCGAAGCCCTTGGACACAGACATCCCGCTTCTGCTGATGGTTGGCTCGGATGACAGCCTGGGCGGCGAGCGAAGCGCCAAGAAGCTGGCCGATGCCTACGTTGCCGTGGGGGCCAGCGACGTTGAACTTGTCGTTTATGAGGGTGCGCGTCACGAGGTGTTCAATGAAACGAACGCAGCCGAAGTGCGTAAGGATTTGGTCGCCTGGCTTGATAGCAGGCTCCAAGCACCAACCGCCTAGGCTGGAGACGTGCACGCTGAATACAAGGTCCCCGGGGGCAAACTTGTCGTTGTTGACCTAGAAGTCGACGCTCAGCGCATCACTTCTGTTCAGGTTGCAGGCGACTTTTTTCTTGAGCCCGACGACGCTCTGGACCTGATCAACCGGGCCGTGGTGGGGCTCTCGGTCAGTTCCTCGGCCGAGGCCATTGCTGACGCTGTCAGCGCGGCCTTGCCGGATGATGTTGTGATGATGGGCTTTAGCCCAGAGGCCATTGGGACGGTTGTTCGCCGCGCAATAACTGGCGCCAGAAGCTTTCTTGACTACGACTGGGAATACATTCCGCCGACTCCTCTTGAGCCCCTCGAGCAGATGGCCCTCGATCAGGTTCTTGCCGAAGAAGTCGGAGCCGGCAATCGTGGTCCCACCCTTCGTATTTGGGAGTGGGCGAAGCCCGCGGTTGTTATTGGCTCGTTTCAGTCACTCAAGAACGAAGTCGACCTGGACAACGCTGCCAAATACAACATGGAGGTCGTCCGCCGGGTGAGTGGTGGTGGCGCGATGTTCATGGAGCTTGGCACCGCAATCACCTACTCGCTCTATGCCCCAACCGACTTAGTTTCCGGGATGAGCTTTCAAGATTCCTATGCGTTCCTGGACGACTGGGTGATTCAGTCATTGCGAGGCCTAGATATTGACGCCAGCTACAAACCACTGAACGACATCACGAGCCCCACCGGAAAGATCGGTGGCGCCGCGCAGAAGCGCCTCGGCAGCGGTGCAGTTCTGCACCACGTGACCATGGCCTATGACATGGACGGGGACCGCATGGTCGAGGTCTTGCGCATTGGGCGAGAGAAAATCAGCGACAAGGGTGTGGCTAGTGCGAATAAGAGGGTCGACCCGCTGAAAGCCCACACGGGGCTTAGCAAAGAAGCCATCCAAGACCATCTCGTTGGCACGTTCAAGGCCCTCTACGGCCTGCGCACCGGAGGTGTCACCGAGGACGAAATGGCCAGGGCTAAGGCTTTAGCGGTGGAAAAGTTTGCCACCCCCGAGTGGTTGTATCGGGTGCCGTGAGTCCTCCCGAACCGATTCGCCGCCGACTCAGCCTGCGAGGGCTGATTCTGTCGTTGGCTCTTACCGGCGTGCTAGTGGGCGCGGTCGTTGTGTCGGCTGTTACCGGCCAGTTGGCCGTGACGGCCTCCGATGTGGTCGGCACAATCCTCGGATGGCTCGGAATCAACACCGCGCTTGCACCTGAGGATCCTGTGGTCGAAGCAACTCTCCAGGTGGTGCGCTTCCCAAGAATTGTGATGGCGCTTGCGGTTGGTGCCGCCTTGGCTGTTGCCGGAGCTCTCATGCAAGCCGTCTTTGGAAACCCTTTGGCGGAGCCAGGCGTCGTTGGCGTTTCTGCTGGGGCGGCACTGGGCGCTTCCACCGCGATCGTGTTTGGCATTTCCGCCGGCGGCGGTGGCGTTGCACTGTTGGCGTTCCTGGGTGGACTACTGGCAACGCTGCTGGTCTATGCCGTTGCCCGGGCGGGCGGGCGGACTGAGGTTGTCACCTTGTTGCTCACGGGAATTGCGATTAACGCTTTTGCTCAGGCCGGACTGGCGTTCGTTCTCTTTCTCGCGGACACTGCCAGCCGAGAACAGATTGTGTTCTGGCAGTTGGGGTCACTTGCCGGGTCTGTCTGGTCAGAGGTTGTGATTGTGCTGCCTGTCTTGGTGCTCGGCACCATCGTTGCGGTGATGATGGCTCACCGTCTTGACCTTCTGTCCCTCGGCGAGCGCAACGCTCGCCATTTGGGTGTTGATGTCGAGCAGCTCCGTATTATCGCGATTGTTCTGGTGGCGTTGCTGACCGGCGTGGCCGTTGCGTTCGCGGGGATTATTGCGTTTGTCGGCCTGGTGGTGCCCCACATTATTCGGATGGCTTTGGGCCCTGCGCACAGAGGACTCCTCGTGGCCAGTGCCGTGGGCGGTGGAGCCCTGTTGGCCATTGCTGATCTTCTGACCAGGACTCTGGTGGCTGGCGCTGATCTTCCCATTGGCATGCTGACAGCACTCGTTGGCGGCCCGTTCTTCTTTGCGCTGCTCTATCAGCAGCGCCGACGCAGCGGAGGGTGGGCATGACGACACCGTTGGTCGCGTTGCGGGGAGTGAGTGTTGAGCTCGAGGGAAGGACAATCATCAAGGATGTGAGCCTTGAGGTTCATCCTGGCGAGGTTCTTGCTCTCGTTGGCCCGAACGGTGCTGGAAAATCAACAGTTCTGTCGTTGATGGCCGGCGATTTGGCGCCGTCGAAGGGCAGCGTTGCCCTCGGCGACAAGGAAGCATCGCGCTACCGTCCGGAGGATGCAGCGCGGCTGCGTTCCATGCTGATGCAATCCAACACTGTGTCTTTCCCGTTCACTGTGTGGGAAATTGTGGAAATGGGTAGGGCTCCGTGGGCACGTACGCCGCACTACGCAGAGGATGCGGCAGCCATTGCCGATGCCCTTGATGTTGCTGATGTCTCGCACCTGGCACGACGCCGCTTTACGCAACTCTCCGGCGGCGAAAAGGCCAGGGTCTCGCTCGCCAGAGTTCTGGCCCAGCGGACACCGCTGGTCTTGTTGGATGAGCCGACTGCCGCCCTAGACCTCAAACACCAAGAGGACGTCATGCACACGGTCAAGTCACTAGCCACAGGTGGTCGAGGAGTTGTTGTGGTCGTGCATGATCTGTCGGTCGCTGCCGGCTACGCGGATCGGGTCGCCATGATGGTTCATGGCGAACTGGAGGCTGTGGGCACGGCGGCCGAGGTCATTAGGGCCGACCGCGTGAGCCGCGTTTACGGTGTTGACGTGGATATCGAGCAGGTGGGACGACCACCGAGGCCGATTATTGTTCCCAGGCGCTAAGCGCGCAGCCCGTCAAACTCTTTGTTCTTCATCATGAACTTGGCGATGTAGGGGCAGACAGGGACAACGCTCAGGCCGCCTTCGTCGCGGATGGCCTCCAGGGTCCCTCTCACCAGGGGAATACCCAGTCCTTGGCCGCGGAGTTCAAGGGGCACCTCTGCCCTCACGAGCGAGAGGGTGGCGCCGGCCTTCACGTAGTCGACTTCGCCAACGACAGCCTCGCCATCGATCAGCACATAGCGGTGCGATTCTGGTTGGTGTTCAATCCGCATAGCCATCAGTGTAGAACCGCGTTTACTGGGCTTCGCGGATGGCAGTCGCTATCGCGATGATGATGGTTTCCAGGATGTGGCTGGGTGTTGCAAGCATCAATCGGACGTGGCCGATGCCCGCTTCTCCGCATAAAGCACCGTCCGTGACACCAACGTTGGCTTTGGTGGCAAAAAACTCGGCCCAGGATTTGCCCTCGGTCACATCGGGCAATCCCCTGCAGTCGAGCCAGGCGATATAGGTGCCCTCGGGTTCGCGGTAGCGAACCTCGGGTAGATGCTTGGCCAACAATTCGGTGAGCAATGAGCGGTTACGGTCGATATACGAGAGGACATCCTCCAGCCAGGGCACGCCCTCGCTGTAGGCAGCCGCATTAGCCAAGACACCGGAGGTGCCTGCCCCGTGGTTGACGATGAATGCGATGTCTTTCATTGCCTCATAGTCGGCTTCGTTCGAGACGATCAACTGAGCGCACTTGAGGCCAGGAATATTCCACGCCTTTGAGGCTGAGACCGCGGTCACCGTGTGACCGGCGGTGAGCTCTGAAATGGACGCGTAGGGCACGTGCTGGTGGCCAGCAAAGGTCAGAGGGGCGTGGATGTCATCCGAGAAGACCCGGCCACCATGAGCGTCGACAACCTCGGCTAATGCGCTCAGTTCTTCTCGCGTGTAGACGCGTCCGAGTGGGTTGTGGGGGTTGCAGAGAATCAGCAGATTGGCACCTGCGGCAAAGGCATCGGCGATGCCTTTCAGGTCCATTTCGGGGCGACCACCCTCGCCCTCAATCATCGGCACCTGGATGACCTCGCGGCCCCGCAGGCGGGTCAAGGTAAGGAACGGCATATAGGCGGGTGTTGGGAGGATGACGGGGGCTCCAGGCTTGGAAAAGTGTTCTAGGACAACGTCGTAAGCGCTCAGCACATCAGCGGTGGCATAGATCTTGGAACGGGGAACGCTCCACCCGAAACGGGCTTCAAGGAAGTCACTTGTCGCATGAGCCATGTCCCGTAGTGCTGCCGGTGGCAAATACCCGTGTTGCGCCTTCGCCGTAGCAAGCTCGAGCGCGGCGGTCACCGCTGGGGCTGTGCCAAAATCCATTTCAGCGACGAAAGCGGCTAACTGGCCGGGGTTTCTGGTCCACTTCATGCTCCCGCGCGCAACGAGGTCTTGAACGGTGATGTCATCGAAGCGGTGGTGTTGCGTCATGGTGGACGGCCCTTCATGCAGTTGGTAGTCATCAGTCTGCCACTGCCTCTCCCGCTTGGCATGCCAGGCAAACTAGACTCGAGCGGTGGCAACGACAGAGACCCGTTATAGCTACCTAGGCCCGGTGGGAACATTCACCTGGGAGGCGCTAGGTCAGGTCCAGGCTGCCCAGGGGGCAACCTGGGTTGCTGTGAACAACGTGGGCGAAGCCCTCGATGATGTTCTCTCAGGCCGCAGCCACTTCGCCATGATCGCTATTGAAAACAGCATTGAGGGTGGCGTTAGCGCCACTCAGGACGCCCTTGCTGCAGCACCCGAATTGCGCATCGTTGGCGAATACATGGTCCCAGTGCGCTTTGTCCTGGCTACGAAGCCTGGTGTTGCGTTGTCCTCGGTGACGACCATTGCCGCTCACCCCGTTGCTTATGCCCAGTGCCGTGGATGGCTGGAAAAAAACCTTCCCACCCATTCCCACGTCCCAGCGCATTCAAACGTCCATGCAGCTCAGAGCATCATTGACGATGGTTTGGCCGATGCCGCAATCGCACCTCCCGGAATTACGTCGCATGCCGCCGTCACCGTTGTCGCGGAAAACATTGGCGACAACCCTGACGCTCACACTCGGTTTGTGCTTGTTCAGAAGGGGGGACGCCCGCCCGCCCGCACTGGTGCTGACAAAACCAGCATCATTGCCGAGCTTCCCGACGATGGACCCGGTCGTCTGCTCGAGATGCTCGAGCAGTTTGCCACGCGCGGTGTGAACATGAGCCTGCTGGAGTCTCGGCCGATCGGCGATGCGATG
>JAIOWV010000057.1 GCA_021741945.1 Pontimonas sp.
GGTTTGTTGGCTGTCATCGCCGTCATCGTGTTGATCATCGTGCGGCCTGGTTTTGGTGTGGGCTCTGGGCCAAGCCCAGAAGAGACAGAGGCCTTGACCGAGGAACCGACAATCGGCAACTGTCTTCCCAGCCAGATTGAGTTGGTGGCAAGGACAGATCAGACCAGCTATGACAGCGGAATGAACCCGCAACTCTGGATGGGAATTCGGAACATTTCCACGGTGGACTGCGTCGTGAACGTCGGAACCGATGTCCAGCGCTATGAAATCAGTTCGGGGCCAGATTTGATTTGGAGCTCCAGCCACTGCCAAACCGGGTCGGTGCCGCTCGAGATTACTTTGATGGCCGGTAGCGAGCAAGAGACCGTCAGCATCCCGTGGGACCGAACTCGATCCAGCGCGGATGCTTGCGCCGCTACTGATCCACGCCCGGTAATGCCCGGTGGTGGTGCGAGTTATCACCTGAGGGTTTATTTGGGGGACCTAGAATCCGCTGACACCCGCCAGTTCCTTCTGAACTAGAAGGTCGGAGCGGTCTTCTTTGCCGGGCTTTCCGCAAATGCTCGTCGAATAGCTTCAGCGATGCTCGCGTGTGACTGATCGAGCACGACGTCGAATCCAAGTCGTGTGGCTTCTGATGCCCTCTGGGCCGCCTGGGTGACCTGGCGAATCTCGCCAGCAAGGCTGATTTCTCCAATCGCGACCGTGGTTGGGGAGAGTGGAGTGTCTTTGGCGGCGCTAGCGACGGCCAGGGCAATCGCCAGGTCCGCACCGGGCTCTGTAATGCGAATACCACCGACTGTTGAGACATACACATCAGCCTGAGACAGTGCGATTCCAGCCCGCCTCTCCAACACAGCAAGAAGCATGGCAACACGAGAGGACTCCACGCCGTTGACGACACGGCGAGGCTGAGGGGCGGAACTGGGCACCACCAGCGCTTGAATCTCGACGGGCAAAGCCCGCCTACCCTCCAGCGCGATGGTGATGCAGGTTCCACTCACCGGTGTCCCTGTTCCCGAGCGAAACAGGCTGCTGGGGTCTGGAACCTCGACTATTCCAGACCCACTCATTTCAAAACATCCGACCTCATCGGTTGGACCGAAGCGGTTTTTGTGGGCGCGGATGAATCTCAAAGAGGTCTGACGGTCGCCCTCAAACTGGCAGACAACATCGACGAGGTGCTCGAGGGTTCGGGGGCCAGCAACCTGACCGTCTTTGGTGACATGGCCGACCAAGATGATGGGCATCGCGGTGTCCTTGGCGACCCTAATCAGGGTCTCCGCTACCTCGCGAACTTGGGCAACGCCACCGGCAGAACCTTCGAGAGCACCCGAGGACACTGTCTGCACCGAGTCAACAATGAGTAGGTCCGGATGGAGCGATTCAACGTGGCCAAGCACCGACCCTAGGTCGGTGTCGTTTGCTAGGTAAAGGTTGTCGTTGAGACCACCGGTCCTCGATGCCCTCAGATAAACCTGTCCGGCCGACTCTTCTGCGCTGACATAGAGAACTCTCCGCCCACCCTGCGCAGCCTGCGCGGCGACATCGAGTAGGAGCGTTGACTTACCGACACCTGGCTCACCCGAGAGCAGGATCACCGCGCCTGGCACAATTCCTCCGCCGAGTACGCGGTCGAACTCACCAACACCAGTCGGGTGATGACCACTTTCGACTCCAGAATGCTCAGTAATCGGCTTGGCAGCTTTGTCTCCCAGGGGGACAACTGCTTTGACCTGTTTGGACGCTGTGGTGGGGGCGCCAGTCTCGGTTACTGTGCCCCAGGCCTGGCACTCACCACATCGACCGACCCACTTGAGGGTTGTCCACCCGCAGTCATCGCAGCGGTATGCGGGAGCAGATTTGGACATGCCACCAGCGTAGGGCTCAGCACCGACCTGGTGGGTGAGGCTTAAGAATGTGGGGTGATGTCAGGGATGGGGCCCGGTATACACTCGTAGGCGGTACCGTGTCCGAGCGGCCGAAGGTGCAACTCTCGAAAAGTTGTGTGGGTGAAAGTCCACCGTGGGTTCAAATCCCACCGGTACCGCCAAGTTTTCCCTGTCGGGGTAATTACAGGGCGACTCCTGCGCCGAGCAAGTGGCCGATTCCCCATGTCAGGGCCAGAGCGAGTCCGCCACCGAGCGTTACGCGAAGCACCGGCCGGAGTATCGCACTGTTGCCCAGATACGCCCCGGCGCCGCCAGTGATGGCGAGAGCCACGAGGGATGCGAGAAAAGTCACGCCAATTCGCCAATCACTGGGGGTGAGCGCGATTGCGAGTAGCGGCAATGCTGCTCCCGCGAGGAAGGACAGCGCGGAGGACAACGCAGCATGCCAGGGGTTCGTGAGTTGGTTTTCATCTATGCCAAGCTCTGCGTCCAAGTGCGCACGGAAGGCGTCGTGGTCTGTGAGTTCCTGCGCGACGAGTTGGGCAGTTTTCTTGCTGAGGCCTTTGGCTTGGTAAATATCTGCGAGTTCCTGAAGCTCAGCCTCGGGTTGGTCAATGAGTTCCTGGCGCTCGCGTGCGATAAGAGCGGCTTCGCTGTCCCGCTGCGAGCTGACTGACACGTATTCGCCAATGGCCATGGAGAGCGAGCCGGCGATGACGCCTGCGGTACCAGCGATCAGAATTGCTGTGATGTCTTGAGTCGCTGCGGCGACACCGATAACAAGGGCCGCAATCGAGACAATTCCATCGTTCGCGCCAAGCACTCCGGCTCGCAAGCGATTCAGGTGGGCCGAGAAAGTCACACGATGTGGCTCTGGGCCATGGAGGTCAGACACCCCCACAGCTTACTCAGGGCGACCACCTGCGCGAGTCCCACATTTCTTGGGGTGGGGCGAAAGATTTCTGATTCCGCAGACATAAACTCAGCAACGGAAGGCAGGAAATGGATAACGACCACGCCTCTTTTCGCGAGATCTATCGCGAATATTTGGGGCCAATTCGCGCCTATTTGGCCAGGCGCGTGCCGTTTGGCGACGTTGAAGACCTAGCCGCTGATGTTTTTTCCGTCGCCTGGAAAAAGCGGAGCTCGGTAAATCCCGGTGAAGAACTTCCCTGGCTGTATCGGATTGCATCATTTGTCGTCGCGAATTACCGCAGAAAAGAACGCCACCGCTTGGACGTGCTGTGGCTTTTTCATGAGCCAGACACCGCTCCTGCTGCGGATAGCTTTCTCGAAACCGATCCTGACTTGGCCAAGGCGTGGACGCTGCTCACCAGCGCTCAACAGGAACTCTTGGCACTCGTTGTCGTCGAGGGGCTCGCTGTTCAGGACGTCGCCGTCGTCATGGGTGCCACGCCAAACGCGCTGAGCATTCGACTTTATCGGGCGAAGAAAGTGTTGGCCGAGGGCATCGAAAAGTATCAGCGTGAAAGATTAGGCAGCGAGGGGACATAAACCCACTATGAACAGCAGTGATAAAGATTTTGACGACCGGCTTCGCCGGGCCTTCCCGGCTGTGTCCTCTCCGTCCACCGATGACGCCATCCTTGGTGAATCGTCCCTTGGCGCGAGGAAGCCGAGTGCACGCAATCCCCACG
The DNA here is from genome assembly GCA_021741945.1 of Pontimonas sp. Lineage (GTDB taxonomy): Bacteria > Actinomycetota > Actinomycetes > Actinomycetales > Microbacteriaceae > Pontimonas. The sequence continues at coordinate 3,551 of JAIOWV010000057.1, forward strand.
CAACCCGGAGAATTGCTTCCACCTCGCTGTTGGGCGCTGGTGCGCTTGCGGTAGTGGGCATTGTGGTTACCTCGCTTGTCCTTCCGCCCCAAGGCCCCCTGTTCACCATGGCCCAGTCCGGGGGAGGTGTGGGTAGCGCTGAGATGTCGAGCTCCGATGCGCGAATCGGGCTCTGGGTGCAATACGAATACGAGGCTGGTGAGGGTCTCGGCACTGATCCAGGTCGCGGTTCCGTGTACCAACTGGAACTCGATGGCACCCCCGAGGCACTGCTCGAGAGGCTAGGCGAAACCTTTGGCGTCGCGGGTGAGCCTCAGAAGAGCCAATACTTTGACCCCCAGTGGCCGAGCTACTTCGTCGGGGCGGAAGACTGGACCCAGCCTTCCATCGGGACGACCTGGACGGGCACAGGTAATTGGTACTACAACAACCCTGCTGCGTACCCGGAACCCGTCTGCACCGACGTTCCACTATCCGAGGACGGCACCGAGGGTGGCTATCAAGATTGTGTTACCCCAGAGCCAACCGGGCCTTTGCCTTCGGTGGAGGAGGCTACTGCGGAAGCGGTGGAGATCTTCCGGGCTGCAGGACTGGACGTGAGTGCTGCTGATGTTCGAGTCGTCGCTAACGACGCTTGGGGTGTTGGCGTCTCTGCGGCCCTGTACGTCAATGGCATCGAGACCGCCCTGGAGTGGACAGCGTACTGGGCCCCTGGACCAATGTTGTCTTCCGCCTCAGGCCACTCGGTAGTGGTTCGGGAACGGGGAGAGTTTGACACCATCAGTGCAGTTGATGCCGTTGATCGACTGGCCTCTGGTGCCTGGTGGGGCTCACCTGGCACGTCCTACTACTACGGGGCAACCGGTGTGGCCGAGGCCTCAACGAGAAGTGTTGATGCCTCTGTCGGAACGGTGGAGGATGACTCCGAGGTCGCTGTAGACCCTGATGTTGCCCCCGAGCCTGAGACCCCGGGGGATGGTTCAGAGATTGTCCCAGAACCGCTGCCCGAACCACTGCCAGAACCTGTTCTTCCCGAGGAGCCCGAAGTAGTTCGGGTCACGGTGACAGACGCGGAGTCGACACTGCTCCTGGTCTGGGATGCAAGCGGTAACGCATGGTTGGTCCCCGGCTTTGTAATGCGCCACGGTGATGACGACTGGAGCTGGTCGAGTGTGATTTCCCTCATCGAGGGCATCATCGAGATCCCAGAGCCGATGCCGGTGGACATCATGCCGATGCCAGAGCCCTACATCGAAGAGGAGGGCTGAGCGCCCTCTAGGTGCCCTGCTGCGACTGGGGGTTGGGAACCGCTCCGAGGATTCTCCAACCCTCAGGAACCAAAACCAGTGAGTAGCGAAGCGATCCCACCACGCCAGAGTTGGTGGTGAGCGTCATGCCGGTTTCTACTCGGTCGAGCTCTGGATCCCACACACACTGAGAGACGCTGAAGCTCTCCACATTCATCAGAGGAACGAAACCGCTGCGGATGACGTCTTCAAACTCCTCGAGGTTTACGGCCGCTTGAAAGTCGGGAGCAGCCATGTCATAGGCGCTGGGGAAATCCTCACGCCCAAACGCATCGACCTGGGTGCCAATCGTTGTCTCCACGCCGCTGAGCGTGCTCTCATCACACGGCTGAATTCCCTCGACCGCGACGGGCTCCTCGGCGACTGGTGTTGCGCACCCGGCCATGATGAGAGCGAAAAAACCAATTGTGGCCGCGACTGATGCTCGAAGTGTCATCGCTCCCCCTGTCTTCAGAGACACACTGCCCTGTCAACCTGAGTTGTTTCCAAGAGCGCCCGCGCTCGCATTTCGGAGTAAGTTCTAGCCTATGAATTCTCTCGTGCGCTTTATCACTGGCCCCAAGACCTCCTGGGTTACTCTTCTCATCGGTTTGATCTTCGCCGTGTTGTCCTTCACTGTCTTTGCGGCTGAAGAATCTGATGTGGCGCCGACCAACGGGTTGCCCGATGACTCAGAGGTAGTTCTTGTTGATGAGGCGTTGGCTGCGATGCCAAACGCCGGCGGCACAGCCGCGGTCATTGTCTACGCGGTTGAATCTGGTGAATTCACCGACGAACAGCTGAGCTGGTTGGTGGGCGAATTTGATCCGATGATTCAGATGCCCGCTGGCGGAGCAAACGAGAAGTTTTTAGAGTTTTCCAACGTCGAAATCATGGATGAGGCATTTGTTCCGCCCGCCACAGTTTCCGATGACAACACGACGGCCGTCATCACGGTCCCGATGGATGAAATTGACGAGGTTGAGCCCAGAGCAGAGCGCATCGCTGAGATGCGCGCCTTGGCGGCCGAGGACATGCCAGCGGGGATGGTCACCTATGTCACCGGCCCAGAGGGCTTCCAGGTGGACCTCGCGGGCGTCTTCGCCGGTGCGGACTTCACCCTGATTCTTGCCACTGTCATCATCGTCATTCTGCTGCTGTTGGTCACCTACCGAAGCCCCATTCTGTGGATCGTTCCCCTTGCTGTGGTCGGAACCGCAGATGGAATGGCCGGTCAGATCGGGCGCAACGTTGCCGCATTCTTTGACATCGCGGCCGATGGGTCCATCACCGGAATTCTCTCGGTTCTGGTCTTTGGTGCTGGAACAAACTACGCCTTGCTGTTGATTGCTCGATATCGCGAAGAACTCATGGTTTTCGAGGACCGGCACGAGGCGATGGCTCGCGCTCTGAAGGGTGCGGGACCGGCGATTATTGCCTCCGGCGGAACGGTAGCACTCGCCCTTCTGACGCTCTCTTTTGCTGAGCTTGGCGGAAACCGGGCACTTGGCATCGTGTGTGCCAGCGGTGTGGTCGTAGCCATGATTGCCGCACTTGGCGTTCTGCCCGCGGCAATCGTTGTGTTTGGCCGCGGTTTGTTCTGGCCTTTCGTCCCTCGTTTTGGCGATGTGAACAAGTCCGAGACCGGGTGGTGGGCACGGCTTGGAACCCGAGTGAGCAAGCGCCCGGTCACCGTTGCCATTGTCGGCGTTGCGATTTTGGGCGCTCTCACCATTGGTGGGAATGGCGTCACCATCGGCATCCCTGAAACCGAGCAGTTCCGGGTGAAACCAGAGGCTGTCACCGGTATTGAGGTGCTGAGTGAAGCATTCCCCGCGGGCGCCAGCGCTCCAGCTCGGGTGGTGGCCAACAACGACCAGGCTGACGACGTTGTAACCGCGGCATTGACGTTAGACGCTGTCGCGAGTGCCGAGGTCGTGAACTCCAACGACAGCCAATCGCAGATTGATGTGGTCTTGGACGCCGAGGGTGGAAGCGACGAGGCCTATGCGGCAATTGGCGAACTGCGGGAGGTCGTTCAGGCTGTCCCGGGTGCTAACGCCCTGGTTGGCGGTGACGACGCTACGCGACTCGCTGTGAAGCAGGCCTATGAGCGAGACCAGCTCCTGGTCATCCCGCTCATTCTGTTGCTCGTGTTTATCGTGTTGGTCCTGTTGCTGAAGGCGATCTTGGCCCCGATTCTCTTGCTCTCCAGCGTTGTCTTGTCGTTCTTCTCGGCAATTGGAGCCGCCTGGCTCCTGTTCGAGAACGTATTTGGAATGTCTGGGCTGGACTTCAGTGTCTTCCTGTATTCGTTCCTATTCCTTGTGGCGCTCGGTGTTGACTACAACATCTTCTTGGTCTCGAGGGCGAGAGAAGAGGCTGCCGCGTTGGCGGGCTCAGTCAGGCAGCCGACTCGTCAGGCCATGATCAAGGCGTTGGGCGCGACCGGCGGTGTAATTACGAGTGCCGGTATTTTGCTCGCTGCGGTGTTTGCTGTCTTGGGCGTTCTGCCGCTTATTGCCCTGTTCCAGATTGGCATCATCGTCGGCATCGGTGTGTTGATTGACACCCTGCTCGTGCGAACTGTGGTCGTTCCCGCCACCGCATTTATTGCCGGCGATGCCTTCTGGTGGCCGCGCAAGAAAATGACGGCCGGGAAGTTCGCTTAGCGCTCTTCGAATCCCCAGGCCTGGCCATAGCCACCCTCGGCTTCTGGCTTGGCCATGAGTTCGAGGAAGGGCTCCGCGTCAAAAGCCTCAGGACCCAGCACACCCTTGCCTGACCACACGCCCTTGGCCACCAGTTCTAGGGCCACGGCAGGAGCAAGAGCGGTCTGCCAGACCACGCATTGCGAGTCGAAGTTTTTCATCGTCCACTCGTTGTCACTGGCGTGATAGAGGAAGACCTCACGAGGGTTTCCATCCTTGCCTTTGCCCGTCACCCACACGCCTGCGCAGGTGGTGCCGGTCATTCGGTCGCCAAGCGTGGCGGGGTCGGGGAGTACTGCTGCGACCAAATCGCGCGGTGAGACCTCTGCCTTGCCGCGCTT
>JAIOWV010000058.1 GCA_021741945.1 Pontimonas sp.
CCCTGCCAGCGCCCCTGGAGGAGCACTACGCCATCTACTTCGATGGCCGCAGCAAAGTGGTCGCACTCGCAGATGAGCTCTACCGCGTTTTTGACACTGTCGAGGCTGAGCTCAACGCTCTTGCCCAAGAACTGGAGTCCCGTGCAGCAGAAATCGAGGGCCTCCGTTTCGCCTACGAGCAGGAGCAGACCGACCTGAACGCCGACATTCTTGCGTTCAACGAGCGCGCGTCGACGCCCGGAGCGTTCCCCTCCCGCTCGGAGTTTGAAGCGACCAGGACCGCACTCGTTGAACGCCAATCACGGCTCGAGTCAATGCGCACCAGCCTGCAATCAAAGATTGATGAATACAACGAGCGTCTTGACGAGCTCAATCGACTCAACTCCGAGGTCTCCGAGTTGAACCAGGGCATCAACGTCCGGCTTCGCGAGGAAGAGGAACTTTCTCCACAGGACACCGACCTCGAGCAGTCTTCGTTTGGTTTCCGGGGCGCCGGAGGGTGCTGCGGAATGGAGGTACCCTCATCACATGAACTCATCCTTGACCATGGACTCACCGCTCGGCCCGTTGACTATTACCGCGAGCAACCAGACGATCACCGCTGTGACTATTGGCAAAAGGCCCTCATCTAAGCCCAGCGTCAGCCCCGCCGATGCCGATGTCCTCCACCGGGCTGCTAGGCAACTGGGGGAATACTTCGAGGGTTCACGCACAGCGTTTGATCTGCCGCTGCACTGGTCGGGAACACGATTCCAAGAGGCAATCTGGAGCGAGCTCACCGCAATTCCCTTCGGCGAAAAGCTGACCTACGACGAACTGGGCCAGAGGGCGGGCCTTGGGCGCGCACCACGGGCGGTCGGCGGAGCGGTAGGCCGGAACCCTATCCCCATCATCGTGCCCTGCCACCGAGTTCTTGGGGCGAGTGGCACCATCACCGGCTACAGCGCCGGTGATGGAATCCCCACCAAAGAGAAGCTGCTGCGCCACGAGGGCATCGACTTTCGCTAGAGGGCAACTACCAACTCAATGGATCCAGACTGAGCACTCGCCTCATCAAAATTGTGGCCGTGCGTCTTGCCCCACTCGCAGAGCTCGTGCACTGATGCGATGTTGGCCCCCGTCTGGAGAAGTTCTCTCACCAGGCGACCCTTCGTTCCCTTGTTGTGGTGCCCAATCGCTCCCCTGGCCCCCGCTGGGCCAGGTTTCACAAGGGAGACGAAAACTCCTGTGGCCTCTGGCAACGCAGACAGGCTTCGATAGCCTTCGCTGCGAAGATCGATGACAAAGTCATCGACCGAATCCCACGGCTCGGGGGCTATAGACCCCCACAGTGCGCCGGGTTTTCCCCCGGGCAAGGCGGAGTCATGGGACAAGCGATAGGCGGGAATCTTGTCGCTGGCTCGAATGAGACCAAAAAGTGCCGAAAAAATGGCCACACTCGAGAGTGCGCGCTTCTGCGCTGCACTATCGAGGGTGTCAAACCCCAAAGCGTCATAAAGGACACCCGTGTAGCGAGAGAGTGCTGGCATCACCGGAGCACTTCGCAGCTCACGGTTGCGCTCAACCTCGCCAAGACCCTTCGGCCCCAACTTCAAAGCCTTCAGTGACGCTGGAGAATCGTTGGACAGCGCAACGACGGCATCGACCAACTGCTCGCGAATCCCCCTCTGAACGGGGAAGCTCAGCGCCCCCAGATCAAGACTGGACCCCTCGTCCCCTCCCGAAACCTTGGTCTCTGAGGGAGGCAGAAGAATCAGCATCAGCTAAATGATTTCTGCCAGACCGGCAACTATGGTCACCTGATTGTTGTCTACGGAGAGGAACCCGTCCTCTGCCTTGGCGGTGATTTTCTCTCCAGCTGCAGTGGTGATGCGAACCTCGCCTGCGGCGAGAACACCAAGGGTTGGCTCGTGGCCTGCAAGGATTCCAATTTCACCCTCGGTGGTGCGGGCGACAACCATGGTGGCTTCGCCCGACCACACCTCAGCGGTGGCGGAGACCACCGTGACCTGGAGGATGCCAGCCACTATTAGCCGTTCTCCTTCTGAATCTTTGCCCACTTCTCTTCCACGTCCGAGATGGGGCCAACGTTGAAGAAGGCCTGCTCGGCAACGTGGTCGAAATCACCACGGGCGATGGCATCGAAGGATTCGATGGTCTCCTTGAGGGGCACTGTCGAGCCCTCAACACCGGTGAACTTCTTTGCCATGTAGGTGTTCTGGGAGAGGAACTGCTGGATACGACGTGCACGAGAGACGGTGATCTTGTCTTCTTCGCTGAGCTCGTCAACACCCAAGATCGCAATGATCTCCTGGAGTTCCTTGTTCTTCTGCAGAATCTGCTTGACCGTCGTGGCCACACGGTAGTGGTCATTTCCGATGTAGAGCGGGTCAAGGATGCGGCTGGTGGACGTTAGCGGGTCCACAGCAGGATAGAGACCCTTAGCCGCGATGTCACGGCTAAGTTCTGTCGTTGCATCCAAGTGCGCGAAGGTGGTCGCAGGCGCTGGGTCGGTGTAGTCATCAGCTGGCACATAAATGGCCTGCAGAGACGTGATCGAGTGACCTCTAGTGGAGGTAATGCGCTCCTGGAGCACACCCATCTCATCTGCGAGGTTTGGCTGGTAACCCACGGCAGAGGGCATACGACCGAGCAGAGTCGAGACCTCAGAACCGGCCTGAGTGAAGCGGAAGATGTTGTCGATGAAGAGCAACACGTCCTGGTTCTGAACATCACGGAAGTATTCGGCCATGGTCAGAGCGGACAAAGCCACGCGCAAACGGGTTCCGGGGGGCTCATCCATCTGTCCGAAGACCAGGGCGGTCTTGTCGAAGACGCCCGCTTCTTCCATTTCGTGGATGAGGTCGTTACCTTCACGGGTGCGCTCGCCAACACCGGCGAATACCGACACACCACCGTGATCCTGCGCAACGCGCTGAATCATTTCCTGGATAAGAACGGTCTTACCCACACCGGCACCACCGAAGAGACCAATCTTTCCACCCAACACATAGGGGGTGAGCAAGTCGATGACCTTGATACCGGTTTCGAAGAGCTGAGTCTTGGACTCGAGCTGGTCGAAGGGTGGGGGCTCGCGGTGGATGCTCCAACGCTCGACACCCTCGAGCTTGTCGTCGGAGTTCAAGACCTCGCCGAGGACGTTGAACACCTTGCCCTTGGTGGCATCGCCGACGGGAACCGTGATGGGGCCACCGGTGTCACGCACTTCCTGGCCGCGGACCAACCCGTCGGTGGGCTTCAAAGCGATTGCGCGAACGAGGTCGTCACCGAGGTGCTGGGCGACCTCGAGAGTCAACACGCTCGACTCGCCACCCATGGTGATGGTGGTCTGCAGCGCGTTGTAGATCTCGGGGATTGAGTCGTGAGGAAACTCGACGTCAACAACCGGACCGGTAACGCGGGCAACACGACCCGTGGCAGTCGCTTTCTTGGTGGCAGTCTTGCTCATATCGTCTTCTCTTTCTTTACTTCGCCGAAGCGAGGGCGTCGGCGCCGCCCACGATTTCGGAAATCTGTTGGGTAATTTCGGCTTGGCGAGCGTTGTTCGCCAAGCTGGTGTACGTGCGGATCAGCTTGTCGGCGTTATCACTTGCCGACTTCATGGCCTTCTGACGAGCAGCATGCTCGGCAGCAGCAGATTGGAGCATCGCCGAGAAGATTCGGTTCTCGATATACACCGGCAACAGTGCGTTGAGAACGTCGTCGGGCTCGGGCTCAAACTCATAGAGCGGGAACACGTCAGTGTTACCGGGCTCTTCAACGCCCTCGACGACCTCGAGAGGTAGAACACGCACAACCTCAGGGGCCTGAGTGACCAAAGACACGAAACGGTTGTAGACGATGTGGATTTCATCCACCCCGCCCTCATCGGTGTCTTGGATAAAGCGCTCAATCACGGTGTCGGCAATGTCTTTTGCCGTTTCGAACTGAGGCTGGTCAGTGTTACCCATCCACGACTTCTCCACCGGACGCTGGCGGAAGGCAAAGTTTTGGACAGCCTTACGCCCAATGACGTAGTGCACGACCTCTTTGCCTTCGTCTTCAAGGCGAGTACGAAGCTCGCCCGCCTCACGAAGCACCTGAGCACTAAAAGCACCGGCAAGGCCACGGTCGGAGGTGAAGATGACCATGGCGGCGCGCTTTGGGTTTGCGGCCTCGGTCAACAACGGGTGATCAATGTTGGAATAGGTCGCCACGGCTGAAACAGCACGCGTCACCGCACGCGAATACGGCGCAGCCGCCTTCATGCGGCTCTGCGCCTTCTGAATACGCGAGGCGGAGATTAGCTCCATTGCCCGCGTAATCTTCTTGGTCGTACTGGCAGAACGAATCTTCTGCCGGTACACCCGAAGTTGCGCGCCCATAGTTGCCTAGTCCTTTAGCTCAGTGTCGTCTAGCGCTTGCGCTTGACGATCTTTTCCTGGTTGATGTCTTCAGCCTCGATCGCGTCGAACTCTTCGCTGCCGGGGTGGCCGAGTCCTTCGGCTCCACTGGCCTGGAAGGCGATGACAAACTTGTCGACTTCCTTTTCCAGCTCTGCCTTGGTGTCGTCATCGAGCACGTTCGTCTTGCGCAGAGTGTCGAGGATCTTCGTGTTGCGACGAAGGTGGTCGAGAAGCTCAGCCTCAAACTTGAGGACATCCGCCACCGCAATGGTGTCGAGCTTGCCGTTGGTGCCAGCCCAGATCGACACAACCTGCTCTTCGACGGGGTATGGCGAATACTGGGGCTGCTTCAGAAGCTCGGTCAGCCTGGCACCGCGCTCGAGCTGACGCCGGCTAGCGGCGTCGAGGTCGGAGGCGAACATCGCGAAGGCTTCCAAAGAGCGGTACTGGGCAAGCTCAAGCTTGAGCGTTCCAGAGACCGACTTGATGGACTTCACCTGAGCGTCTCCACCAACACGGGAGACCGAAATACCCACGTCAACAGCAGGACGCTGGTTGGCGAGGAACAGATCGGACTGCAAGAAGATCTGTCCATCGGTAATCGAGATCACGTTGGTGGGGATGAACGCCGAGACGTCGTTTGCCTTGGTCTCAATGATCGGAAGACCGGTCATCGAGCCGCCACCCATTTCGTCCGAGAGCTTGGCACAGCGCTCGAGCAGGCGGGAGTGTAAGTAGAAGACGTCACCGGGGTAGGCCTCACGGCCCGGCGGGCGACGCAGCAACAGCGACACAGCGCGGTAAGCCTCGGCCTGCTTGGAGAGGTCATCGAAGATGATCAGCACGTGCTTGGAGTTGTACATCCAGTGCTGGCCGATGGCGGAGCCGGTGTAGGGAGCCAAGTACTTGAAACCTGCGGGGTCAGACGCGGGGGCGGCCACGATCGTGGTGTATTCCATGGCGCCGGCTTCTTCGAGAGCGCCCTTCACACCAGCAATCGTGGAACCCTTCTGGCCGATTGCCACATAGATGCAGCGAACCTGCTTGGTGGGGTCACCGGTTGCCCAGTTCGCCTTCTGGTTGATGATCGTGTCAACAGCAATCGCGGTCTTACCCGTCTGGCGGTCACCAATAATCAGCTGGCGCTGTCCGCGGCCCACGGGAATCATGGCGTCGATCGCCTTGATTCCGGTCTGCAGGGGCTCGTGAACGCTGCGCCTAGCCATAACGCCAGGGGCCTGAAGCTCAAGGGCGCGGCGGCCCTCGGACTTGATCGCTCCAAGGCCGTCGATGGGGTTACCCAGAGGGTCAACCACGCGACCGAGGTAGCCATCGCCAACGGGGACGGAGAGAACTTCACCGGTCCTGGTGACCTCCATGCCGGCTTCAACGCCCGCGAACTGGCCGAGGATAACGACACCGATCTCGTTCTCGTCGAGGTTCTGAGCGAGGCCCAGGGTTCCATCGGCGAACTTGACCAGTTCGTTGGCCATGACACCGGGCAATCCTTCAACGTGGCAGATACCGTCAGCGGCATCGATGACGTGGCCAACCTCAGAGGTGGCTGCCGTTCCCGGGTCATAAGACTTCGCGAACTTCTTCAGAGCATCGCGGATGTCGTCCGGGTTGATTGTTAGTTCTGCCATGGTTCTTCCTTTTGTTGTGATTCGTCTCTCACGTACGAAGCGCTGGCCTTAGCCAGCAAGTTGTGTTCTAAGCTCCGCCAAGCGGGCTTGGATACTGCCATCAATCACGTCGTCGCCGACGCGAATCTTCATGCCACCGACAACGTCGGGGTTGATTACCTCGGCCACATAGTGGTCGCGGCCATAGTTCTTGCCAAGAAGCTTCTCAACGCTTGCGCGCTGGGCTTGATTCAACGACTTGGCGACACTCACCACAGCAAGGCCCTTGCCATGGTGGTCTGCAACCGCCACCGCAGCGGATTGAAGCATCGCGCCAATCCTCCGACCGCGGGGGTCAGAGACCAGATGACGGGAAATAGCGAGGGCTTCCCCGGAGACCTTCTTACCAAGCAGCGAACCCATCAGGTTGGCGCGAGCGCTGGGGTGAGCACGTTTTGATCCAAGCCCCAGCTCGAGTTCTGCATTCGAGTGCACGAGTGAGGAAATCGCCAAGAGCTCACCGACAAGATCAGTCTTGGCGTCCACGCTGCCCGCACAGACCCGAATGCCCAGGTCCTCCAGGGCTTCCTGGAGGTCTTCAGCGCTCGACCACCTCATGGACACGAGTTCATCCACAATCTTCTTCGCATCGGTGGACAGCGATGCGAATGCCTGGGCAGCGAGCTGCTTCCTCGCAGAAGCCTCAGATGCTGAATCGCTCAGCGCGCTACGCAGGGCGGGTGAACCAGACAACCCAAGTGCAGCAGCGAACAGGTTTTCCGCAAGCGGAAGACCCAGCGTGCTGCGACCGGCCAGGAGAGTCCTGGCCTGGTCGAGGGATTGTCTGGTTTGAGCGCCCATGGTTAGCGTGTGGCCTTCTTCTTCGCCGGAGCCTTGGCTGCAGTCTTCTTAGGCGCAGCCTGCTCCTTGTCGAGATCGGCAAGGAGGCGGTCAACAACCGAGGCCGCTTTTGCGTCTTCGCTCAAGCGCTCCTGGACCACCGCGGCAGCAAGGTCCAGAGCAAGAGCTCCGACCTCTTTGCGCAGGGAGAGCACGGCCTGGTGGCGTTCGGCTTCGATCTGGGCGCTCGCGGCTTGGGCAATGCGATTCGCTTCGGTCTGTGCACTGTCCTTCATTTCCTGAAGGATTACAGCGCCTTCCTGGCGAGCCTTATCCCTGATCTCAGACGCTTCAGCCCGAGCATCAGCGAGGAGCTTGTTGTACTTGTCGAGCGCCTTCTTTGCCTCGAGCTGAGCGGACTCTGCTTGGGCAATACCGCCTTCAATCACGCTGGAACGCTCATCCAAAGTCTTCTGCAGTCTTGGCAACACGACGCGCCAGAACAGGAACAAGACCAAAGCGAACGGAATGATCGACCAGACAATGTCATAGATCGCCGGGAGCAGAGGGTTAATCGTGCTCCCTTCCGCTGCGAGAAGGATTGCGTTGGTGTGCATCAGTTGCCTATCCGGTGAAGATGAAGTAGGTTGCGATACCGATGAACGCCAGTGCTTCAGTAAAGGCGATACCGATATACATCAGAACCGTCAGGCGGCCCTGAAGTTCAGGTTGACGAGCGACCGATTCAATGGTCTTGCCCACCACGATGCCCACGCCAATTGCGGGGCCGATAGCAGCGAGACCGTAACCGACCGTCGCAATGTTTCCAGTGAGTTCGGCGATTACCGAGGTTGTGTCCACAGGTGTTTCCTTCCATGTTGTCAGCCCGATGGCGTATCGGGCTGAGGTTTAGTGTTCTTCCGCCAGCGCGAGCTGGAGGTAGACGGCGGTCAAGAGGGTAAAGACGTAGGCCTGAAGTACAGCCACCAGTATT
>JAIOWV010000002.1 GCA_021741945.1 Pontimonas sp.
CCGCGGTTCACGGGGTTATCTTCACGGACAACGGACTGGCCGATCTTGCGCAAGCCAAGGCTGCGAAGCGTGGGAGCCATGTTGGGCTTCTCGCTAATGATCGACTTGATCTGGGTTACTTTGAGTTTCTTTGCCATTACGCACCAGCCTTCGCTGCAGCAGCCGCTTCTTTTTCAGCACGGATGAAGTGCGCGGGGGCAATCTCATCGAACTCAGCGTTGCGCCTAGCGGCAACAGCGCGGGGCTCTTCGAGCATCTTCAAAGCTGCGACAGTGGCGTGCACGATGTTGAGGGTGTTGGAGGATCCCAACGACTTGCTCAGGACATCGTGAATACCGGCGCACTCGAGTACGGCACGGACCGGACCACCGGCGATAACACCGGTACCAGGGGTTGCGGGGCGCAAAAGCACCACGCCGGCCGCTGCCTCACCCTGGACGGGGTGAGGAATGGTCTGGGCAACGCGGGGAACGCGGAAGAACTTCTTCTTCGCGTCCTCAACACCCTTGGAGATGGCGGTAGGGACCTCGCGGGCCTTGCCATAGCCAACGCCGACCATGCCGTTACCGTCTCCGACGACGACCAGTGCGGTGAAGCTAAAGCGACGACCACCCTTGACGACCTTGGATACGCGGTTGATGGTGACAACGCGCTCGAGGAACTGGCTCTTCTCGGTGTCGCGGGCACCGCGCTCACGCGCGTTGGGGTTACGTTCACGACTTCCGCGACGGGCCTCACGAGGCTCCGACGAGGTGTCTTCTTCAGCTACGACAGGAGCAACCGGAGTTTCTTCCACCACTGCTTCGTCCTTAACTTCTTCGCTCACAGTTCCAATCCACTCTCTCGTGCGCCTTCAGCAATTGCGGCAACGCGACCGGCGTAGCGGTTACCTCCGCGGTCAAAGACGACCGAGGCAACGCCGGCCTTCTTTGCACGCTCAGCAATGACTTCACCAATGCGCTTGGCCTTGGCGGTCTTGTCTCCAGCAAAGGAGCGGAAGTCCGCTTCCATGGTCGAGGCAGAAGCCACGGTGTGGCCCTTCTGGTCGTCGACCACCTGGACGAATACGTGGCGGGCCGAGCGGGTCACGACTAAACGTGGCTTCTCTGCGGTACCCACAACCTTCTTGCGCAAGCGCGTGTGACGGCGATCTCTCGCAGCCGAACGGCTCTTTCCTCTCGAGAAAGCCATGATTACTTACCAGCCTTTCCAGCCTTGCGGCGAACGTTCTCGCCGGCGTAGCGAACACCCTTGCCCTTGTAAGGCTCTGGCTTGCGCAGTTTGCGAATATTCGCGGCGACCTCACCAACAGCTTGCTTGTCAATACCGCTGACAACCAGCTTGGTGTTGCCCTCCACAGTGAAGGTAATGCCCTCGGGTGGCTGCACCGTGATGGGGTGAGAGTAGCCGAGCTGGAACTCGACACCCTGGCCCTGCGAGGCAATACGGTAACCCGTTCCGACGATTTCAAGCTCTTTCTTGTAACCCTCGGTGACACCGATGATCAGGTTGTTGATCAGGGTCCTGCTCAAACCGTGCAGAGAACGGGAAGAACGCTCGTCATCGGGACGCGTGACGATGACCTGGTTCTCAACCTTGGAAGCCTCAATGGGCTCCTTCACGGTGAGAGCAAGTTCGCCCTTGGGGCCCTTGACTGCGACGTGCTGTCCATCGATCGTGATGTCCACGCCCGAGGGAATATCAATAGGTAAACGACCAATACGTGACATCAGCGATCACCACACGTAGGCGAGGACTTCCCCACCCACGCCTTTCTTGTTGGCTTCCTTGTCGGTCAGAAGACCAGACGAGGTGGACAAGATTGCGATGCCAAGACCACCGTGGACCTTGGGAATTTCGGTCGACTTTGCGTAAACGCGAAGGCCGGGCTTAGAAACGCGCTTGATACCCACAATGGAGCGCTCGCGGTTCTGTCCATACTTGAGCTCAAGGGTCAGTGCTTTGCCGACCCTGGCGTCTTCGGTCTTCCACGAAGCGATGTAACCCTCTCGCTTGAGAATGTCAGCGAGGTGGGTCTTCAACTTCGAGCTCGGCATCGACACGGAGTCGTGGTGCGCCGAGTTGGCGTTGCGCAGCCTGGTCAGCATGTCTGCGACCGGATCTGTCATGGTCATGGTGCTTCTCTTTTCTCTGGCTGGTTTCGACTCCGGGGACACCCGGGCCGACCTTGTCAGTTAGGGGCCTTTAGGCCTCGGTTGTGTTCCGCTGAGCGAAGGGGAATCCCAACGCCAGCAAAAGGGCACGGCCTTCATCGTCCGTCTTCGCGGTGGTGACGACAGTGATGTCGAAACCGCGAACGCGGTCGATGTTGTCCTGGTTGATCTCGTGGAACACCGACTGCTCGGTGATACCAAACGTGTAGTTTCCGTTGCCATCGAACTGGCGGTCGCTAAGACCACGGAAGTCGCGGATGCGAGGAAGGGCGAGGTTGACCAGGCGGTCAACGAACTCCCATGCCCGGTTGCCACGAAGGGTCACGTGAGCACCAATGGGCATGCCCTCGCGCAGCTTGAACTGAGCAATGGACTTGCGCGCCAGGGTCACGACGGGCTTCTGACCGGTGATCTGAGTGAGGTCGCGAACGGCCCCCTCGATGACCTTGGAGTCACGCGCTGCTTCACCAACACCGGTGTTCACCACGACCTTCACGAGCCCTGGGACCTGGTGAGGGTTGGTGTAACCGAACTGCTCGGTGAGAGCAGGAACGATGTCCTTGCGGTAGACAGTTTTGAGACGAGGCACCGAAGGTGCCTTTGCCTCGGCAGTTGAGGTGGCCATTAGAGCTCTTCTCCTGACTTCTTCGCAACGCGAACGCGAACCTGCTTGGTCGCACCGTTCTTGGTCACGGTCTTGGTCTGGTATCCCACGCGAGTGGGCTTCTTGGACTTGGGGTCCACGAGCGCCACATTCGAGATGTGAATGGGTGCTTCGTGGGTCTCAATGCCACCAGTCTTGGCGCCACGATTGCTCTGGCCAACACGGATGTGCTTCTTGACGTAGTTGACACCCTCGACGAGGATGCGGTTCTGCTCAGCGAGCACCTCAATGACGCGACCCTGCTTACCGCGGTCGCCGCCACGGGCTTCGGTTGCACCAGTGATGACCTGAACGAGGTCACCCTTTTTGATCTTTGCCATTGTTAGATAACCTCCGGGGCCAACGAAATGATCTTCATGAAGCGCTTGTCGCGGAGTTCGCGGCCAACGGGTCCGAAAATACGGGTTCCGCGGGGCTCGCCCTCTTTGTTCTTGATGATCACAGCGGCGTTCTCGTCGAACTTGATGTAGGAGCCATCTCCACGACGGGTCTCCTTGACGGTGCGAACGATGACCGCCTTGACGACCTCACCCTTCTTCACGTTGCCACCAGGAATTGCGTCCTTGACCGTGGCGACGATGATGTCACCCAGGCCGGCGTAGCGACGTCCGGATCCACCGAGAACACGGATCGCCAATAGTTCCTTGGCGCCGGTGTTGTCGGCAACTTTTAGACGGGACTCTTGCTGAATCATGGGTTACTTCGCCTTCTCAACGATTTCGACTAGACGCCAACGCTTGGTTGCAGAGAGCGGACGGGTCTCGGTGATGACCACCAAGTCGCCAATACCTGCGGTGTTTAGCTCATCGTGGGCCTTGATCTTGGAGGATCGGCGCACAACCTTGCCATAGAGGGGGTGCTTCACGCGGTCTTCAACCTCGACCACGATGGTCTTGTCCATCTTGTCGCTGGTGACATAACCACGGCGGACCTTGCGGTAACCACGGGCGTCCTTGTCGCGAACGTCGCGCGCTGCGGACTCGTGGCCCTTCTTCACATCGGTGGCCATTATGCACTCTCCTCGGTAGCTTCAGGCTCAGAGCTTTCACTCTTCTTTGCAGACTTCTTAGCTGGCTTCTCAATAGGAGCCGGTGCCGCCCGAATGCCGAGCTCGCGTTCGCGAATCACGGTGTAAAGACGAGCAATGTCGCGCTTCACGGCGCGAACGCGACCGTGGTTGTCCAGCTGGCCGGTGGCCGACTGGAAACGCAGGTTGAAGAGCTCTTCCTTTGCGCGGCGAAGCTCGTCCAAGAGACGCTCATCCTCGAACGTGTCGAGATCAGTAGGTGTAAGTTCTTTCGTTCCCACAGCCATTACATGCCCTCCTCGCGCTTGATGATGCGTGCCTTCAACGGAAGCTTGTGAATCGCACGAGTCATGGCCTCGCGAGCGAGTTCTTCGCTCACGCCGGCGACCTCAAAGAGGACGCGTCCTGGCTTGACGTTGGCAATCCACCACTCCGGCGAACCTTTACCACTACCCATGCGGGTTTCCGCGGGCTTCTTGGTGAGCGGGCGGTCGGGGTAGATGTTGATCCACACCTTTCCACCACGCTTGATATGACGAGTCATCGCGATACGCGCTGCCTCAATCTGACGGTTGGTGACGTAAGCGCTGGTGGTGGCTTGGATACCAAACTCACCAAAAGCAACCGTGGTACCACCGGTGGCGTGGCCGCCACGCTTGGGGTGGTGCTGCTTACGGAACTTGACCTTGCGAGGAATCAACATGCTTACTCGGCTCCCCCTGCAGCAACGGGCGCTGCCTCAGCGGCTGCAACAGCAGCCGGTCCACGGCGAGGTCCACCAGCAGGACGGTCAGGCCGCTGTGAGCGGGCGTTTGCCTGCTCGCGAGCCAGTTCCTTGTTGGTGATGTCGCCCTTGTAAATCCAGACCTTGACGCCAATGCGACCAAAGGTGGTGCGAGCCTCGTAGAAGCCGTAGTCGATGTTCGCGCGCAGAGTGTGCAGTGGAACCCGACCCTCGCGGTAGAACTCGGAACGGCTCATTTCAGCGCCACCAAGACGGCCAGACACCTGGATACGAATACCCTTGGCGCCAGCGCGCTGTGCGCCCTGAAGACCCTTGCGCATCGCGCGGCGGAATGCCACACGAGCGCTCAGCTGCTCAGCAATACCCTGGGCAACCAGCTGGGCTTCGTTCTCGGGGTTCTTGACCTCGAGGATGTTCAGCTGGATCTGCTTCTTGGTCATGTCCTCGAGGTCAGCGCGGATGCGCTCAGCCTCGGCACCACGACGGCCGATAACGATTCCGGGGCGAGCCGAGTGGATGTCCACGCGGACGCGGTCACGGGTGCGCTCGATCTCGATGCGTGCGATGCCGGCTCGGTCGAGTTCCTTCTGGAGGAACTTGCGGATGAGCACGTCTTCGGCAACGAAGTCTGCGTAACGCTGACCCTTTTTGGTCGAGTCAGAGAACCAGCGCGACACGTGGTCGGTGGTGATTCCCAGACGGAAACCGTACGGATGAACTTTCTGACCCATAGTTACTTGCCAGCCTTCTGTGATGAGCGGCCCGGGTTCACCGAAGCCTCGTCGGGCGTTGCCAGCACAACAGTGATGTGGCTGGTGCGCTTGTTGATCCGGAATGCTCGACCCTGAGCGCGCGGCCTAAACCGCTTCAGGGTGATGCCCTCATCAACAAAGGCGCGAGCAACGAACAGGTCCTGGTCGTCCAGGAAAATGCCGTCCTTGTCAGCGGTGACCCGTGCGTTGGCCATTGCAGAGGCAACAACCTTGGCGATGGGCTCACTGGCCGACTGGGGGGCAAACTTGAGAACTGCAAGAGCCTCCTGGGCCTGCTTGCCACGGATCAAGTCGACGACACGACGAGCCTTCTGTGGGGTAACGCGGATGTTGCGCACCCGTGCGATGGATTCAACCATGTGACTACCTCCTCATCACCGCGCTTAGCGGCGACGGCCTTTCTTGTCGTCCTTTTCGTGACCACGGAAAGTGCGGGTGGGGGCAAACTCGCCGAGCTTGTGGCCCACCATGGTCTCGGTCACGAACACGGGGATGTGCTTGCGGCCATCGTGCACTGCGATGGTGTGACCGAGCATTGCCGGCACAATCATCGAGCGACGCGACCACGTCTTGATCACGTTCTTGGTGTTGGCTTCGTTCTGACGAAACACCTTCTGGAGGAGGTGGTCATCCACGAAGGGTCCCTTTTTAAGGCTACGAGGCATGTCTTACTCTCCTACTAACGCTTCTTGCCGACGGTGCGACGACGAACGATTTGCTTGTTGCTGGCCTTCTTCGGGGAGCGGGTGCGCCCCTCAGACTGACCCCAAGGGCTCACGGGGTGACGACCACCAGAGGTCTTACCCTCACCACCACCGTGGGGGTGGTCAACCGGGTTCATGGCAACACCGCGGACGGTCGGGCGAACACCCTTCCAGCGCATACGGCCTGCCTTACCCCAGTTGATGTTGGACTGCTCGGCGTTACCGACCTCACCAATGGTGGCGCGGCAGCGAGCGTCAACGTTGCGGATTTCACCGGAGGGCAAACGCAGCTGGGCGTTAGGGCCATCCTTCGCAACCAGACGAACCGAAGCTCCAGCGGAGCGAGCCATCTTGGCACCGCCACCGGGACGCAATTCGATCGCGTGGATAACGGTACCCACGGGGATGTTGCGCAACGGCAGGTTGTTGCCGGGCTTGATGTCGGCGTTTGGACCTGACTCCACAATGTCGCCCTGGCGAAGCTTGTTCGGGGCGATGATGTAGCGCTTGGTGCCATCGATGAAGTGCAGCAGTGCGATGCGCGCGGTGCGGTTGGGGTCGTACTCGATGTGAGCGACCTTGGCGTTCACGCCATCCTTGTCATCGCGACGGAAGTCGATCACGCGGTACTGGCGCTTGTGGCCACCACCGATGTGACGGGTCGTGATGCGACCGCTGCTGTTACGACCACCGGTCTTCGGCAGAGGCCTGAGCAACGACTTCTCGGGCGTGCTGCGGGTGATTTCCTGGAAATCAGCAACAGAAGAGCCACGGCGACCAGGGGTCGTCGGCTTGTATTTGCGAATAGCCATGTTCTTCCTACCTATCCCACAGCCGTGAAGATGTCGATGGAGCCAGAGGCGAGAGAGACAATGGCACGCTTGGTGTCCTTGCGCTTTCCAGCCCCAAACTTGGTGCGGCGAGTCTTACCGGTCTTGTTCAAGGTGTTGACCGAGGAAACCTTCACGTTGAAGATCTTCTCGACGGCCAGCTTGATCTCGGTCTTCGTCGCGCGGGGGTCAACCTCGAAGGTGTACTTGCCCTGGTCAATAAGGGTGTAGCTCTTCTCGCTGACAATCGGGCGAACAATGACATCACGAGGGTCCTTGTTCCAAGCAATCGCGTGAATACTCATTATTTGCCTCCCTTAGCCGAGTCAGCTTTCGCTGCCACGAAGGTCTCAAATGCCTCAGCGGTGAAGACGATGTCGTCACTGTTGAGAACGTCATAGGCGTTGAGCTGGTCGGGGTGAACAGCGTGGATGCCAGGAAGATTGCGAACACTCTTCTGACCGTTCACGTCGTCGCGACCAACAACGATCAACACGTTGCGACCAGGAGCAGTCTGCGCAATAAGAGCAGACGCAATCTTGGTCGAGGGAGCCTTGTCGGTTCCCAGGCCCTTCACGACGTGAATGCGGTCAGCGCGGGCGCGGTCCGACAGTGCGCTCAGGAGAGCCTTCTGCACCATCTTCTTCGGGGTGCGCTGCGAGTAATCGCGGGGCACTGGACCGTGGACAATTCCACCACCGCGGTGCTGAGGGGCACGGATCGAACCCTGACGGGCACGACCGGTTCCCTTCTGCTTGAACGGCTTACGACCAGCACCAGAAACTTCACCGCGGCCCTTAACCTTGTGCGTTCCCTGGCGAGCTGCTGCAAGCTGAGCAACAACCACCTGGTGCATCAGAGGCACGTTGGTGACAACGTCAAAGACGTTGGCTGGCAAC
The DNA here is from genome assembly GCA_021741945.1 of Pontimonas sp. Lineage (GTDB taxonomy): Bacteria > Actinomycetota > Actinomycetes > Actinomycetales > Microbacteriaceae > Pontimonas. Next base: position 7,817 of record JAIOWV010000002.1, read on the forward strand.
TCAACGGAGCCGGACTTCTTGCCGGATGCGTCGAGGACGTCAACAGATGCAGCCATGATTAGGCACCCTTCCTGGCGTTACGAACAAACACCAAACGACCCTTAGCGCCGGGGACGGCGCCCTTGATCAGGAGCAAGCCGCGCTCAGCATCAACAGCGTGAACAGCGAGGTTCATCACAGTGACGCGCTCACCACCCATACGACCGGCCATACGCATGCCCTTGAACACACGAGACGGGGTCGATGAGGCACCGATGGAGCCTGGCTTGCGGTGGTTACGGTGCGAACCGTGTGAGGCAGAAACACCCTTGAAGTTGTGGCGCTTCATGACACCGGCAAAACCTTTACCCTTGCTGGTGCCCATGACATCAACAAGCTGGCCTGCTTCGAATACGGTGGCGTTGATTTCCTGGCCCACTTCGTAGCTGGCAGCATCGCTCGTGCGAATCTCAGTCACGTGGCGGCGAGGAGTAACGCCAGCCTTCTCAAAGTGGCCCTTGAGAGGGTTGGTCACCTTGCGGGGGTCGATCTGACCGCTGGCGATTTGGACGGCCTCATAGCCGTCTTTCTCCATCGTGCGGATCTGGGTCACGACGTTGGGGGCAACCTGAACCACGGTCACGGGGATAAAGCGATTGTTCGCATCCCAGACCTGGGTCATACCGAGCTTGATGCCCAGTACCCCTCTAGTTGTAGTCACAGTCGACATGGTCTATTTCCTTAAAGCTTGATTTCGATGTTGACGTCAGCGGGCAAGTCCAAACGCATCAAGGAGTCCACCGCTTTGGGGGTGGGGTCAATGATGTCGATGAGACGCTTGTGGGTGCGCTTCTCGAAGTGCTCGCGCGAGTCCTTGTACTTGTGCGGTGAGCGGATCACAGCAACCACGTCCTTATCCGTAGGAAGAGGAACGGGACCCACAACAGTGGCTCCGGCACGGGTAACCGTGTCAACAATCTTTCGTGCTGAAACATCGAGACCTGCGTGGTCATACGACTTCAGTCGAATGCGGATTTTTTGTCCCGCCATGGTTTTCTCTTTCTCTCACTCGCACAGAACTCTCGCCCTGCACACTTCAGGCAACCCGGCGCTTTCGCACCGAGTGGCACACACCACTGTTCTTCTATCAACACACTTCGGTTGGCCCCAGGGGCACTCTCCAGCACACACAAACCAAGGCTTGCGAAGCGGGTCCGTCGATGACGTTGTGTTCTGCTACCCGCGGCCTAGATGTCTTGCGAAGTCGCAATCCTATGCACTACCTGGCAGTGAGCACCCCACGAATGGAGTGCGTATTGAACCTCACAAACTATGCCATACCCCTGTATTTCCCGCAACCCGGGCGTGTCGGAAATTAACGCGTGGTCCGCACAAAGATTTTCGACCACGATGTGAGAAGCTTCTCCATCGGTCCCTGGCGGAACCGAGAGAGCCATAGGCCCGCAAAACCAGCCAGAATAGCCGTCACCCCCAGGCTGATCAGGACCGCTGACCAATAGGAGACCTCCTGGTAGAGGCCCAAGCCCCAGGCCCCAAAAATCAGGCTCAGAAGGAGCGACTGCGACAAATACACGGTCAAGGACATTCGTCCCATGGATCCCAGCCAACCCAGGGCTTGAGGGCGGGTCCTGATGAGCCAGATCATGGTGCCCAGATAACCCATGCTCAAAAGCGGGGCAGTAATAAAGCCTCCAAGGAGTCCCAGGAGTTCGGAGGTGGCAGTAGGTGAGGCCGCTACCAGGTTACCGAGCCAGATCCCTCCAAAGAGAACCTGAAGGCCAAGCCCCAAACCCCATCCCCAGATCGTCATCGCACGAAGTGTCGCCGGGCTCACACTCCCGGGGGACAGAGCTTGTGACCGAGCGGCCAAGATGCCGGCAAGGAAGGCCACAAAGGTCAAGGTGGCTTGGAACAAAATTAAGAAGACCGCTTCTTCTGACCAGAGTGCCCACCGTGCGGGGATCGCCTGCAGGAAACTACCGTTGGCAACCGCCTCGCCATAGGCCGCTCCAGCGGCCGAGGGCGGCGCAGTATCCGTAAACCCTTGGCTCTCGCCCAACCACGTCAAAGCGACCAAGGCCGCCAACACTGCCACGAAGGTTCCGTATATCCACCCCATCCATCGAACAATCGTCTTGCGAGTTCGACCATAGAAAGCGAGCAGAAGCAGAGCGAGGATTCCGTAGAGAAAGAGAATGTCCCCAATAAACAGCAGGCTGGCATGAGCTAAACCCAAAGCAATTAGGCCCAGGGATCGGGTGACCCACCGGGTCCTCCCAGTCTCTTGGTTACCCAACACATAGTGAGCGCTGTATCCGAAGAGGAACGAGAAGATCAGATAGAACTTGCCCTGGCCGAAGACAAACACCAGGAAAGCCGCAACGGCGTCACCCGCACTCTGAACACCCTCTGCCGTCACACCAGAGTCCACGGAAGTAGAAAAGTAGGCGACATTGACCAGGATGATCCCCCAGAGTGCGAATCCGCGCAGAACGTCGGGAGCAATGTCGCGGGTTGTCTGAGTCATAGTTGAACCTTTCGTCGGCGAAGTCCCACCGCAAGGGTGAGAGATGGCATCAGCATTATTTGGGCGAAGACAAACCACACGATGGCGTTCGCTTGAGGCCAGGTGAGGCTAAACGTGGCAGCTGGCGAGCCGGCCCGGATCTCGACAATGGACCAGAAGAGCAAGGCCGTGGCAATCAATCCCAGAACGCCTCCGATAGCGCGATAAGCCGAAAGGTAGGTGCGATTCCTAATCCCAATCAGGCGCTCGTCTAACGCGTCGTCGGGAGAATCGGCAACAAGCCTCACCGCCCGCCGCAACAAGAACCAGGCAAGAAAAACTCCGGCAACCATGACCAAAGGAGCGAAGCCAATCACATCGTCCACAAACCACACGATGACCGGAGCAACAAAAAGGATGAACACGGACAGAGCGATCACCGCGGTCAACCCTCGTGGCGTGCGGAGCCAGTCCCATCGGGTGTCGGAGAGGTCCTTGGTCACCTCCCTGGGGCTTGTTGTGTGCCAGAGCCACTCGTTGATAGCGCTGAGCGATACCTTGCGATTCATGAACGTTGTCCTGTCTTCTCAGTCTCCTCGGTGGAAGATTTCAGCTCGTTCTCGAGCCAAAAAATCTCCTCTAAGGGAACTTCCAGAGCTCGCGCAATTTTGAGAGCCAATTCGAGACTGGGGTTGTACTCACCGCGCTCGAGATAGCCCATCGTTTGGTAGTGGACCCCCACCAGATCGGCGAGCTCCCCACGGGAGAGGCCTCTCGTGTCCCGGGCCTGCTCAATCCGATTGACAACCGGCGCAGTCTCGTCCTTGGGTGGTCGGCTCATGATAGATAGCATAAATGCTATGTAGCAATAATGCAACATTGACTAACCGTTAAATGACGAAGGGCCCGGAGGATAGCCTCCGGGCCCTTCGTGCAAGGGAACTACTTGATGATCTTAGTCACCGTTCCGGCGCCCACAGTGCGTCCACCCTCACGGATGGCGAAGCTGAGGCCCTCCTCCATGGCGATGGGCTGAATCAGCTCAACGGTCATGTCGGTGGTGTCACCGGGCATCACCATCTCGGTGCCAGAAGGCAGCGAGATGACGCCAGTTACGTCCGTGGTGCGGAAGTAGAACTGGGGACGGTAGTTGGTGTAGAAGGGGTTGTGACGTCCGCCCTCTTCCTTGGAGAGGATGTAGGCGGTGCCCTCGAAGTTGGTGTGCGGGGTTACAGAACCCGGTGCAACAACAACCTGGCCACGCTCAACGTCTTCACGCTTGGTACCGCGAAGAAGAAGACCACAGTTCTCGCCGGCCCATGCCTCGTCGAGCTGCTTGTGGAACATCTCGATACCAGTCACGGTCGTCTTCTGCGTGGGACGAATACCCACGATTTCGACGTCCGAGTTGATGGTCAAGGTGCCACGCTCGGCGCGACCGGTGACAACGGTTCCACGACCAGTGATCGTGAAGACGTCCTCAACGGGCATCAAGAAGGGCTTGTCCTTGTCGCGAACAGGGTCAGGAACGTTGTTGTCCACAGCGTCCATGAGCTCCATGATCTTGTCACCCCATGCAGCATCTCCTTCGAGAGCCTTGAGGCCAGAAACACGGATGACGGGAGCGTTGTCGCCGTCGAAGCCCTGGCTGGAGAGCAATTCGCGAACCTCGACCTCGACGAGCTCGAGGATTTCCTCGTCGTCGACCATGTCGGACTTGTTCAGCGCGACGAGCAGGTAAGGAACACCCACCTGCTTGGCGAGCAGAACGTGCTCACGGGTCTGTGCCATCGGACCGTCAGTGGCGGCAACCACGAGGATTGCACCGTCCATCTGTGCGGCACCGGTGATCATGTTCTTGATGTAGTCGGCGTGACCGGGGGCGTCAACGTGTGCGTAGTGACGCTTGTCGGTCTCATACTCCACGTGGGAGATGTTGATGGTGATACCGCGCTGACGCTCTTCCGGAGCAGAGTCGATGGACGCGAAGTCGCGTACCACGTTGACTGCTGAGGGGTGACGGTCTGCGAGCACCTTGGAAATAGCAGCGGTAAGAGTGGTCTTGCCGTGGTCGACGTGACCGATCGTACCGATGTTGACGTGCGGTTTGGTCCGCTCGAACTTGGCCTTAGCCACTATGGTCCTCCTCGGGACTGTTGATCTGAACTTTGCGGGCCCAGATTCTTGGTTACTTGTCTTGTTGTTGCAGGCCAGGCGAGCCTATTCGTTGGGCTTAGTCGCCCTTGCCCTTCTGAATAATCTCGTCGGCCACAGCCTTCGGGACTTCAGAGTACGTCTCGAAAGTCATCGAGTACACGGCGCGACCAGAGGTCTTCGACCTCAGGTCACCCACATATCCGAACATTTCCGAGAGCGGCACGAGTGCGCGAACAACCTTAACGCCGGTCGCGTCCTCCATGCTCTGGATCTGCCCACGCCTGGAGTTGAGGTCACCGATGACATCGCCCATGTATTCCTCTGGGGTCCGCACCTCGACAGCCATCAACGGCTCGAGCAGAACAGGATTTGCCTTCCTGGCGGCCTCTTTATAGACCATCGATCCAGCAATCTTGAACGCCATCTCAGATGAGTCGACGTCGTGGTACTGCCCATCCAGCAGTGTCGCTTTGACACCGACGGTTGGGTAGCCCGCCAGAACGCCCACCTGCATCGCGTCCTGAATTCCAGCATCCACCGAAGGAATGTATTCACGAGGAATACGACCACCGGTGACTTGGTTATCAAATTCGTACATGGTCTCGCCCGTGATGTCCATGGGCTCGAGGTTGATCTGCACCTTCGCGAACTGACCAGAACCACCGGTCTGCTTCTTGTGGGTGTAGTCGACCTTCTCGACCAGCTTACGAATGGTCTCGCGGTAGGCCACCTGGGGCTTACCCACGTTGGCCTCGACGTTGAATTCGCGCTTCATACGGTCAACGAGGATGTCGAGGTGAAGCTCACCCATACCCTTGATGACGGTCTGGCCCGTTTCCTGGTTCTGCTCAGTGCGGAACGTGGGGTCTTCTTCGGCCAGCTTCTGGATGGCCAAGGAGAGCTTCTCCTGGTCAGCCTTGGTCTTGGGCTCAATAGCGACCTCGATAACGGGCTCGGGGAAGGACATCGACTCGAGAACAACCGGGTGAGCGGGGTCACACAGCGTGTCTCCGGTCGTGGTGTCCTTGAGGCCGATCACGGCGTAGATGTGTCCTGCGGACACGCGGTCCACGGGGTTCTCCTTGTTGGCGTGCATCTGGAAAATCTTTCCGATGCGCTCCTTCTTGTCCTTGGTGGAGTTGACCACCTGAGCGCCCGACTCAATACCACCGGAGTACACGCGGATGTAGGTAAGGCGACCAAAGAAGGGGTGCACAGCAACCTTGAACGCGAGAGCCGAGAAAGGCTCTGCGGAGGAGGGCTTGCGCATTACGATCTTCTCTGCGTCACGAACATCGTGTCCTTCGACGTCGGGGACATCGATGGGAGAAGGAAGGTAGGCAACGACGGCGTCGAGCATCGGCTGCACGCCACGGTTCTTGAAGGACGAACCGCAGAGAACCGGGTATGCAGCACCAGCAATCGTCAGCTGACGGATGCCGGCCTTGATTTCGGCAGTGGTGATTTCTTCACCGCTCAGGAACTTCTCGAGCAGTTCCTCGTTGGCGTCAGCGACACCTTCGATGAGCTGCGCGCGGTATTCCTCTGCCTTGGCCTGCATGTCGGCGGGGATCTCTTGAATTTCGTACTCGGCACCCAAGGTAACGTCACCCTTCGAGTCACCGGGCCACACAATCGCCTTCATCTCGACGAGGTCAACGACGCCGACGAAAGTGGACTCAAAACCAATCGGCAACTGGATAACCAGAGGCTTGGCACCGAGGCGCTTGATGATGGTGTCGACCGTGTAGTAGAAGTCAGCACCCAGCTTGTCCATCTTGTTGACGAAGCAAATACGGGGGACGTTGTACTTGTCCGCTTGGCGCCACACAGTCTCAGACTGTGGCTCCACACCTTCCTTGCCGTCGAACACTGCAACCGCACCATCGAGAACACGAAGGCTGCGCTCCACCTCAACGGTGAAGTCCACGTGGCCGGGGGTGTCAATGATGTTGATCTGGTGGTTGTCCCAGAAACAGGTGGTGGCAGCCGAGGTAATCGTGATGCCACGTTCCTGCTCTTGAGCCATCCAGTCCATGGTGGCTGCGCCATCGTGGACCTCACCGATCTTGTGAGAAATACCCGTGTAAAACAGAATGCGCTCTGTCGTCGTGGTCTTTCCCGCATCGATGTGAGCCATGATGCCAATGTTGCGGACCTTGTTCAGGTCGGTCAGCACGTCAAGTGCCACAGTGTTCCTCCGGAGATTAGGTGGTTGGGGTTGGCCTGAAGCCGCGTCCTACCAGCGGTAGTGGGCGAAGGCCTTGTTGGACTCAGCCATCTTGTGGGTGTCTTCACGACGCTTTACAGCGGCACCAAGGCCGTTGGATGCGTCAAGAATTTCGTTGGTGAGACGCTCGGTCATCGTCTTTTCACGACGAGCCTTGGCGTAGCTGGTCAACCACCGAAGAGCCAGGGTGTTCGCACGGTGAGGCTTGACCTCAACGGGCACCTGGTAGGTGGATCCACCAACACGACGCGAACGGACCTCGAGGGTCGGGCGAACGTTGTCGAGCGCCTTCTTCAAGACGATGACGGGTTCCTGACCACTCTTCGAAGCGACGCCTTCGAGAGCACCGTAAACGATGCGCTCGGCGAGGCCCTTCTTGCCCTGAACAAGGATTTTGTTCACGAGCTGAGAAACAATGGGTGCCCCGTATACGGGATCAGCAACAACGGGACGCTTAGGAGCGGGACCTTTACGAGGCATTACTTCTTCTCCATCTTCGCTCCGTAGCGGCTACGAGCCTGCTTACGGTTCTTCACGGCCTGGGTGTCAAGAGCACCGCGGACAATCTTGTAACGGACACCGGGGAGGTCCTTCACACGACCACCGCGCACGAGCACCATCGAGTGCTCCTGGAGGTTGTGGCCCTCACCGGGAATGTAGGCGGTAACTTCAGTACCGTTGGAAAGCTTCACACGGGCGACCTTGCGCAAAGCCGAGTTCGGCTTCTTGGGGGTCGTGGTGTACACACGGGTGCATACGCCGCGCTGTTGGGGGTTGGCCTTCAGGGCAGGCGCCTTGGTCTTCTGGACCTTGGGCTTGCGTCCCTTACGGACCAACTGTTGAATCGTTGGCACAGTTCACTCCTTATTTGTGCTGCACGGTGACAGCTAATTGATGGTGGTTACTGGATGGTGTTGGATACTTCTCCACCACCCAGCGACATCGCACCAAGCTGTGCTTTCGCACCTTTGCTTGGTATGCCGTGGGGGCCGGCTTGCCAGTGTTTCCGCTGGTTTCGCCCACAACCCAATGTGGAAGTGATGACCCGTGTCATGTCTTCCCAAATTTGGCAACACAGACGGGCGTGCCATCGCACACACAAATTCCAAGACTAATGGCGAAAAAGCCCTGGGTCAAATGATTTCCGCATATTTTCCGGCAATCACGGCGAGTGCTGTTCCTGCCACTAGAGCGGGCCCAAAGGCGACGTGATCGCGCCCCCGCTGGCTTTTCCCAAGAATTCCCTCAAGCGCCACCACCCCACCAACAAAGAACGCCAAGGCGCACTGACCAACCACCAGTTGCGGGTCAAGAAAACCCAGGTAAAAACCGAGCCCGCCCTGCAGTTTCACGTCGCCCCAGCCCAGAGCGTGCGGGGGTAGGGCAGCAGCGAGGGCAAAAACACCCGCGCTAAATGCCGCGGCAACCAGCCCGCCCTGAATCCGCCCGGAATCATTGGCCACTACAGCCAGAATCCCCAACCCCACAGCGAGAGTTCCGGTCCCGCAGTTTGGCAAACGGTGCTCTCGCAGATCTATTCGCGAGAGTAGAAGCCCCGCAATCCCCACACCCAGGTGCATGAAGACAAGAATCGGCTCGAGAACCATTCCCCGACGCTAGATGGGTCGGCTACCGAGGCGTCAGCTTTATCCCCAGATACGAAGAAGGGGCCAGATTGCCTGGCCCCTTCTTGCAGTTCGTGCTGTGGTTACTTGTAACCGCCCTCAGAGCCCGAGTCTTCCGAGCTAAAGGACTCAAAGTCCACAAACGAGAGGTCATCCGTTGCACCAAACGCATCGTCAGCGGCGAAGAGCCTGGCCGGGTAGTGCTCGGCACGAGCTTCTTCGGTGGGCTCCACCGTGACGTTGCGGTAAGCACCCAGGCCGGTTCCGGCTGGGATGAGCTTTCCGATGATGACGTTTTCCTTGAGGCCGACCAGTGGGTCGCGCTTGCCCTGCATGGCGGCTTCCGTGAGAACACGAGTGGTCTCTTGGAAGGACGCTGCGGAGAGCCATGACTCGGTGGCCAAGGATGCCTTGGTGATACCCATGACTTCCTGACGCGCGGAGGCGGTCTTCTTGCCTTCGCCGAGTGCCTCACGGTTGAGGGTGTTGTAGCGACCGCGGTCAACAAGCTCACCAGGGAGCAGGTTCGTCTCACCGTGGTCAACCACGGTGACCTTCCGCAACATCTGGCGAACAATGACCTCGATGTGCTTGTCGTGGATCGGCACACCCTGTGAGCCATACACGCCCTGAACGCCATCGACGAGGTGCTGCTGAACAGCGCGCACGCCCTTGACGCGAAGCACGTCCTTGGGGTCAAGCAGACCCTCGTGGATTTGCTGGCCCAGTTCGACGTTCTGACCATCGGTGACCAGGAGAGTCATTCTCTTGGAGACGGTGTGCAAGACAGGCTCGTCACCATTGTCTGGGGTCAGAGTGATCTTGTACTGAGTTTCAGTCTCTTCCACAGAGATGCGGCCGTTTGCCTCACAAATCGGGCTTGAACCCTTGGGGGTACGAGCCTCGAAGAGCTCGGTCACGCGGGGCAGACCCTGAGTGATGTCATCTGCGGAGGCAGAACCACCGGTGTGGAAGGTACGCATTGTCAGCTGAGTACCGGGTTCACCAATCGACTGGGCTGCGATGATTCCCACAGCCTCACCGAGGTCAACCGCGATACCCGAAGCCAAGGAGCGACCGTAACACGCGGCACACACACCCACTGCGGACTCACAGGTGAGTACGGAGCGAACGGTGATCTCGCGGACTCCAGCGGAGACGAGCTCGTTGATGAGCACATCACCAACGTCAGCGCCGGCTTCGGCGATGACCTTGCCCTTGTCAGTGGTTGCATCAGCGGCGAGGTTGCGGGCATAGACCGTGTTCTCGGCGTTGTTAGCACGAACCCATGCACCCTCGGAGTCCTTGACCGCGATGGTGAAGGTGATTCCCTTGGAGGTGCCACAGTCGGCTTCGCGAATGATGACATCCTGTGCCACATCGACCAGACGGCGAGTCAGGTAACCAGAGTCTGCGGTACGCAGAGCCGTGTCGGCCAGACCCTTACGGGCACCGTGGGTGGCGATGAAGTACTCGGCCACAGAGAGGCCTTCGCGGTAGCTCGAGATAATCGGGCGGGCGATAACTTCACCGCGGGGGTTGGAGACCAAACCACGCATACCGGCGATGTTTCCGACCTGCAACCAGTTACCACGAGCACCAGAGGTGACCATGCGGTTGATGGTGTTGTCCTCAGGGAAGCTCGCACGCATTTCATCGTTGACTTCCTTGGTACACGCACTCCAGACCTCAACCAGCTCGCGACGACGCTCGACGTCTGAAATCAGACCCTTGTCGTACTGCGACTGAATCTTGGCAGCGAGCTTCTCGTACTTGGCAACGATGTCCTTCTTGTGCTTCGGGGTGAGCACATCGCTCAATGCCACCGTCACACCGGAGCGAGTTGCCCAGTAGAAGCCAGCGTCCTTGACCCGGTCAAGGGTCTCGGCAACGGCCACCTTCGGGTAGCGCTCGGCGAGGTCATTCACGATCGAGGAAATCATCGGCTTGTCAGCAACAGCCTCAACCCAGGGGTAGTCCGCGGGAAGCGACTCGTTGAACAAAGCGCGCCCGAGGGTCGTTTCGTGGATTGCGGAGCTGCCCTGAACAAATCCGGCAGGTGCATCCTTCAGGTAAAGGCTTGCAATGCGGATTTTGACCTTGGCGTTCAAGCTCAGCGAGTGCTGGTCCATCGCCATGATGGCCTCAGCAATCGAGCTAAACGCACGGCCTTCACCGGTTGCGCCCTCCTTGAGGGTGGTGAGGTGGTGCAGACCAATGATCATGTCCTGGGTCGGCACGGTCACCGGGCGACCATCGGAGGGCTTCAGGATGTTGTTAGAGGCCAGCATCAAGATGCGGGCTTCGGCCTGAGCCTCGACCGAGAGCGGCAGGTGAACTGCCATCTGGTCGCCATCGAAGTCAGCGTTGAACGCAGCACAGACCAGCGGGTGAAGCTGAATCGCCTTACCCTCAACGAGCTGAGGCTCGAATGCCTGGATACCCAAACGGTGCAGGGTTGGTGCGCGGTTCAAGAGAACCGGGCGCTCGCGGATGATCTCTTCGAGAACATCCCACACCTCGGGCCTGGAGCGCTCAACCATACGCTTGGCGTTCTTGATGTTGCTCGAGTGACCGAGGTCCATCAGACGCTTGATAACAAAGGGCTTGAAGAGCTCGAGTGCCATGATCTTGGGCAGACCACACTGGTGAAGCTTGAGCTGGGGGCCCACAACAATGACGGAACGACCGGAGTAGTCAACGCGCTTACCCAGAAGGTTCTGGCGGAAACGACCCTGCTTACCCTTGAGCATGTCGGAGAGGCTCTTGAGAGCGCGGTTACCGGTTCCGGTAACGGGGCGACCACGACGACCGTTGTCGAAGAGCGCGTCGACAGCTTCCTGCAGCATGCGCTTTTCGTTGTTGACGATGATCTCGGGTGCACCGAGGTCAAGCAGGCGACGAAGACGGTTGTTGCGGTTGATCACTCGACGGTAGAGGTCGTTCAGGTCAGAGGTCGCAAAGCGGCCACCATCCAGCTGAACCATGGGGCGAAGCTCCGGTGGAATAACCGGAACAACTTCCAAGACCATGGAGGCCGGCGAAGCGCCGGTCTGCAGGAAGGCGTTGACAACCTTGAGGCGCTTGATCGCACGGATCTTGCGCTGGCCCTTGCCGTTGGCAATCTCATCGTGAAGCTTCTCAGCTTCGCTCACGAGATCGAAGTCGAGCAGGCGCTGGCGGATTGCCTCGGCACCCATGTGGGCGTCGAAGAACATGCCGTAGCGGTCCTGCATGTCCTGGAACACAGCATCCTCGGCGCGAAGGTCGCCGACCTTGAGCGAGCGGAAGTCTTCCCAGACGCGCTCGAGGTGAGCGATGTCGTCATCGAAGTTCTTGCGAAGCGAGGCCATGTCCTTCTTGCCAGCATCATCAGCCTTGCGCTTCTGGTCTGCCTTGGCGCTGTTGGCTTCGAGCTCAGCGAGCTCCTTTTCGAGCTCTGCCATGCGGTCGGCGATGAGCGCGTCGCGCTCCTTCTCCAACTGCTTGATCTCGAGCTGAAGCTCTTTCTCGAGCTCGGGCATCTCGCGGTGACGAGCATCCACGTCGACGTTGATGATCATGTAGGCAGCGAAGTAGATGACCTTTTCAAGATCCTTCGGTGCCATGTCGAGGAGGTAACCGAGACGGCTGGGGACACCCTTGAAGTACCAAATGTGGGTGACCGGAGCGGCCAGCTCGATGTGTCCCATGCGCTCGCGACGCACCGAGGACTTAGTGACCTCAACGCCACAGCGCTCACAGACGATTCCCTTGAAACGCACGCGCTTGTACTTGCCACACGCACACTCCCAGTCACGACTGGGTCCAAAGATCTGCTCTCCGAAGAGGCCATCCTTCTCGGGCTTCAGGGTGCGGTAGTTGATGGTTTCAGGCTTCTTGACCTCACCGTATGACCAGCCGCGGATGTGCTCCGAGGTGGCAAGGCCAATACGCAGGGCTTCAAACGTTGTTGCTTCCAGCACGATGTATCTCTCTCGTTAGTTCTGGCTCGGTCGTTACTTAGATTTCGTCCACGGACGAAGACTCGAAGCGAGTCGAGATGTTGATGCCAAGTTCTTCCGCAGCGCGGTACAACTCGTCATCGGAGTCCTTCAGCGAGACGGCCTGGCCGTCTGCTGAGAGCACCTCGACATTGAGACACAAGGACTGCATCTCTTTCATCAAGACCTTGAAGCTCTCGGGGATACCGGGCTCCTGGATGTTTTCACCCTTGACGATGGCCTCATAGACCTTCACGCGACCGAGGATGTCATCGGACTTAATGGTCAGAAGCTCCTGGAGTGCGTAGGAGGCACCGTAGGCCTCGAGTGCCCACACCTCCATCTCGCCAAAGCGCTGTCCACCGAACTGCGCCTTTCCACCAAGTGGCTGCTGGGTGATCATCGAGTACGGTCCCGTCGAACGAGCGTGAATCTTGTCGTCGATGAGGTGGTGGAGCTTCAGGATGTACATGTAGCCCACCGACACAGGCTGGGGGAAGGGCTCACCGGAGCGGCCATCGAACAGACGGGCCTTTCCGGAGGAATCCACCAGACGCTTGCCATCACGAGTCACGAGGGTGGAGTCGAGCAGACCTGCAATCTCTTCCTCACTCGCGCCATCGAACACGGGGGTTGCGACCTTGGTGCCAGGAAGTGCTTCCTTGGCCTGGGCGGCAAGACGCTTAGCCCACGCTGGGTCACCGCTGACCTTCCAACCCTGCTTGGCTGCCCACCCGAGGTGGATTTCCAAGACCTGGCCGAAGTTCATACGGCCGGGAACACCCAGTGGGTTCAAGATGATGTCAACAGGGGTTCCATCCTCAAGGAATGGCATGTCCTCGACAGGAAGAATCCTGGCGATAACACCCTTGTTTCCGTGACGACCAGCGAGCTTGTCACCCTCAGAGATCTTGCGCTTCTGAGCGATGTAGACGACGACCCTCTGGTTGACACCAGAGCCGAGCTCGTCGTCACCATCGACAGCGTCAAAGACCTTGACGCCGATGATGGTGCCCTGCTCGCCGTGGGGAACCTTCAGAGAGGTGTCGCGAACTTCGCGGCTCTTCTCGTTGAAGATCGCGCGCAACAGACGCTCTTCAGCACTGAGCTCGGTTTCACCCTTAGGCGTCACCTTGCCGACGAGGATGTCGCCGGGGCGAACCTCCGCACCGATACGGATGATGCCGCGCTCGTCCAGGTTGGCCAAGAGCTCGGGGCCAACATTCGGAAGATCACGGGTGATCTCTTCCTTGCCCAGCTTGGTGTCGCGGGCGTCCACGTCATACTCCTCGATGTGAATCGAGGAAAGAGTGTCGTCCTTGACCAAGTTCTGGGACAGGATGATCGCGTCTTCGAAGTTGTAGCCCTCCCATGACATGAATGCCACGAGCAGGTTCTTACCCAGAGCCAATTCACCATTCTCGGTGGCGGGGCCATCAGCGATAACCTGCCCGAGGTCGAGCTTGTCGCCGACACTCACGCGAATCTGGTGGTTGAAGTTTGTGCCCTGGTTAGAGCGGTCAAACTTGCGCAGGTAATAGGTCTTGGTGCCGCCCTTGTCCTGCTTGACCACTGCGTGGTCAGCAGAGACCTCGGTGACAACACCGGGAGCCTCAGCAACAATCACGTCACCGGCGTCCACAGCCGCGAAGGACTCCATGCCGGTTCCGACCAGCGGGGACTCCGAGCGGAGCAGCGGAACAGCCTGACGCTGCATGTTGGCACCCATGAGTGCGCGGTTAGCATCGTCGTGCTCGAGGAACGGAATCAGAGAGGTCGCAACAGAGACCATCTGGCGGGGGGACACATCGACATAGTCGACCGCTTCAGGGGCGACCAACTCGACCTCTCCACCCTTCTTACGCACGAGAATCTTGTCCTCGGCGAAGGTGCCATCGGCGTTGAGCGGCGTACCGGCCTGAGCGACAACGAACTCGTCTTCGTCGCTTGCAGTCAAGTAGTCAATGTTCTTCGAGACCTTGCCCTTGACCACGCGGCGGTAAGGAGTCTCGATGAATCCAAAGGCGTTGATACGAGCAAAGGATGCCAGCGAACCAATCAGACCAATGTTCGGGCCTTCAGGAGTTTCGATCGGGCACATGCGGCCGTAGTGGGAGGGGTGAACGTCACGAACCTCAACACCTGCGCGCTCACGGCTGAGACCACCGGGGCCCAGTGCCGAAAGACGACGCTTGTGGGTAAGACCGGAGAGTGGGTTGTTCTGGTCCATGAACTGCGAGAGCTGGCTGGTGCCGAAGAACTCCTTGATCGCAGCGACCACGGGGCGCACGTTGATCAGGGTCTGGGGCGTGATTGCCTCAATGTCCTGAGTCGTCATACGCTCGCGAACCACGCGCTCCATGCGGGAGAGTCCGGTGCGAACCTGGTTCTGAATCAGCTCACCAACGGCGCGGATGCGACGGTTGCCGAAGTGGTCGATGTCATCGACATCGAGACGAATGTCGACCTTCTTGCCCGAGCGGGTGCCGGCAATCGTGGTGTGACCCTCGTGAAGGGCAACCAAGTACTTGATCGTTGCGACGATGTCATCAACGGTCAAGACCGAGGTGTCCAAAGGAAGCTCAACGCCGAGCTTGCGGTTGATCTTGTAACGACCGACCTTCGCAAGGTCATAGCGCTTGGGGTTGAAGTAGAAGTTGTCAATCAAGAGACGAGCCGCTTCGGCGGCAACCTGCTCACCTGGGCGCAGCTTGCGGTAGATGTCCTTGAGGGCTTCTTCCTTGGTGAGGATCGTGTCCTTCTCTAGGGCCTCCAGCACAGAGGAGAAACCAGCGAATTGCTTCGCGATTTCTTCACTGGTGAGACCAAGGGCCTTCAGGAAGACGGTGACGGACTGCTTGCGCTTGCGGTCGATACGAACACCGACCTGGTCGCGCTTGTCGACCTCGAACTCCAACCATGCGCCGCGGCTGGGGATAACGCGCACAGAGTGGATTTCCTTGTCGCTGAGCTTGTCGACAGCGGACTCGAAATACACGCCGGGGCTGCGGACCAACTGGGACACGACGACACGCTCGGTGCCATTGATGATGAACGTTCCCTTTTCGGTCATCAAAGGGAAGTCGCCCATGAAGACCGTCTGGGTCTTGATTTCACCGGTCTGGTGGTTCATGAACTCGGCCTCTACGTAGAGAGGAGCGGCGTAGGTCTTGCCGCGTTCCTTGCACTCATCGATGGAGTACTTTTCCTCTTCGAGGTAAGGGTTCGTGAACGAGAGCTGCATCGTCTCGGAGGAGTCCTCAATGGGGGAAATCTCTTCAAAGATTTCCTCGAGGCCACTCTTCGTGGACACAACCGGATTGCCCTCGGCCTTGGCCTCGGCAATGCGCTTCTTCCACGCGGGAGAACCAACAAGCCACTCAAAGCTTTCGGTCTGCAGTGCAAGCAGATCCGGAACCTCGAGGGTGTCAGAGATTTTGGCGAACGAGAGACGCTGGGCGACTCGACCGTTCTTGGCGGGTGTAGTAGATGCGGAACGCGCAGCAGCCAAGAGAAATTACCTCCAGGGCTCGAAAGAGAGCCTCAATATGAGTGACCGAACATGTGGAAAGCTTCCGCTAGAACTCAGCTCAATGAGTTCACCCCGCCACTATTCTCGGGGCTCTCCGACCGACCACAATATGAGGGCAGGAGAAGTCAGGGAAGCAAACCTTTAGTGTATACGGTTTGATAACGATTTGTCCACCCTTGCTTGACTTCGGGGGCGAAACGCTTTTGTGGATGAATCCCTCGGCATGTCAGTCACGTTGGCTACCCTTCGAAGGTGGCATCAAAACAGTGGGTTGAGGCGCGAGCAGCGGAGTTGCTCGCTGCGCATTCTCTCCCTGACTGGTCGTTCGGCTGGGACAACGCAAAGACCCGCTTCGGGCAGTGCAGCCACCGATACCGGCGCATCAGCCTGTCTCGATATCTCAGCGCAGCGGGATCAGAGGATGAATCTGAACAGGTGCTCTTGCATGAGATCGCCCACGCCTTAGCCGGCGTTCGAGTGGGCCACGGAGAGAAGTGGCTGAGGATTGCACGCTCTATTGGCTACCGCGGGCAGCGCACGCACACATCGCCAGCGGCAACGGAGCATGCGAAGTGGCGGGGCTTGTGCCCCAGTGGGCACGAAATCATTCGGTTTAGAAAACCGTCCAGACCCATGTCCTGCGCGAAGTGCGAGCGGCGGTTCAACCCGACCTATCTGATCGTGTGGACGGAGAGGACTTACGCCTCGACCGTGACCTCTTTCCAAAACGCGACATAGTTCGCAAAGTCTGTGCCCACTCGCTCGGCAGCTCCGGGGCGAAGATTGGGATAGGACCATGCGCGATCCGGAAAGGCCTGGCCATCAACCGTGAGGATGAAGTACTGGCACTCGCCCTTCCAAGGGCACACATAGGGGGTGGGGCTCTTGGTGAAGTACTCGTCCTTTAGAGCCGAGGGCGGGAAATACCAATTGCCTTCAATCTTCACCAGCTGATCGTCGGCGGCTTCAGCAATAACTACGTTGTTCAAGAGAGCTTTCATAGCTGAAGCTTAGGCTTATCGGCTGATGGTCACCCGGGTAAGAGAGACTAGTGACCGTGATGAGCTTTACGCGCCGAGTCGAACTCCCCTGCACGGTCTCAGACGCTTTCCTTGCGCTGCACAATCCAGAAGTTTTCCGGAAAGTGTCGAAGCCTTTTCTCGTCTTCAGGCCACTGCGCCCCTCATCGTTTCCCGAGCACTACGAGAGTGGCAAAAGCTATGTCGTTGGGGCGAGAGCGTTTGGGCTTATTCCGCTGGGCACGCAGGAAATCAACCCGACCACATCCAGTGACGCAGTGCGCTCCGTGTTCGTTGATAACGGGCGAGGGCTTGGTGGGGCGCTTGGCGTCATGAAGCACTTCCACCACACGATGACCCTGGAACCCAGCGGCCGGGGGCCGACGGTGTTGACCGACACGCTCGAGTGGGATGCCGGTGCTCTTAGCCCCGCCTTCTGGATTGGTTTTCGCTTCTTCTGGTGGTGGCGCCACATCGTGATGAAGCGACTTGCGCCAAGCTGGAGAAACCCCCAGACGGCATCCTGGGAGGCGCGCTACCGGAGTGCCACGATGTGGAGCGGGCGGGTGAACCCGACTCTGGTGAACCACGCGCCGTTGCGTCCAGGCGGGACCGCTCTCGACGTCGGAGCTGGAGAAGGTGCTGACGCGCTGTGGCTTGCGGAGCAGGGCTATTCGGTGACGGCGGTTGATGCCTCGACCTACGCCGTTGGACGAGGGGAGGCTGAGCGTATCCGGCGCGACCGGGCTGACGGACAGACCCGCACAGTGCGCTGGATTGGTGCGAATGCACTTACTGATGATCTCCCACAACCGCCCGTGGGATATGACCTAGTCGTGGCCCACTTTCTGCACCTCCCACGGCCAGAGCGAGCCGTTATCTGGAAGAAGCTCGTCGACGCCGTTGCCCCCGGTGGAACGCTACTAATTGTGGGTCACCACGTCGACGATCTCTCAGCGGGAATTCGACGCCCGCCTGAAGAGCTCATGTTCGATGACGATGAACTCTCAGCCCTTGTCCCAAAGTCCTGGACCAAATCCTCTGTCCAGAAGGAGAAACGCCAACAGACGCTGGCGGATGCGACGACCGTCACTGTGACTGACATCGTCCTCGTGGCAATGCGCTAGGGCAGAGCCCCCACGCTCGCAAGCGCAGCTTTCAGCAGAGCGCCTCGTCCACCTTCGAGTTCACGCAACACCTCGTTGGACGTAACTTCTTCCGGGGTCATCCAGGTCATATCAAGCGCGTCCTGACGAGGTTCGCAGGTCCCTGTCACCGGAACTACATAAACCAACGAGACAGCGTGCTGTCTCGTGTCCACATACTTCGCGCCGGGGAAGGGGAAGTACTCCGCCACATGAGCCGGCTGCATAGAGGAGGGTAGTTGCGGGAAGGCCATGGGGCCGAGATCTTTTTCGAGGTGGCGGAATAGGGCGTCGCGGACGCTTTCGCCAAACATCACGCGACCAGCGACCAACGCCCGTGCGATGGAACCCTCCGCAGACACGCGAAGCAACAAACCAACCTCGGTGACCTGGCCCATCCCATCGAGTCGAACGGGGACAGCCTCAACGTACAGAAGCGGCAGTCGTGCGCGAATCTCTGTGAGCTCGTCATCAGAGAGCCAGCCAGGATTCGGGTCGGGGGTTCTCGTGGAGGACATGGCTTCTTTTCTACTCTGATTCGCTGGCTTGGGGAAGACCACCGCTGGAGACCAGTGCGTCGGCAAGCGCCTGCGCATCCACGTGCCAGTAAGCGAACTCCTGATCGTCGATGTGAACGACAGGAATCTTCTCCGAATACTCGGTCTCCCACTCGGGCTTTTCGTGGAGATTACGGTGTTCGAGCACCACATTGGAAAAGTTCTTCACAACGCCCTGGATGACCAGATCCGCGTCATCACAGAGGTGACAGCCGGGGTTACCGATCAATCGGACCGTGATGCTCTTCACAGACTCACCCTATGCTGAAGTTCGAATGAAGACAGTGACGTCGAAGTCGAAAAAGAGTTCGGGCTCCCCCGTGGTGGTGTTTGTTGATGTCGACAACACCTTGGTTCGCGGAGCTAGCATCTACATGTTTGCCATCGAGGCGTGGAAATCCGGTTTCATCCGATGGCATCACGTCATTCCTGCGCTCTTTCATCAGCGCTCCTTCATCAAGCAGGGCGAGACCACCAAGAGAGTCAAATCCACCAGGGAGCGAGCTCAGGCTCTAGCGGCCGGTCATTCCCTGGCCGACTTCATCCAGGTCGGCGAGAGCGCATGGCGACGCTCCATTGCACCGAAAGTATTTCCGGACGTTCTTTCTGAGCTGAGGAACCATATGGACGCCGGTCGCCAAGTGTGGCTGCTGACCGCGAGCCCCGATGTTCTGGCTGGCATCATCGCAAGAGACCTCCGCTTGAGCGGTGCGCTCGGGACAACATTGGAAATTCAGGACGGTCGCTTCACGGGCGAAATCGAGGGCGAGCTCGTACATGGGCCAATCAAGGCGAAGGCTGCCAAGGACCTTGCGGAATCCTTGGGGGCGAACCTCACCGAGTGCTACGCGTACTCAGACTCAGTAGCGGATGTGCCGCTTCTGGAGTTGGTCGGCAACCCGGTTGCCGTCAACCCAGACCCAGGCCTCTTGGCGCTTGCCACCGAACGAGGCTGGCCGATCCTCTGGCCCGAGGGCACCGGCCGCCACGAAAAGTCTCGAACCAAAAAGGGCAGAGAAAAGCGCTGACCACTGCAGAGCAGGGGCCAGCGCTGTAGCTCGAAGTTTCTACTTCTTGTTGCGACGCTGGTGGCGAGTCTTGCGAAGCAACTTGCGGTGCTTCTTCTTCGCCATACGCTTGCGGCGCTTCTTGATAACGGAGCCCATTAAGTTTCCTTCAGACGGTGGTGCAAAGAACTGTGTCTCGATTTAGACAACCTGTGGAGTCTAGCGCAGGCTTTGCGCCCTACCCCACCTGGTTCAGATTCTCACCAGAACCGGCGGTATACATCCACTGCGCTACGGCCGATTCGGGAATGCGAAATGATCGGCCAAAACGAATTGCGGGAACCTCGCCGGAGTGAACCATCCGGTAGACGGTCATGGTGGAGACCCTCATTATCTCGGCCACCTCGTTGACGGTGAGGAAGCGCATCTGGGACAGAGGGGAGGACATCGTTCTCTCGCTTGTGCTGGGGCCTAGGTGACTGGTGTGGGGACTGTTACCTGAGCAACCCTAGGGGTAGCAGGGAAGCGTGTAAAGAGATTATTTCCTAATGCCAGAGATGAGGTTCCAGGCTCGGTCGATGCCATCACTGAGTAGTCCCCCGGTTGCCCGCCCGAGAATCGTGAGGTCAATGAAGGGCACTGAGTTGTCGGGCGCCGGGCCACCGGTGAACCCAGCAAGCCAATCGTTGAGCGAAACCAGTGGAGCCTTATCGAGTCGATAGAACCTGTGCTGTCCATCTTCGCGGACCCGAACAACGCCCGCCTCGCGCAGGACCTTCAGGTGCTTTGAGACGGTGGGCTGGGTGATACCTAGCGCCTCGACGAGCTCGCCCACGCTCATCTCGTTATCGTCGCCGCTTGCACCGTGGAGAAGAGTCACAATGTCACGGCGGGTTTCGTCAGCGAGCACGTCAAAGAGGTCAGTCATAACTGAGTAGCGTACAAGGCCCCAAGGAGGAGTACCATGGCGAGCGCTGTCTGAGATTCAGATAAGGAAGAAGGCTCAGTTCCGTGTCGTCGTGGCTGACGTCTCTCACACGTCGTAAGTCATCGAGAATCCCTCGTCGATCTCGATCTGTTTCGCGGGGCGCATCAACTGCAGCGCCCAGTGGCTTCCGCGGTGTTCTTTTCAAGGCCCAGTCTCTATTAGGTGGCCAAGCTTCGACACTGACTATCGGCACGTTCCTGATCTTGACCGCCATCACCACCACCTTGCTGATGCTCCCAGCGGCCGCCGCTTCGGGTGAAGCCACCAACCTGGCAGATGCAATGTTTACTGCGGTCTCTGCAATTTGTGTCACTGGGTTGACGACCGTCGACATGGCTACTCATTGGTCGCCCTTTGGCCACACCGTCGTCTTCTTGGCCATGCAGATCGGTGGCATCGGTGTCATGACGCTCGCCACACTGCTCGCTGTCATCGCTTCCAAGCGCCTGGGGCTCTCGGCTCGGAAGATGATTGCTGTGGACGTGGACCCCTCAAGGCTCCACGAGCGCGAAGGGCTCGATGGCCACGGAATGCGGTTGGGCGATGTAAAGGGACTCCTTCGCACCGTTCTCATTAGCGTGATTGCTATCGAGGCAGCGCTGGCCGCCATCATCATTCCCCGCCTGTTGATTGCTGGGCTCGACCCGGTTGACGCCCTCTGGCAGGGTGGCTACCTCGCCGTCTCTGCATTTACCAACACAGGATTTGTCCCCCTGGTTGACGGGCTCTCGCCCTTCGCGAACGACCCCGTGATGGTCTTCACCATCGGAATCGGAGTCTTCTTGGGAAGCCTCGGATTCCCCGTCATCTATGCGCTGGCTCGCGCGGTGAAGACGAGTCGTCGCCGTCGTCGCGGCCTCACTCTCTCCCACGGTCGCGTCGGAATGCACGCCAAGCTCACCCTGGCGACGACCACAATTCTGTTGGTGGTCGGAGCTCTCGCAATAGGCGCACTCGAGTGGGGCAACGAGAAGACCCTCGCCACCCAGGATGTGCTCTATCGCCCCATGACGGCGCTATTCACCTCGATGATGTCGCGCTCCGGTGGATTCAGCACGGTGGACACTTCAGAGTTTGGTGGCGCGACGCTGCTGGTTCTCGACATGCTGATGTTTGTTGGTGGCGGTTCGGCCTCCACGGCAGGTGGCATCAAGGTGACAACTCTCGCAATTCTTTTCCTCGCCGCATTCGCTGAATCTCGAGGCGACCAGGACATCGTCGTCTATGAGCGTCGTATCCCTTCGGACACCGTCCGCCTCGCCGTGAGCGTGGTGCTCTGGGGAGCAAGCATTGTGGTGTTCGCAACGATTGCAATCCTCACCATCACAGATGAACCGCTTGAGAAGGTTCTCTTTGATGTGATCTCCGCGTTTGCCACCTGTGGCCTGAGCGCTGGTCTGACCAGCGCCGAGCTCCCGGACGCAGCCAAATATGTCCTGGCAGCAACCATGTTGCTGGGTCGGGTTGGTACAGTGACGCTGGCAACAGCTCTCAGTGGAACCCACCGTCAGACGGTGTACCGCCGTGCAAAAGAAAGGCCAATCGTTGGTTGAGAAAATCCCCCACGACGCACCCGTCCTTGTCATCGGACTGGGGCGCTTCGGTGCAGCAACTGCGGGCGAGCTGGACAAGCTCGGCCGCGACATCCTCGCCATCGACGAAGATCCCGCTCTCGTTCAGAAGTGGGCCGACCGTGTGAAGCACACCGCCGTTCTCGATGCGACCAACCTGAACGCGCTGCAGCAAATCGGCGCTGGCGATTTCCCCATCGCCGTCGTTGCTATCGGTTCTTCCATTGAAGCCAGCGTGCTGATTACGACCAACCTCGTGGACCTCAAAGTTCCCCAGATTTGGGCAAAGGCGATCAGTGAATCCCACGGCAAGATCCTGACTCGCATCGGCGCCCACCGTGTGGTCTATCCGGAGCGCGAAGCCGGCGAGCGCGTCGCTCACTTGGTGTCTGGCCGCATGATCGACTTCATTCGCTTCGATGACAACTTTGCCCTCGTGAAGATGTATCCGCCAAAGCCCATTCGCGGGCTGTCGCTGACGGACTCGAAGGTGCGCTCCAAGTACAACATCACCGTCGTCGGCGTGAAGTCACCGGGGAAGCCATTCACCTATGCAACAGAGAACACTGTGGTGAGCAATCACGACCTGATCATTGTCTCTGGCACAAACGAAGACATCGAGACCTTCGCGGCTCTCGATAAGTAACTAGCTCTTCGCCATTTCCTCAGCTCGGGCAATCGCTGCGTTGGTGGCAGCGCGGATGATGCCAGCAATGTCGGCGTCGCCGAAAACAGCCAGGGCCGCCGCGGTTGTGCCAGCGGGGCTGGTTACTGCCTCGCGCAGCTTTTCCGGGGATTCCCCCGATTGCGCCAGGAGCTCTGCTGCTCCGCGGAAAGTGCTCTCCACCATCACGCGGGCAGCCTCGTCGCTGAAGCCGCGCTCCTTGGCCACCTCGATGAAACGCTCCATAAAGAAATACACATAGGCAGGCCCAGAACCGGAGATAGAACTCAGGGCGTTGATCTCAGACTCCTGAACCTCAATCACAGCGCCAAACGTTTCACACATCGCCCGAATCGTCGCCAGCTCGTCATCGCTGACCCGCGAGCCGCGAGCGATACCCGTAACGCCAAGGCCGACCTGAGCGGGAGTGTTCGGCATCGTCCGCACCACGGCCCCAGGCCATGCCTGTTCCATGGTCGCCAGCGTGACGCCTGCGGCAACACTGACCATGATCGCCTCAGGCTTGGCGGAGGAGGCAATCTCTGACAGGAGGCTCGAAATCTGGGCTGGCTTGACTGCCAGCACAACGATGTCGGCGTCATGAACGGCTTCCGAGTTTGCACTTGGCGAAAGCTCAATGCTCTCCGCTGATAGGCCGGTGGCTCGCAACTTGCTCGCCGAGGCCTCAGTGCGCGTCGTAACGCGCACCCCCTCAAGGCTGACGCCCGGCCGGGTTAATCCCTGAAGAATCGCCCCACCCATGTTGCCGGTGCCCAGGATTGCAATCCGGGGAAGTTTTGTGACCATGGGGCCAGTGTAGATTGAGTGGACCACAGAGACCCAACGTCGGGGAAGCCGGGTGATGTCATGAGCGATAAGAAGAAATCCCACGGGAAAGCGCCGAAGCGCGAACCAATCCTTGCCGCATTGTCTGGGTCACCCGATGTGCAGTCCGTACTTCGTCTGAGCGCCGTCTCCGAACCAGACGGCCACTGGGTCATCGCGGCAACAGTAGAACTCATCGACTCTCTGCCCGTCTACGTCCTCTCCCACTCACTGGACGAAGCCAAACGCCGGGTCCGAGAGGTCACGACCGACACCGCAGAGATCTACATCGAGCCGGAACTTGTTCGGGACCCCTCCAGGGAAGACCCGCCGACCGACGTTATTGTAATTAAGGCGTCCGACTAACGAGGAGAACCGCATGGAACTTGTCAGAGACATCACCCTGATTACCCACTTCTTCGGTTTGGCCATGATCATCGGGCCTTTCCTTATTCAGATGCGGGCCCACACCGGCTACGCGTTCTCGTGGGTCCTCGCCGGTGGCATCGTCCAGCTAGTAACCGGCCTTCTGTTGACCGGTCTCGCCGAAATGCGTCTGGCTGATGATCCTGACATGTCGCTTGATCACACAAAGATTGCGGTCAAGACGGTGTTCGCACTCGTGATTTTCATCGTCGCTCTCATCGCCTACCGTCGCCAAAAGAGGGTGGCACCTGGCGCCACGCAGCGGAGCCTCTTGCCACTGCTTCACGTGGCAGGGGCGTTCGCTATCGCGAATCTCTTTATCGCGGTGCTGTGGCCGGGCGTGGTGAGCTAGGACTCTCGAGCCTGTCCAAAGAACTCAGTAAGTAACGAAGCGCACTCCGCCTCTCGCACCCCGCCCACAACTTCATCAACCCGATGGGGTAGGGATCGATCGCGAACCAGATCGTGGACGCTACCAGCTGCGCCGGCTTTGGGGTCCCAGGCTCCAAAGACAACACGGGAGATTCGAGCCTGCGTTATCGCCCCGGCGCACATCACGCACGGTTCGAGGGTTACAACAAGCGTGTGCCCTGAAAGATTAGCTGTCTCGAGTGCATGGCCAGCGAGACGAAGAGCCATGACCTCCGCGTGAGCGGTCGGATCATGGTCTCGCTCCTTCTGGTTACATGCCTTGGCAACAATCACCCCGGCAGCATCAACGACGAGTGCGGCAACTGGCACATCACCCGTGTGGAGAGCCTCCCGGGCGAGGTCAATCGCAAGCCCCATGAGTTCGTGATCGGTCGCCATGCGCCCCACTTTATCCAGCTTCGCGACCAGTGCCCCTCGAGGTAAGGTGAGCGGCATGGATCTACACGTCGCCAACCACCCTTTGGTCTCCCACAAGCTCTCGGTGTTGCGTGACCAAGACACCCCATCGCCCGTCTTCCGGGCGCTGACCTCCGAGTTGGTGACGCTGCTCGCTTACGAAGCAACGCGCAACATTCGGACCGAAGACCACCAGATTGTGACCCCGGTTCAGACGACTGTGGGCAAGAAGCTTGCTAAACCCCGTCCCGTTGTGGTCCCTATCCTGCGCGCAGGCCTGGGAATGTTGGAGGGAATGGTTGCGCTGCTCCCCAGCGCTGAAGTGGGCTTCCTGGGTATGGTCCGCGATGAAGAAACGCTTCAGCCAAGCGTCTATGCAGAGCGTTTACCCGAGAACCTCTCTGATCGTCAGTGCTTCGTTCTCGACCCGATGCTTGCAACAGGTGGGTCACTACTCCAAGCCATCAGGTTCCTCGCCCAGAAGGGTGCATCCGACATCACGGCGGTGTGTCTGCTTGGCGCACCAGAGGGAGTGAAGGCTGTGGAGGAAGGCACCAAAGGGTTGAAGGTCACCATCGTCCTCGGCGCTCTGGATGAAAAGCTCAACGAGAGGGGCTTCATCGTCCCAGGCCTCGGCGATGCCGGGGATCGCCTGTATGGGACCGTCGGGTAGATCCCGGGGACTTGACGCTTGGCTCACTAGCCGGCGATAATCGGCGCATGAACACTCTGGCCCTGTCGATGCTCCCCCTGGGAGCGCCTGAGTGTTGCTGTCGAATGCGTGACTAACGTCCCCTTCTTCCGAGGGTCTTCGGACCCCTTACCGAATCGACAGCAATGACTACCTCTTCTTCACCTCGCGAACCTCGTGGGTTCGCTCTCTATGTGGGCGTTACCGAAGGCGACGCCCGAGACGCCGGGATTTCCCTAGAAACCCTGGTCAAAGAACTCAAAAAAACCGTCGCCCACCATGTGCCAAGCGCCGACACCCACGCGGCGATTGCGCTTGCCCCGACCGGGTCGGGCGGCAACAACCTAGAAATTGTCCGCATGGCACTGCACGACCCGGCAGCACTGGCAAAACTCAAGCCAGCGCATCCGGAGCGGGTGCTCTCAGTGGTGATCGATATCTCGCGCAAGCGGGTCACGATCGATGGCGAGGCCGCGCCACTCACGTTCAAAGAGTTTGCGCTGCTGCAGTTCCTGGTGTTGCGGGAAGGGCAGACAGTGCGCCGGGAAGTCATTATCGAGGCGCTGTGGACGGCTGGCGATGACGATATCCCCAACTCCCGCACTATCGACGTCCATATTCGCCGGCTTCGCTCGAAACTTGGTCGCTATGAAGACATTGTTCGCACCGTACGCGGCGCTGGCTACCGGTTTGACCGGCACGCGGATGTCACCATCCACTACGGCGAAGCCCCGTCACCGGACATGATTTAGGCCAATTTTCCTAGCAAAATTCTGGGTATAGACAGCGTTACCAATCTGTTATATATTGGCCTCATCGTCAGTTGCGTGCTTTAGCAGCTCTCGCTCATGTGATTACAAAACACTCTTGGTGCAAGGGAACAGGGCCGGTCGCTCGCCTCAGCGGCCGGCCCTCATCACGTTATGGAAGCCCCACATGGACACTATCCAGCCAGGCCCTCTACGCTGACCAGATGACCTCACGCCCTAGCATCGTCTGGTTTCGCAACGACCTGCGACTCGTGGACAATCCCGCTCTCGACGCAGCAGTCGCTCGGGGGGACTCCCTGGTTCTGCTCTATGTCCACGACGAAGAAAGCCCCGGTTCCAGGCCACTAGGTGGCGCCACGAAGTGGTGGCTCCACCACTCGCTCCTCTCCCTTAAGAAAGACATCGAAGCTCTCGGTGGCTCCCTCGTTCTGCGTCGGGGCAGCGGAGCGGACATCGTCCTTGACGTGGTGCGCGAAACCGGAGCGGGCGCTGTCTTCTGGAACCGGCGCTATGGAATAACCCGCGAGGCAGACGCGACTCTCAAGACCGAACTGAGAGACGCCGGCCTAATCTGCGAAAGTTTTGCCGGGAACCTGCTCTTTGAGCCCTGGACCATTAGAACGGGTGAAGACCGCCCATTCCGCGTGTTCACACCCTTTTGGCGAGCCTGCTTAGCATCCGAGCCGCCGAGGGTCCCCCTCAGTGCTCCCTCGACGCTCGCGAGCGCGAGTGGGATTGCCTCAGACAATGTCAGTAACTGGGATCTTCTTCCGACCGCCCCGGATTGGTCCGCTGGTCTTGAAGAGATGTGGAATCCAGGTGAGCAGGGGGCCACTGATCGCCTCAATGATTTCGTGGCGAATGTCTTGAAGAACTACCACCGGCGGGATGAACCAGGGCCGGTGACAACGTCACGACTCAGCCCTCACCTCCGCTTCGGCGAGATTAGTCCCCACATGATTTGGCACGCGCTTGAGCGGACACTTCCCGCGGACGCGGAAAAGAATAAAGCGAAGTTCCTGAGCGAGATCGGGTGGCGTGAATTCTCCTACAACATCCTCTTCCACTTCCCCGAGCTTGCCTCCAAGAACTTCAGACCTGAGTTCGATCGCTTCCCCTGGGGCGAACCCGAGCCAGGAGCCCTGAAGGCCTGGCAGAAAGGTCGCACCGGGGTCCCTCTGGTCGACGCAGGAATGCGCGAGCTATGGACCACCGGCTATATGCACAACCGCGTGCGCATGGTCACAGCATCGTTCCTGATCAAGAACATGCTGACGGACTGGCGAATCGGGGAGGCATGGTTTTGGGACACCCTGGTGGATGCGGATGAGGCAAATAACCCCGCTAGCTGGCAGTGGGTGGCAGGAAGCGGCGCTGACGCCGCTCCGTATTTCCGAGTCTTCAACCCCATGCTCCAAGCGGAAAAGTTTGACCCCCAGCAGGAATACATCTCCCGCTGGGTTCCAGAGATTGGCACCCCCGACTACCCGAGCGAGCCGATCGTGGACATGAAGGCCAGCAGAGACAAGGCGCTGGCCGCTTTTTCGGAAGTTAAGGCCGCGCGCCCAGCTGAGTAACGCATTTTGCTGAAATCTCGGCCGCCCTGTGCGCGGCCTGGACGACACTCCCGCCAGAGGCGAGCCCGGCGAGGATGCCTGCGTTAAACGAGTCGCCTGCACCGGTGGGATCAACCATCTCCTCAATGGGTGCCGCCGGCACGTGCGTCAACGTGCCGTCCTCCCAGACGAGAGCCCCTTCACTCCCCAAAGTCGCAACAACAACGGGGAAGCGCTTGGCCAGAATCCCGACCGCCTGAGGAACATCAGAAGCCCCAGAGAGAATCGCCGCCTCGTCTTCATTGCAACGGAGGATGTCTGCGCCTGCAATCAGGTCAACGAAGCGTTCGACCCCAAAGTCCTGAAGGAAACCCGATGATGATGCGTCCACCATCACCCGGCACCCTGCGCTCTGTGCGCTCGTGATGAACGACGTCATCAGCTCCGGTGTGTGGTGGTGGAAGATGCTGTAACCGGTGAGGTGAACCACACTGGCTGACTCCAACAATGCCAGGGGGATTCGGGTTGGATCGAGTTCAGCATTGGCTCCGCGGTCACTCAGCATCGACCGTATTGCGCCCTCGACCACAATGACGATGGTCCCGGTGGCTAGCTGGGTATCGTGTTCGAGGTGAGCGGTCACCCCCGCCCCCGCAAACTCGACCTCAAAACGCTGCGCATCAAAATGCCCTACTCGACCAACGAAATCAACGTGAACACCCTCAGCGGCAAGCCAGACTGCGGTATTCGCTGCAGAGCCTCCGGATTCTCGCAGGATGCGCGCGGGGGTATCGGTGTTTGGCCGCAGGGGCATTTCCACCCTGGCAACCACATCATCAATCACATCGCCGACGACAAGAACTCTCGATTGGGTGCTCATGAGCGATTGGCCCACGCGGTCGCAATCTCGCAGCCGACTGCCACGTTATTGGTCACGAGGTCTAAGTTCACCCGCAGGCTTGCACCCCCCGAATTCTCCAAAACGTGCGCCAGCAAGAAAGGCGTGACCTCATTACCTCGGATGCCCTGCCGATCAGCGTCCTCGAGAGCTTCAGACAGCAGGCGATCATGAGTTGCCGGATCCCACTGCTGGCTCTCCGGCACGGGGTTCGCGACCACAATGCCGGCGCGAAGTCCCAGGGAATCACGAGCCGCCATCACGTCTGCAATCTCTGCCGGCGTATCAAGCGACCACTCGAGTGAAAAAGCGCTCTCTCTCAACCAGAAGGCGGGAAACACGTTCGTCCGATAGCCAATGACCGGCACGCTCAAGGTTTCCAGCCGCTCGAGCGTTGCACCGATGTCAAGAATCGACTTCACGCCGGCGGACACCACAGTTATGGGTGAGCTTGCAAGGATCGACAAATCCGCTGACTCATCAAACGTCTCGCTGGCCCCTCTGTGAACCCCACCCAGACCACCGGTGGAGAAGACGCGCACGCCGGCCAGGCTCGCAAGATAAGCGGTGGAGGCAACAGTGGTCGCTCCCGAGCGCCCTGCGCCCACCAGAACGGGCAGTTCGCGAACACTAGCCTTGGGAATTTCCTCGTGAGCAATCCGCTCAAGTTCCGCTTCAGTCAGGCCGACCGTCGGGATTCCGTCGATCACAGCTACTGTTGCCGGCACCACGCCAGCGGCCCGAACTTGAGCCTCCCAGCGCTTAGCCGATTCAAGATTCTGGGGCCTTGGCAATCCGTGGGCGATGATGGTGGATTCCAAAGCGAGAACCGGCAGGGAATGCTCAAGGGCATCCTGAACCTCCGGCGATAGCTTCACAATGCTCACCCCCCTAGGGTATTCGCCTTCTATGGAGGAATAGGGACACAATACCCCCTGGGGTATAGTGTCCCTATGGCGGAAACCTCAACCAAGGACCCGAGCTTTGGCGAACGAGTCGAGGGCTTCGACATTCCCGTGGTGAACGAGCGCGCGGTGCGGGCTTCGGCGGGAATCCTTTTCCTCGTAGGTTTCATCGCCGTCAACTACGCCTTCTACACCGGCGACTTCCAACCAGTTCGTGGCTTCGGGCTCCTCTTCATGATCGACATGGGAATACGTATCGGGTTGGGCCACCGGTTCGCGCCCTCGATGGTGCTCGGCGCACTGATCGTGCGCCGGCAACGCCCCGAGTGGGTTGGCGCACAACAGAAACTTCTGGCGTGGTCTCTGGGATTTGGTATGGCCTTCATCGCATGTCTTGGCATGGGCTTCTTCGGAGTGCAGAACGAATACATGCTGCTGTTCTGCAGCTTCTGCCTTGCGCTGATGTTCTTGGAAGCAGCGTTTGGAATCTGCGTCGGGTGTGAGCTTTACCGGGTCTTTGCGAAGACCCCACCCCAGCTGTGTCCAGGCGATGTCTGCGACTACACACCACCCACAAGGCGTTCGCTATTTAGGAGTAGCCCTACAGCTGACTCCTGATGTCCCAGAGGTCTGGGAAGAAGGGGTTGAAGAGGGTGCTTGCTAAATAGGCAACACCGGCAGACCCTCCGGTTCCTTTCTTGCGCCCAATGGTCCGCTCCACCATCTTCACGTGGCGATAGCGCCACTCTCCCAAACCTTCGTCAAGATCCACGAGCGCTTCACACACCAGCGAGGATTCGGGGTCCGTGTGATGAAGCTTCACCAGCACCGCCTGGACATCCTCGCGAGCCTCCCATGGGGTGGTGACATCGCGATTAAGAACGTCAGAGGGCATCGCGTGCCCTCTAGCATTGCAGTAGGCAAGAGCTGAATCCCACACGCTCGGCCTCGACATCGCTGCTTCGACCGCAATCCGGGCAGGTGAACCTGGAACCAAGTGCTCGGCCATCTTCATGCCACTGCCGTGTTCCGCGTTCTCGCCCGCATAGTCGCGACGGCCAAGGACAGCCTCGAGCTCGCGGAACTGCGCTGACTGAAAACCACTGGCTGAGGACAGGCGTGAGCGGAACGATTGGAACTGGAGAGGAGTCATGGTCTCCAGAACATCAATCTGGGCCACGCAAATCTTCATGATGGTGCGCACCCGTCCAAGAAGCGCAAGGGAGCGGTGGGTGTCACCGCTCTCTAGCGCAGGCTGTAGCGCGGCCAGCTCGTGAAGGATTTGCTGAAACCAGAGCTCATAAACCTGGTGAATGGTTATGAAGAGGAGTTCGTCATGCTCAGGGCCCTCAGAAAGCGGCTTCTGCAGCGAGAGCAGCTCCTCCACTTTGAGGTAGCTCGTATAAGTAACGGCTTTCTCGTGAGAACCAGTCATCAGGTCACTCGGCTTTCGTCTGGCGTCACATTCCGGTAGTCACCACTAGCCACTAGGTCACGCAGACGGTTAAAGCCGTCCCACACCTCAACGTAGGAGGTGGCAAGTGGCGAGATAGCGAGCCTGATTGCACTGGGTTCCCGGTAATCGGGAACCACGTTCTTCATTTTGCGAAGCGCCAGCGCAATCTGAGCGGCATCGGGATGAGTGATGATGATGTGGCCTCCGCGGTGGGCCGCTTCGCGGGGTGTTCCAAGTTCAAAGCCGAGGGGCACTAACCACTCATCAACGAGCGCGATCATGAGTTGTGTACCAAGCGCCGCTTTCGCTTCAATCGCCGTGATCCCCGCCCGCTCAATCATCTGGTAGCTGGATTGAACGGCCCGAATCCCGACGATGGAGGGACTTGCAACCTGGAAACCGCGGATATCAGCGGATTTCTCAAACCACGGCCCCATCACAAACTGGTCTCTCTGGGCAAACCATCCCTGGATGGGAACGTGAAGCTCGGCCTGGAGGGATTTCCGCACAAACAACCAGGCAGGTGATCCAGGACCTGAGTTGCCATATTTGTAGGTGCAACCAACGGCAAGATCGATGTCGTTTCCATCAAAGTCCAAATCAATGGCACCACCGGCGTGGGAACAATCCCACAGCATGAAGGCTCCCGCGGCCTTCACAGCCCGTGAAATCTCACGAAGCTCTGGCCTGGCGCCAGAGCGGTAGTTGATGGCCTGCAGCGTGACCAGAGCGACGTCATCGTTCAAAAACGGTGCCAGTAGTTCAGCAGTCACTCGCTCGTCCTTGGCTGCAACAGACACAGCGCCAGGGCCACTGCTGCCATCGGTGTCGAGGGTTATGAGATTCAGACCGTGCTGAGCAGCGATGCCCTCAAGGATGTAGCGATCGGTCGGGAAGTTAGCGGAGTCAATGATGATTGTCTTTCGACCTGGCCTCGCTGAAATTGCCGCGAGGGCCAACTGGTAGAAGTTCATCGAGGTGGTGTCACACACCAGTGTTTGGCCGGGTCCTGTGCCCAAGGTGGCCCTGGCGAGAAGGTCGCCGGCAACCTGCGCTTCATCAATCCAGTGGGACCACCCACCAACAAGCTCCGTGCCCCACTCGCTGGTCAGAAAAGAGTTGACGGCCTCAACCGTCGCCAAGGGGAGGCGGCCCAGAGAGTTGCCATCCAAATAGCACTGGTCTGCATCCGCGTGAAAAAACTCCGCCCGAAACGGCGCTAGAGCGTCCTCCCGATCAAGGGCTTCAGCCGTCGATCGATCTGTTGGATTACCAGGAAAAGAATCAGCCACTACGCCAGCTTACGCCGGCTGGTCACTACCCGAAGCGCCCAGTGACGTAGTCGAGGGTCTTCTGGTTGGCAGGGCTCGAGAAGATCTTGTCGGTGCGATCGTGCTCAACCAACACACCGATCCGACTTCCCGCAGCGTCATCGGAGGCCACCGTGAAGAAGGCCGTCCTATCCGCCACACGAGCAGCCTGCTGCATGTTGTGGGTCACGATGACAATCGTGTAGTCCTTCTTAAGCTCGTTCATCAAGTCTTCGATCTTGAAGGTCGATACCGGGTCAAGGGCCGAGCAGGGCTCGTCCATCAAAATCACATCGGGCTGAACAGCAATCGCGCGGGCGATACACAAACGCTGTTGCTGGCCACCGGACATGCCAAAGGCGTTGTCTTTAAGGCGGTCCTTGACCTCATCCCAGAGGGCGGCACCGCGAAGGGCCTGCTCGACAATGTCGTCCATGTTGCCTTTGACACCGAGCGTCTTCGGCCCAAAGGCGATGTTCTCGTAAATCGACTTGGGGAAGGGGTTTGGCTTCTGAAAGACCATTCCCACGGTCTTACGAACCTGAACGGGGTCAACATCAGAGCCGTAGACATCCTGCCCGTGGTAGAGCACCTCGCCGGTGACCTTGGCGCCAGGGATCAAGTCATTCATCCGGTTGAGGCTGCGAAGAATTGTCGACTTGCCGCAGCCGGAGGGTCCAATCAGAGCGGTGATCTCGTTTTCGTAGATGGGCAGGTTCACGTTCTGCACGGCCAGATTGTCGCCGTAGTAGACAGAGACATCCTTCAGTGTAAAGACCTCGTTGGGCACTGTTTCCTCTCCAATGGGTACGTTCATGATTCCCTCTCCTACCACGTTCTCTCATAGCGGGCACGAAGCCAGATGGCAAATGAGTTGATCAAGATCAACACCGCCAACATCAGCAACACTCCCGCTGCAGCCAAAATTTGGAACTCTTCTTGAGGCCGTCCCGCGTACTGGTAAATCAGCACGGGCAGGGCCGAATATCCTCCCTCAAAGAAGTTCGGTGGGAACGTCACGAACGTGAGGGCTCCCACGAGCAGCAAAGGCGCGGCCTCGCCGATAGCGCGAGCAACGGCGAGGATGACACCAGTCAGCATTCCGGGAATCGCCGCAGGCAGCACCTGGAGCCACACGGCCTGCCAGCGGGTGGCGCCAAGAGCGAGGGAGCCTTCCAGAATGGACGATGGCACTGCCTTAATCGCTTCCCTCGATGCAAGGATCACCGTCGGTAAGACCAACAGCGCGATGGTTGCTGAACCAGCGGCTGCCACCAGTCCCAGATTGAACGGCCCTCTCACAAAGAACGCGAGGCCGAGGATGCCAAAGACGATGGAGGGAACTCCAGCGAGGTTCTGAATGTTGAGCTCGATGAGTCGGTTCCACCACTTGGTCTTATCGGCAAACTGCTCCAGGTAGAGGGCAGCACCGGCTCCCAAGGGGATGATGATGGCAATAACACCACCGATGATCTGCAGGGTTCCCTGGATGGCGACGCTAAACCCAGCGGTCGCGCGGTTGACGGTGGAGGGTCCATTGAAAATTAGGTCCAGATCGAGGCGGGTGCGACCCTCGACGAACGCCCACGCCAAGATAGCCACAATCGCGACCATCGAAATGGTGAGGGCCAACAGCATGACGGACATGAAGAGAACACTCGAAACCTTGCCCTTGTTGTCGGTAGCAGCAAAGCGATTCTGAACCACCAAGCCTGCACCAGCTGCCGCGAAGCGGCCTCTGGCTGGCAGGTTGTTGAAGGAGTCAGCCATTAGTCGTAAACCTCGCGGAAGCGGTTGACGAAGCGGATGGCAATCATGTTCATGATGAGTGTGATGGTGAACAACAGCGCGCCAACAGCGAAAATCGTGTCGTAGACAATCGATCCCACAGCAATTTCGCCGGTCGCGCGGCTTGCGATGTAGGCGGTCATTGTCTGGATTCCCTCAAACGGGTTGAAGTTAAGGCCTGGAGAACCAGCACCAGCGACCAACAGCACGATCATGGTCTCACCCACCGCGCGCGAAGCACCGAGGACGAAAGCGGCAATGATCCCAGAGAAAGCCGCCGGGACTACCACGCGAAGTGCCACGCGCATCTTCCCGGCACCGAGGGCATAGGCACCCTCGCGCAAGGCTCTGGGCACTGAGCGCATCGCGTCATCGGCGACCGAAGAAATTAACGGAACGATGATTAATCCCACCGCAATGCCAGCGACACCGGTGGAGAACAGACCACCCCAGGGAAGCCAAGGGGTCAAAGATTCAAGAAATGGCCTGAGCCAGAAGAAGGCGAATAGGCCGGTCGCGACGGTAGGGATGCCCTCGAGAACTTCGAGGATGGGCTTGATGGTCTTGCGAACGGGCTCTGGAGCGTATTCAGAGAGGTAAATGGCCGAGAGCAAGCCGAGCGGGATCGCGACCAGAAGGGCGGTGATGACCACCATCAGGGTTCCCACAACAATGGGAATAACGCCGTACTGGGGCCGTGCATATCCAGGCGACCACTCGGTCGCTGTGAAGAATTCGACAATCGAAATCTCTGTAAAAAATCGGGGAAGCGGCTGAAGAAGCGCGACAACGATGGCCGACGTTACAGCGATGGAAATTACTGCGGTGATGAAGAGAAAGGCGATGATGACTTTTTCGCCGTAGTGGGGGTGTTCGGCGCGGAGCGAGACTCTACGAGCCCCACTCCGCGCCGACACCACAGATGAAGACATTAGTTCAGATCTCCCAATCTCTCCATCGTCCCAATGTGATACAGACTACCTAGCCAGCGAGTGCTGCGACAGCGGCAAGCTGCTCAGCCCTCTGGTCCTCGGTCAGTGCGACCAGACCAGCTGCTGCTGCGATCTCTTCGTTGCGCTCCACCATGAAGGTGTAGAACGCGACGACCTCTTCGCGACCGAGTGCCGAAGCAGCAGGGAAGCTGTAGAGAGAGCGACCGAGCGGGGTGTAGGTACCAGCGAGCAGGTTGTCAATGGTGGGCTCGTTGCAGCCTTCACCACTGTCGATTGCCAGTGCCTTCACGGTGTCGGAGTACTCCTGGTAGAAGGAGAAGGGGATGAATGCCATGGCGCCGAGGCCACCAGAGACACCCTGAACAGCCTGGTTGTCGTCCTCACCGATGTTGTTGTAGTCGGTGCGAATGTTGCCGCCCTCGCCGTTGATTTCTTCGGTGAAGAAGTCAAAGGTTCCAGAGTCGGTTCCAGGACCGTAGAGGACGATGTCCTCGCCAGCCAGGTCTCCAGCGTCAACGCCTGGGATCTCGCCCCACGTTGCGATGGTGGAGTCAAGGTTCCAGATTGCGTTTAGAGCCTCAACCGAGATGCACTCGAGGGGGTTGTCCATGTTGACAACAACCGAGAGAGCGTCGTTTGCAACGGTGATGCGGGTGTACTCAATGCCGTTGTCAGCACAGAGAGCGGATTCCTCGTCCTTGATGTCACGCGAGGCGTTAGAGCCATCGGTCTCACCGTTACAGAACTTCTCGAATCCACCACCGGTACCGGAGATACCAACGGTCACGGCAACGCCGGGGTTCTCGTTCATGAAGAGCTCAGCAGCAGCCTCGGCGAAAGGGCCAACGGTGCTGGAGCCATCAAGCAAGATGGTGCCGGAAAGCGCGGGTGCTTCCTCGACTGCGGGTGCCTCAGCTGCGGGTGCCTCAGCTTCTTCGGCTGCGCCTGCACATGCAGACAGAACCAATAGTCCGGCAGCTGCGAGAGCGGCCGAAGCAATGAAGTTTTTCTTCACTGGTGTTTCTCCTCTTGGGCTTGGTGTGGACAGGAATTTCTGTCCTGCCCTCAGGGTTGTGAGGGCACCTAGACAACAAGTAGTCGCATGGTTAACAACAGGCAAACAATCCAGCAAACCCTCATCCAGTGGTCGAGTCACCTAGTCTGGAAACTCCCGACATCACCGCGAGGACTCTTATGAAGGCGATAGTTGTTTCCCAGAGCGGCGGCCCCGAAGTCTTGCAATTTTCCGACGTGCCTGACCCCACAATCACCCACTCCGACCTACTGGTGAAGGTGGCAGCAGCAGGCATCAACTACATCGACACCTATCAGCGCTCCGGCGTCTACGCCATGACCCTCCCCTACACCCCAGGCCTCGAAGGTGCCGGCACGGTGCTCGAAGTCGGATCTGATGTCACCGGCTTTGCCGTGGGCGACACCGTCGCGTGGACCAGCAACCTCGGTAGCTATGCAGAGGTTGTGGCATTGGATGCCTCCAAGGCGGTGCGAGCCCCCTCGGGAATCGAATTGACACAGGCCGCCCAGGCAATGCTCCAGGGCATCACTGCGCAGTATTTGATCACCAGCGTCTTCGAGGTCAAGCCCGGCACCACCGCTCTTGTTCACGCCGCAGCGGGCGGGGTCGGACTGTTGTTGTGCCAGATGATCACAGCGCGAGGCGGAACAGTCATTGGGACTGTCTCGACAGAGGCCAAGGCCACGGCCGCGGGTGCAGCCGGTGCCGCCCACGTGATTCGATACGACCAAGAGGACTTCATGCCCCGCGTTCGGGAACTAACGGGCGGAATCGGGGTCGATGTTGTCTATGACGGTGTTGGGGCCTCAACGTTTGACGGAAGTTTGCGAAGCCTCAAACCACGCGGAATGATGGCGCTGTTCGGTCAAGCAAGTGGCGCGGTCGGTCCCTTTGACCCCCAGATTCTGAACTCGCTAGGTTCACTGGTTCTCACTCGCCCCTCTCTCACTAACTTCATCCAGACGAGTGAGGAACTGCAGTGGCGAGCCAGTGAAGTGTTCGCTGCGATGCTCTCTGGTGATCTCACCATGACGCTCGGTGGCTCCTACCCACTGGCTGAAGCGGCGCAAGCCCACCAGGACTTGGAAGCGCGCAAGAGCTCCGGCAAACTCATCCTGATTCCGTGAGGACAGTCCAGCTGAGACGGTAGTTTGAGGGCATGAAGATTCTTCTTGTGGGCGCCGGTGGCGTCGGAAATGCTCTGGCCAAGCTTCTCGCAACGCGCGACTTTTATGAGCACGTGATTGTTGCCGACTACGACACCTCCCGAGCTGAGGGTGTGCTCGAGTGGATAGCGGGTCGATTCCCCACAGCCCGTCCTAAGTTCAGCGCCGAACACATCGATGCCTCAGCACCGGAGAACGTGACTGCGCTGGCCAAGAAGCACAGTGCCACCGTGGTCATGAACGCGGTCGAGCCAGCTTTCGTGCAGAGCATTTTCCAGGGTGCTCTGGACGCAGGCGCCGATTACATGGACATGGCGATGAGCCTGTCCATCCCCCACCCCACTGACCCCCACAACACCCCGGGTATCAAACTTGGTGACTGGCAGTTTGACCGGGCTGCCGAGTGGGAAAATTCCGGCCGGCTGGCTCTGGTGGGAATGGGGGTTGAGCCTGGCATCTCTGACGTGTTCGCCAAATATGCAAGCGACCACCTTTTCAGCGAAATCGATGAGATTGGTGTTCGCGACGGTGCGAACCTCGTGGTTCGCGATGACGAGGGCAACGAAATCTTTGCGCCCTCATTCAGTATCTGGACCACGATCGAGGAATGCCTCAATCCCCCGCTGATCTGGGAAAAAGATCGCGGGTGGTTCACCACCGAACCCTTTAGTGAGCCTGAGGTCTTCATGTTCCCCGCCGGAATCGGCCCCGTGGAGTGTGTGAACGTTGAACACGAGGAAGTCTCTCTGGTTCCCCGTTTTCTCGACGCCAAGCGCGTGACGTTCAAGTACGGTCTGGGATCAGAGTTCATTGGGGTCCTCAAAACCCTCAACCTCTTGGGGCTCGACAAGGTTGCCCCGGTGACCGTCCGCACGGCGCCTGGACCCGATGGCAAGCGCGGCAAGGCAGAGGTCTCACCGCGCGATTTGGTCGCAGCAGTACTCCCCGACCCCGCCA